>JAVBOE010000035.1:0-16627 GCA_031550925.1 Bacteroidales bacterium | reverse complement strand
TGCCAACGCTTCCGGAATGCTTTCTCCGCTACCTTGTCCTCCGCTTACAATAACGGTTGCATTAGGGTTGAGTTCCATATATTCAACGCACTTATCGAGTCTTTTTTGTAAAGAGAGTAGGATTTTTTCTCCCTTTAATCCTGCGCCTAGTACAATTACATAATCTTCTGAGAACATTACGTTGTGTACATTTCCTTTTATGGCTATAAAGCCAATCATTATAATGCATACAGGGATACATATAGCCATAGCTCTTTTGGTTAGCTTTTGTAACCATTTGCAGAATCGGTTGTAGTATATACCTACCAGTACAAATATCATACCTACACATAGTATGAGTATATTACCAAAGCTTTGCGTAAATGTTAGCAACACAATAGCATCAATACAAAGCAAAATGCCGATAATAATGCTAATGATGAGTAGCGTCTTTTTCATGATTCTTGCGTTGCTCTTTTATCATTCGTTCATGCTCTATATGCTCAGGCATATCCCATTCCATTCGTTTCCAACGCTTATGAGACCACAACCATAGCTCGGGAGAGTGTTGTATATTTTTTTCCAGCATACGAACATGGGCTTCTGTAATGGCATGGGGTGGTAAGTCTTTTACTTCTTCAAATAAAGGAATGAACTCAAGCACGTAATGTCCACGTTTTGGTTTTGTAACGTAGGTAAAAAATACAGCCATATCTAGTGCTTTTGCAATACGCTCCGGACCAAGTAAAATTGGCGTCCCAGGATGATTTAGGAAGTTTGTAAAATATTTCATTTCCTGCCACATCGGAGACTGGTCTGCAATAAGAGCCAATGCTGTTGGTATGTTGTTTTGTTTGCGGGCATAAGTTAACCGGAAGCTCTCTTTCATTTCGAATAGCTGATTGCCAAAACGGCTACGTAATCGCTTAAAGAAGCGGTCGAAATATGGATTTTTAAGCTGCTTATATACTGTGCAAAGTCCGTAAGGTGTATAGCTCGCAAAGCTGGATGCCCATTCCCAGTTACCAAAGTGCCCCATTACAAGTATAACATCCTTCCCCTTTTTATACTGTTCATTTATAGGCTCTATGTTTTTGTACTGTGTTCGCTTATCCATATTTTTGAAGCTTATCCTCATTAAGATAATATCCTCAAAAAAAACATCTGTAAGGTGTCTGTAAAACTTATGGGCAATGCTTTTTATTTCTTTGGGAGATTTTTCGGGAAATGATTCGCGTAGATTTTTAAAGACGGTTTTTTTGCGATATCTGATAACATAGTAGTTTAGTATGGATGCAATGTCCGATAAGAAGTATATCGCTTTTGTTGGCAATATACACAATGGGCCAAATACTACCCAAAACAAACCATATACGATAGCATTCATCTATATTTTATGCGCTATATGTCGAAATTGTGTCTGATTACGGCCATAAAGTTACTGAAAACTTTGGCATTTGTGGCTACCATTTCCTGCCCGAATATATAGCTGTCGCCCCCGGAGAAATCAGCTACACGGCCACCTGCTCTCTGAACGATGAACGCTCCCGCCGCTACATCCCAAGGATTGAGGCTATACTCAAAGTAGGCATCTAAACGTCCGCAAGCAACGTACGAAAGGTCTGTTGCAGCAGAGCCTGTTCTCCTCATCGCTTGAGCGTGTTCTGCAAAATATCGTACGCAGCTGAAATACTTGTCTAGCCTCGAAAAATCATGGTATGGAAACCCTACGCCGATTAAGCATGAGTCGAGAGTGCCGGCATCAGATACCTTAATGGGCCTACCATTTAGGTATGCTTCGCCGTCTTTCCATGCGTAGAAACATTCGTCAAGTCCAACTTCGTAAACAACGCCAACAACAACTTCCTCATCTTGCATTAGAGCAATGCTAACAGAGTTGGGGTATAAACCGTGTATAAAGTTGGTTGTGCCGTCAAGCGGATCAACAATCCATGTAAGGGGTGCAGCTGTTCTTTCAACAGTTTGTTCTTCGGTAAGAAATGCGGCCTGAGGCAGTATGCTTTTGAGATGTTCTACAATAATATTCTCTGCTGCTTTGTCAACGTATGAAACAAAGTCGTGAACACCTTTTACCTCAACTTTATCTTTCGAAAATGTTTGCCGTTCTTTTCTAATAAATTCGCCTGTTTCGCGCGCCACTTCGCAAACTTGCAGGCATATTTTTTCAAAATCCATTTGTAGCTACTTAAAATAAATATGCGAAGTTAATACTAACTTCGCATACCTGCACTATTTATTCGTTAATTAGAACAGCCCGCTTATTGCTCCGTCATTGTCAATATCCATATTTTCGGAAGCAGGATGATCCGGTAAACCCGGCATACGCATTATCTCTCCCGTAATTGGAATGATGAATCCGGCACCGGCAGCAATTTCAATTTCGCGGACAGTTACAACGAAATCTTTTGGTCTGCCAAGCAGGTCGGGATTATCAGATAATGATTTTTGCGTTTTTGCAATACATACAGCCAGCTTATCCAGTCCAAGGTTATACACTTTTTTTAAGTCTGCTTTTGCTTTTGCGGTATAGTCTATAGCTACAGCACCGTATATTTTTTCTGCTATAGTTTCAATTTTCTTCTCAGGTGTCCATTCCCAATTATACAGAGGGGTGTATTTACCTAAACAGGTTTCTGCTGTTTTTACAACAAGCTCAGCCAGCTCTATTGCGCCTTCTCCACCTTTTGCCCATACATCGGCAACACGTACTTGTACTCCAAGCCGTTTACAGGTTTCTATTACAAAGTTGATTTCTTCTTCCGTATCGGTAACGAAACGGTTAATTGCAACGACCGGACAAGTATCGAAAAGCTTCATGTTTTCGATATGTTTTTCGAGGTTGGAAACACCTTTCTTTAAGGCTTCAAGATTTGGCGTACCAACTTCTTTCACCGGAGCCCCTCCGTGATAGCGTAGCGCACGAATAGTTGCAACTAGCACAACGGCATCGGGTGCAAGCCCTGATGATTGACACTTAATATCGAGAAATTTTTCTGCACCTAAGTCAAATCCAAAACCAGCTTCGGTTACAACATAATCGGAGAACGAAAGCCCCATCTTTGTTGCAATAACAGAGTTGGTTCCCTGGGCAATATTAGCAAACGGACCGCCATGAATAATAGCCGGCGTACCTTCTAGTGTTTGCACCAAGTTTGGCTTAATGGCATCTTTTAGCAACGCAGCCATTGCACCATGCGCTTTTAAATCGCGAGCGTATATTGGTTTTTTATCGTAAGTATAGCCAATAAAAATATTTCCTAATCTTTTCTTTAAATCTTCTCTGTCTTTTGATAGGCAAAGGATTGCCATAACCTCTGATGCTGCGGTAATATCAAAGCCCGTCTCACGAGGAACGCCCGATGTTGTACCTCCAAGTCCCACAACAATATGACGGAGAGATCGGTCGTTCATATCCATAACACGCTTCCAAGTAACAGTACGAGGATCAATATTCAGCGTGTTATTCTTACTTTGAATGTTGTTGTCAATCAGAGCCGACAAAAGGTTATGCGCTTTTTCGATAGCACCAAAGTCTCCCGTAAAATGTAAGTTGATATCCTCCATTGGAACCACTTGAGAATAGCCTCCACCTGTTGCTCCACCCTTAATTCCGAAAACCGGACCTAACGAAGGCTCGCGAAGTACAACGGTTGTTTTTTTGCCAATACGGTTTAAACCTTGCGATAAACCTATTGATATGGTTGTTTTTCCTTCGCCTGCAGGCGTTGGCGATATTGCCGAAACCAATATCAGCTTTGCTTTCTTTACTTTCTCTTCATCAATCAGCTTAAGCGGAATTTTTGCTTTATATTTTCCGTAAAGTTCCAGCTCATCAACTGGTAAACCCAATTTTTCCGCAATTTCAATAATAGGGCGCATTTCAATTGAGCGAGCAATTTCTATATCTGTTTTCATAGATTTTTATGTGTTTAGTAGAATTTATATACAAACAATTAAATATGCTAACTGTTTACTTTGCATACAAAGAAAAGAATTTTAAGGAGAGAAAGGTAAAGAATTATTAAATAGCAGGAATGATATCAGCTTTTATATTACCGTTATCGGCTAATTCTGTTAGCTTTACGGAAATAACTATGTTGCATAGATTTTTTTGATAGGGGACTTCTACTTTTATATAGTTCTCGGTAAAGCCATGCATCATATTTCCATACTTCGAACTTTCGAATAGTATGTTGGCAGTTTTGCCTATATTATTTTTGTAAAAATCGGTATGCAGCTGCTTGCAGAGTTCATTTAACCGATGAGTACGATTATTAATAACGGCTGAATCTACTTTATCTCCCATATTTACCGTAGAAGTGTTAGGGCGCTCTGAGTATGGAAATATATGCAGAAACGATGGTGCTAATTCTTCTAAAAATTGATAGGTGTCGTTGAAGTCTTCATCTGTTTCGCCAGGAAATCCTACAATAACATCTACACCAATAAAAGCATCGAGCATAAGCTTGCGAATATGCTCTAGTCTGGATGCAAATATCTCTCGCTTATATCTGCGGCGCATTAAGCCTAATATTTTATTAGAACCCGACTGTAGCGGTATGTGAAAATGCGGAAGAAATTTTGTAGATCGTGCAACATATTCAATCATTTCGTCCGTAAGTAAATTAGGCTCTATTGATGATATACGGTAACGTTCAATACCATCTATATTATCCAACGCCTTTATCAAATCGAAAAACGACTCACCAGTAGTTTTGCCAAAATCACCAATATTTACGCCCGTTAGCACCACCTCTTTTATTCCTGATGCTGCAATTTGTTCTGCTTCTCGCAAAATATCAGTAATAGGTATATTGCGGCTCTTGCCTCTTGCCATGGGTATAGTGCAGTATGAGCATTTATAGTCGCAGCCATCTTGCACTTTTAGGAATGAACGGGTACGGTCGCCGGATGAGAATGCTTGGAAAAAGCTGTCCACTTCATTAATCTCGCACGAAAATATTCTAGCATTACCCTTTTCCCTGATATTATTTACCAGCTCAGCAACGTTACCTTTTAAATCGGCACCTACAACTAAGTCAACGCCTTCAATTGCTGCAATAACTTCGGGTTTCAGCTGGGCATAGCATCCTGTAACGGCAATTATTGCAGTAGGTGATTGCTTGATAAATTTACGAATGGCCTGCCGGCACTTCTTATCAGCCGATTCTGTAACAGAACAGGTGTTAATTAGATAAACATCTGCAGCGTGAGATGCAGGTACAACTTTAAATCCTGCATTAATGAAAGCACGTGCCAGCGTTGAAGTTTCAGAAAAGTTCAGCTTGCAACCTAATGTATAAAAAGCAATAGTTCGTTGTTCGTTTTTCATAGCGAGGGTGCAAAAATAGCTATAAAATCCGTTCGTGGATATATGAGGGTAGTAATCGCCATACAAAGGCTACCCAACGCCACCTGCGGGTTACGTATATTTTACGGCGTTTGCGGCGCAGGCTGGCTGCAATTTGTTTTACAACGGTTTTAACATCCGATTTCCAAAAGGTTGGAGTGTTTTCCCCTATTATTGGCGTATCTACAAAACCCGGGAAAATGGTGCTTACTTTTATTTTCTTCTTTTTTTCTTTAATAGCTCTACTCCTTAAGGCTTCGAGGTAGGTTGCAATATACGCTTTGGATGCGGAATAGGCAGGGCACATATATATTCCTCTGACTGATGCAATAGAGCTGATTGCTGCTAAATACCCGTGTCCTTGCGTATTGAAATAGCTGTAAAGAAAATCGGCCATTCGTGTAAAACCGACAACGTTGGTTTCGGCAGTATCAATTTCCAGCTTTGGATCAAGACTAGGGTTTACATATCCAATGCCTGAGCTGATAATGGCAAGATCTACACCACCCATTTCGTCAATCAGCTCTTGCAAAGATGTAGTGCTGTCGGTAGATAGAATGTCGAATGCTTTAATGTGAATGTTTTGATTATTTTGTTTCAGCTCTTGAAGTAAATTCTCTCTACGACCTGTTGCTCCAACCATCCATCCTTTGGCAGAGTAATATTCGGCTAAACCTTGTCCAATACCGGATGTAGCACCTATGATGATAATTTTTTTCATAAGCAAAGTTTTAATGCCGGTTAACGAGCATACCTACGTTTTCTGTACCATGTAAATATAAAGGCAACAAGTATTACTAATATAATGGGAAGAGCAACATTTATAAATATTAGCATACTTTTCTGTGACTCAACTTTTGATTTATCAAGTAGGCGAAGACTGAAATCTTTTTTTCGTATGTTTAGCAGCTCATTATCATCTGTTAGATATAGAATAGTATTCTTTATAAACTCTTTGTTGCCAAATGTTTGATTCATGTATCTATTATAACCTAAAGGAAATATTCTTGTGCTTCCACTGCGGTAGCTGATATCATTTTGAATGATATCGCCATCTGCTACTACAACCATTTTTGCCGGTTTTCCTTTTGCCACAAAATCGAAAGAGTTACCGTTATTATACTTTGTAAGGATGCGATTTGCAAAAACAGATTGAAATTCTCCCTCCACTAAAACGGCAATAGTATTATAAGGTTGATTGAAATTTGCTTCGGAAACTTTTTCATTTACAACCTGACTAAGCGACAGTACAAAAGGAACTCTTTGAACCCTAGAGTAACGCGATGATGTTAATAGCACTGTTTTTTGTAAACCTAACTTTGATCCCACAGTATCAATAGTGCTAGGGTATCTTGCCGTAACAAGATTCAGCCCTTTGGTTATAGTATTTGTTTGTTCCGGATAAAGCAATGGATAGTAGTAGAATGGATAAAGCTGCAAGTTGGTAGATTGCCCTGCAATATTTATAGGGCGAGCAACACAGCTTAAATCTTGCACTACATCAAGGTTAATTCTTACACCATATTTGAACAGCTGATCGTCGAGACGTAAATCGTTGTTTACAGCATAGGTAAACTCTCCATTAAAGAGGCTATCTTCTGCAACGCTTACCGCATCAATAAACCAGGCAATGCTACCGCCATTTATTAGATATTGGTCTAGCACCAACTTATCAGATTCATTCCAAGGTTGTGTTGGTTTAGCAACAATTACAGCAGCGTATTCTTCAAGACCACCAACTTCGCCATTTAGCTCCACCCGTTCTATGGCGTAGTATTGAGAGAGCTCTTTTGCAATATCTCCCGATTGGTATTCATCTAGTTCCCCATGCCCTTCTACAAATGCGATTTTAGGTTTTTGTTTGCGAGAGGTAAGGCTAATTGCTGAAACCAACTCAAACTCTATGTTTTGAATTGCCAACGAGAGATTATCCTCCTCGCTAAGTGCATGGTTGGTAGTGATAAAGTTTATTGCTTTTTCTCTATCGCTATAGCTGAGTAGGGCTCCTGGAAATATCATGCGCTGAGAGCTACCACCCTCACTATCATTTTCTTGTACAACAATGGGTTGAAGCCCTTTATCATACAAATAGTGATACATAGCATCTCGCTTTTGCTCCGAACCTTCCGAAGGATTTATCAGTTGATACTGTAACTTGCCATTAGCATATACCTCAAGTTCATCAAGCATTTCGATGATAGATTGCCGTATTTTTTTTAAGCCAAGTGGCATTTCTCCACCAAGATATACATGTATATAAACAGGCTCGTCTAGCGATTGCATTACCTCCTTGCTAATAGGTGCTAACGTAAAGCGCTTATCAGATGTAAGGTCTATGCGAAAGAAGTAGTGCTGCATGATAATGTTTAACAACAAAATGACAGCAATACTTCCTAAAAAGTATAAAGTAGGATTATGTTTTTTTGTCTTCAAGTCTTTTTGTCTAAGCTATCTCATTCTTGCTTTTAATTTAAGTACCGTTGCTGATAAAAATATGGCTGCAACACTTATAAAGTATAATATATCACGCGAATCTATGACACCTCTGCTTATAGATTTGTAATGCTCGTTAATACCTAGCAGCTGTATTTGTCTATCAACAGATTTCATGAATGGTAATGATGATAAACCATCAAATCCAATAAATAGCACGAAGCATAAAACAGCGGTAAGAATAAATGCCACCAGCTGATTCTCGGTAATGGAAGAAGTAAATATACCTATTGCTGCATAACACGATGCTAGAAAAAAGAGACCGATAAATGAGCCCCATATAGCACCCATGTCCACATTACCTACAGGATTTGCAATAGAGTAAATGCTTATAAGGTAAATAAGACAAGGAATTAACGATAGCAGTATTAAAATAACTGCAGCAAAATATTTACCTAACGTTAGCTGCCAATCTGTAATAGGGCGGGTGAGGAGGAGTTCTAATGTACCTAAACGCTTTTCTTCTGAAAAGCTGCGCATTGTTGTAGCTGGTACTAGTATCAAGAAAACCCAAGGTGCAATAAAAAAAAGCGTATCTATATTGGCTAACCCAATATCCAGAACATTTAGTTCGCCGGGACTAATCCACATAAACCATCCTATAATAAACAGAAATATGGCAATAGTTATGTAGCCTGTAAGCGACGAAAAAAACGATGATAGCTCTTTGCGTAAAATACTATACATAAATGTTATTATGATGTTTTACTATCTTTCTTCAGCTCTTCAACCATGGCTTCGGCAACGCGTTTAGAAGAGCCGTATTCTCCCAAAGAGTTACGAAGTTGCTCGTATGCTTCGAGCTGAGCATTACGATATGTTTTATCAAACAGTAAGGCTTGTATCTCATTTTTCATTTTCTCAACCGACATATCGCCCTGTATCAGCTCTTTTACAACAGGCGCATTCATGATAATGTTTACCAACGAAACATAGCCCTTTACAAGTAATTTTGCTATGAGGTAAGATATTTTATTTCCGGCATAGCAAACCACCTGAGGTGTATTTAGTAATGCAGTCTCAAGCGTGGCCGTTCCGGAAGCAACAATGGCAGCATCGGCAACCTTAAGTGTATCATAGGTTTGATTGTGCACAAGAACAATATTATCTTCCGGAGATATGTATTTGGCGTAAAACTCTTTGTCGAGTGAAGGTGCTGCAGCAAGCACAAATTGATAATTGGGAAACTCCGCTACCAACTTTTTTACAGGTGGAACAATGTACTTAACCTCTTGCTTTCTACTTCCTGCTAAGAATGCAATAATGGGCTTATTGGGTAGTTTATTTTTTTCGATGAATTCAGAAAACGAGGGCGAATTTACTGTTTTGTCCGCAATAGAATCGATAAGCGGGTTACCCCTATATATAGCATCAATGCCCCATTTCTTAAAGTATTCAATCTCGAACGGAAATATGATGAAGAGCTTATCTACATCCTTCTGTAATTTTTTTACACGCGATTCTTTCCAAGCCCATACCTTAGGTGCGATGTAGTAAAATGTTTTAATTCCTTGTTTATGGGTAAATTTTGCAATGCGAAAATTAAATCCTGGATAGTCGATAAGAACTACTACATCGGGCTTGTAGTTTACTATATCTTCTTTACAAGAACGAAGATTTTTGGTGATTTTATTGAGGTTTGTTAATACTTCAACAAAACCCATAATAGCAGTTTCTTTGTAGTGTTTAACCATTGTGCCACCTTGTGCAGCCATCAGGTCTCCTCCCCAAAATCTAAAATCGGCTTCGGGATCTGCTTGTTTCAGCCCCTTCATAAGGTTAGAGCCATGCAAATCGCCCGATGCTTCTCCTGCTATTATGTAGTACTTCATGTTAACGGTTTAAAAAAACAAAAATACTAAAAATACAAGTACTGCAATTATGACGGTGCCTATTAGCACTCCTTTGACAGATTGCATGCGATTTGTCTGCAAGAAAAAATAAAACGGAATAAGATTCGCAATCGCACAAAGGCTCATCGTTTTAGGAACGATAGTGCCTAAAATGCTTTTAAAACCAAAATAGGCGTATGCCCCCGAATTATACTTAATGAGATACACTACGACGAATATTATTGTAGGTAGCAAAAAGCCTATAGTAATGCCTAATATCAGTGAGTCTAGTGATTTTTTCTTGGTCATATTTGTGCTATTTTATTTCGAAATCGAGAAGCAACTCTTTCTCTATGTATGCTTGTACTCTATCTCCAATCTTAAGTGAACCAACGCCTGCAGGTGTTCCGGTAAAGATTAAATCTCCAATCTTCAACGTCATAAATTGAGATACATAGGAAATGATTTTATCTACGCTAAAGACCATATCTGCACTGTTACCTTTTTGAACAGTAGCGCCATTTAAATCCATGTGGAAGTTAATATTTCTTGTACCACCTAGTTGTTCAAGCGGAATGAATGTCGGGCTTAACGGAGCAGAATAGTCAAACGCTTTTGCAATAGTCCAAGGTTGACCGTTCTTACGGCACTCTTGCTGAATATCACGAGCTGTTAAATCTATTCCCATGCCCACTTCGCTATAATAGCGGTGCGCAAATTTTTCTTCAATGCTACGTCCTACTTTATCTATACGGATAACCAGCTCTGTTTCATAGTGTAATTTTTTTGTAAAGTCGGGGTAATAAAACGGTTGGTTATTACGGAGCAAAGCCGTGTCCGGCTTTATAAAAAATACAGGATTAGGTGGAACAGTATTATCTAGCTCTTTAGTATGGTCGGCATAATTCCATGCAATACATATAATTTTCATCTGCTATAGTATTTTTGATGCTTTAAAAACTTCCTTAATCGAAGGGTATGTTTTGTCTAGGTACTCCGAAAGATTGTTCATGGAAATCCATTTGACGTCTTCAATGCCTTCTTCTATTTGGGGTTTAGGTTGCTCGTCTTTTTTGTAGCGCAGCTTAAACCAATGGGTTTCTTTTAGAATCCACACATCGTTTTGTTTGTAGATGTGGTACGTTTTAGTAATCGGGGCAACAAGCTCCAGCCCATGTAAGCCGCATTCTTCTTCAACTTCGCGGATTGCTGTTTTTTCTATAGTTTCATCGCTTTCGTGCCAACCTTTAGGTAAGTCCCAATGGTTGAAACGGTAAATCATAAGAACCTCGTTTTTTAGGTTCAGCACTAATCCACCTGCTGCAATAACTTTTGTAAAATTATTGCAAATTTCTTTAAACGTGGCATCTTCACTTATGTTTTCGGTACATAAACAAAGATCTGTCAGTCGGTTGTTTTCAATAAACTCATCTAAAATATAGGGTATGCTATCTAGTGCATGTATTATATATACCACGCTATTACGAAGCTTAGAGCATTCTTCGTAATCCGAACTTATTGAGATATGCCTTTTGTCGAAAAATATCTTAAGCATTGCTGTAGCCCTTAATTTGTCTGCCTTGCAGAAAATATCATGCAGTCCGCTAATTTTAATTATCTTTGCGTATCTTAATTTAACATATGGAAGATATAGCAAAAAGAGTAGCAACAGACTTACTACAAATTAAGGCAATTAAGCTGGACTCTGCAAATTATTTTACCTGGGCATCGGGATGGCATTCTCCAATATATTGCGATAATAGGAAAACGCTTTCGTACCCGGATATTCGTAAAACAATCTATAAAGCATTTGCTTCTTTAATAGCTGATAAGTTTACAGATGTAGATGTAATAGCCGGAGTGGCAACCGGAGCTATAGCTCACGGGGTGCTGGTTGCAGAAGCGTTAGGTAAACCTTTTGTATATGTTCGCTCCGCTCCTAAAGCACATGGATTAGAAAATCTTATTGAAGGTGACTTGCCTGAAGGAAAAAGAGTTGTGGTTGTTGAAGACCTGATTTCTACAGGAGGGAGCAGTATTGCTGCTGTGAATGCCATACGCAAAGCAGGATGCGAGGTACTGGGTATGGTAGCCATCTTTACCTATGGTTTTGATATTGCCCGTAAACAAATGGAGTCTAACGATTGTCTACTCTATACTCTTAGCGATTACAATACGCTTATTGAGCAAGCTATTGAGTTGGGGTATGTAAAGAGCGAAGAGTTAGATACCCTGAAAGAGTGGCGAGAATCACCATCAACTTGGAAAAAATAAGATGGAAGAGTATAAAAGTAAAACAGAAGCAGTTAACCGTACCGCAAGTGATGTGTATGGTATCATATCAGACTTTAGCAAGTTTGGAGATATGCTTCCGCCTAGTGCCGAGGTCCAAGACTTTCAAGCTACAGCTGATGAGTGTACCTTCACTGTAAAGGGTATGTCTATGGGGATTCGCATTATTGATAGAGAGGAAAATAAGACTGTTAAAATAGTTGGCACAGGAAAAATGCCTTTCGAGTTTATCACATGGATTCAGCTAAAAGAGGTTGCTCCGTACGATACCCGTATGCGCATCGTATTGCATATTAAGCTGAATATGATGATGAAAATGTTTCTTAAAGGAAAGATTCAGAAGGGGCTTGATAATGCGGTGGAACGATTGGCAATGACCCTTAACGGGCAAATGCCTCCTCAATAACCTATTCTATCTCTAGCTCATAAGCCTTAAATTCTGCTAAACATCCCTCAATTAGATTAAAAACTGTTTATATATTGTCGGATTAGCTATAAAAATTTACTTTTGCTTATTCAAAAATCATAATGATCATAATGAAGTTATTCCGACTATTACCAGCAAGTATAATTGTTCTTTCTTTTCTTTTTTCGTCTTGTGCAAAAGAAGAAAGTGTGAGTGGAGAAGCAATTCAGAAAAATCTTTTAGATGCATATATGGTTGTAACATACGGTAAGGACCGTAATACATGGCCAGTTCAAGCAGAAATGGGCTATTATTACATACCAATAAGAACTGCAGCGAGTGGTGCCACTCCGGCAGATAATAAATGGATTAGATATGATATATCATCTAAAACACAAGACGGTACCCTTATATATACTTCTTCTAAAGATGTAGCAAAACAGTATAATACGTTCAGCTATTTTACTTACTATAGGCCGGATTACTATGCTATGGGCGATGACCATGGATATATTCCGACAGGAATTGCAGATGCTATGAAAAAGTACACTAAGGTAGGGGATTCGATACGTTTGATTATGTATCCTAATATTGCTGCGGGAAATTCTTATCTTTCGTCTGTAAGTACCGGTAAGCCGGTTATTCTTGATATTGCGATCAGAGATGTTGTTTCTTTGCCTGAATCAAACGAAGAGGAAGAATTACTCAATTATAAACAAGCTTACTATTCATCAGCTGTTCCACTTAAAGGAAAGTCTGGTGCTGATACTACAGGTATTTTCTTTCAGGTGATAACCCCTCAGCCTATTCCTGATGATGTGGTTGTTGCAGATAATGATACAGTATGGGTAAAATATACCGGTCGGTATTTAAATGGGTATATGTTTGATACCAACATTATTGATTCGGCAAAAAAATATAATATATATTCTTACAATGTAGAAAAATATGCTAGTACCGGATTAGAGGTTATTATTAGTAATAGTAACAGTGAAACTGGCAGTAGTAGTGGTTCTGTAGTAGCAGGTTTTGAAGCGGCCATAAGAAACATGAAGGCGGGTTCTTCTGCTGTTGTTATGTTTACTTCGCCGTGGGGTTATGGGGTATTGGGTAAAGATAATGCAGGACCCAACTACGCATCTATGGTATTTTATATTTCGCTGTTAAAAATTGGTAAGCATAGTACAGAATAGGCTTTATAAATAAAATAGAGAATAAAATCAGCCTTGCATGATAAAAATGCAAGGTTTTTTATTTATATCTGGCATGTGAGTTTTCCAGTAAGCAATTGGCTGGGTTTGCACGTATTCGTCGTCTAGCGTTAGGTTTACGGCAATACATAGCATGGTGTTGTTGCTACAAGCAGCAAAAAAAGCCTCAAGCAGCTTAGTGTTACGGTAGGGTGCTTCTATAAAAACCTGTGTCTGCTGCTCTTGGATAGAACGCTTTTCCAGCATACGTATTTGCTGTATTCGGTCATGATCTTTTATAGGGAGATAACCGTTAAACGCAAAATTTTGACCGTTAAGTCCTGAAGCCATTAACGCCAGCAGTATAGACGATGGTCCAACTAGTGGAATAACCTTAATACCTTTCTGATGCGCAATATATACTATATCTTTACCTGGGTCGGCAATGGCCGGAACACCCGCTTCTGACATGAGACCAACATCGTTCCCCTCAATTAAAGGTTGCAAGAGAGTGTATAATTCTTCTGACTTTGTATGTTCGTTTAGCTCATAAAAGTTCAACTCATCAATAGAAACAAGCATTCCAAGCTTAGATAGGTAGCGACGAGCGGTTCTTACATCTTCTACTATAAAATGTCTTAGCGATTGGGTTCTCTCTATTACCCGATTCGGAATACAGCAATCTAGGCTAACATTACCAAGCGTTGTAGGAATAAGATATAAGGTAGAAGACATATACATAATTGTTTAAAAAGTTTAAAGAGCCCACCCCAAACCCCTCCCAATAGGAGGGGTTTTTAAGCCTGCGCTGTAAGGAGCAGCATACTTAATTCGGTGCTGTCCTTCTCCTGTCCTCATGGGGGGGAGGTTGGGAGGGGGCTTTCTCGTGATTCTGTATCTACTAGTAGCTTATAACAATCGGGTTTTTTATCTTTTCTTTTAGTAGCGTTATATCCAAAACATCCGAAACAGTATTTACATAATTAAACTTAAGACCCTTAATGTATATATCTTTAATTTCTTCAATGTCCTTTCTGTTTTCTTCCGACAAGATTATTTCTTTTACACCTGCCCGTTTTGCTGCTAATATCTTTTCTTTAATGCCGCCAACAGGGAGTACTTTTCCTCGTAATGTAATTTCTCCGGTCATGGCAATATTACGCTTAACCTTACGCTGAGTGAATATAGATGCTATAGCTGTTGCCATAGTAATACCTGCCGATGGTCCGTCTTTTGGAATAGCCCCTTCCGGTACATGCAGGTGTAAGTCCCACTTTTCAAAAATATCGGGGCTTATGCCAATTTGCATAGCGTGCGACTTAATATACTCTAGTGCAATAGTGGCAGACTCTTTCATCACATCCCCAAGGTTTCCGGTTATAGTTAGCCTTCCTTTACCATGACTTAAGCTGGTTTCTACAACCAAAATTTCTCCACCTACCTGTGTCCATGCAAGTCCGGTAACTACTCCCGCAAAGTCGTTACCCTCATACTCGTCTTTTAAAAATCTTGGAACACCGAGTATTTTACGAATATCTTCGCTACGAACGACTTTATTGTATTTGCCATTTGCCGCAATTTGCTTTGCATAGTAGCGCATTAGCTTGGCAATTTCTTTATCTAGTGCACGAACTCCCGACTCTCTGGTGTAGCTGTCAACAACCAGCTCCAGCACATCTTCTTTCAGCTCTATGCTTTCTTTGGGAATACCGTGCGCTTCCATTTGTTTTGGCACAAGATGACGCTTTGCTATCTGTATTTTTTCTTCAACCAGATAGCCACTCATGTTGATCATCTCCATACGGTCACGCAAAGCAGTGTTTATGGTAGATATATCGTTAGCCGTAGTTATAAATAGCACTTTAGACAGGTCGTAATCTACATCCAGATAGTTATCGTGGAATGCCGAATTTTGCTCGGGATCAAGCACCTCAAGCAATGCAGAAGACGGATCTCCCCTAAAATCTTTTCCTACCTTATCTATCTCATCCAAAATAATGACAGGGTTTGATGACTTGCAGCGCTTGATAGTTTGTATGATTCTTCCCGGCATTGCACCAATATATGTTTTGCGATGACCGCGAATTTCTGCCTCATCATGTAATCCGCCTAACGAAATACGTCCGTACTCTCTACCTAATGCGCGAGCTACAGATTTTCCCAGCGAAGTTTTACCAACTCCCGGAGGGCCATATAGGCATATAATAGGAGATTTCAGATCGCCTTTAAGCTTAATAACAGCAAGATGTTCAAGAATTCTTTCTTTTACTTGTTCAAGTCCGTAGTGGTCTTCATCCAGTACTTTCTGAGCATGATCTATATCAAGCTGATCTTCGGTGTATTCATTCCACGGAAGGTCTAGCATCAGCTGTAGGTAGGTTATCTGCATGGAGAATTCGGCTGCATGAGGACTCATACGCTCCAACTTTTCCAGCTCCTTATCAAAGTAATCGCTAACCTCTTTCGACCATTTTTTTTGCTCGGCGCGCCTTCTAAACTCTTCAATCTCTTGTTCTGCCGGACCTCCACCCAATTCATCCTGAATGGTTTTCATCTGCTGGTTGAGGTAGTACTCTCTTTGCTGCTGATCTATCTCGCTGCGAACTTTGCGCTGTATATCGTCTTTAATTTCCAGCAGCTGAATTTCTTTATTCAAAATCTCTAGCAGCTTATAACCCCTGTCTTTTAACGAACCGATTTCTAGTAGTTCTTGTTTCTCCGAAAGCTTACTAAATTCAGCGTTAGAAGCAACAAAGTTTATAAGAAAGCTTTTGCTCTCGATATTTTTTATTGCGATAGACGCCTCTTGCGGTAAATGCGAAGAAAGACGAATAATCTTTAATGCCAAGTCTTTTATGGAATCAGCTATTGCTTCGTAATCGGCATCCGGTTGTGTTGGTTTTTCTTCTTTGAGATACTTTACTCTTGCCATGAGGTAGCTGTCGTTCTCAACGGCTTCTTCAATCTCAAATCGGTGAGTGCCTTGTAGTACAGCAGTAATTGCGCCATCGGGCATTTCAATAATCTTTAAAATACGAGCAAGCGTACCGACCTTATGTAGGTT
>JAVBOE010000115.1:0-10469 GCA_031550925.1 Bacteroidales bacterium | reverse complement strand
GAAGATAGGCTATCCAACAGCTAATGTACAGGTTGATGATCCGTTGAAGCTACTACCCGGAGAAGGGGTTTATGCTGTGCTGATCACCATAGATGGTAAGCGTTACAAGGGGATGCTGAATATAGGGCGCAACCCGACAATCTCAGACGATTTTAGGATTAAGATAGAGGTTCATATTTTCGACTTTAACGAAAATATCTACGGAAAAGAGATAAAGATTGAGTGTGTGGAACGAACCAGAAATATTGAAAAGTATGGCTCTTTGGAAGAGCTGGCGCAGCAGCTGAAGAAAGACGAAGAAGTTTGTAGGCTTATTCTAAAAAAGTTTTGACGAACGATTAAAAAAGTAAAAACGATATATAAAAAAAGCCCACAAATTATGTGGGCTTTTTTTATTCTGATGTTATACTATTATTCTGATGCTCCCAAGCGAGAAATAGCTCAACAACTTCGGAGTAGTTTACTATACCACTACTGATGTTGTTGCTTTTAAGATAGCTGTCGTAAACTTTAGTTTGCAGCTCGTTTAGCCCGGGGCTTATTGCTTGTTGCCAGAACTCATGCTCACGTTTAAAATCGTTTCGTACTTCTTGGCTGAGGTGTTTATAGGCATCGGCATACAGCTCCGGTGAGGCTTTACGTAGAGCAGATAAAAGGTAACCAACCAACTCGTAATATCCGCTATATTTAACTTGCCGGTGCTCAGACGAAGTGCAAACAATGATGGCGTATAAGTTGCATTCAGCTTCGCTTGTAATACCCAGCTGGTGCGCTTTTTCGTGTGCTAAGATAAAAGGGTAGGAGAAGGGTAGAACATCAGAGTTAACATGAACTTCATTAAAGAAAGGAGCAAAAAATCCGGTTATGCCCATTTTTGTTTGGAGTGGTTGGTATATAGTTTGTTTTGGTTTTCGTTTACCGTTTGGGTAGGGTAACTTCAGCTCTTTGTACAGCTTAGCATAAGAGTTTTCTACTACAATATTTATCTCAGATTTATTTATTTGATTAATAGGTATATGCGAAGAGTCTAAAATTTCAATATACTCTAAAATGATCCTAGAAAAATCTTCAATGCTAGTGTTGGTGCGGGAAACTTCTGAGCGCGAGTAGTAGTCATGCCTGAAGTAGCCAACGCCCCATGAGAGGTAGAACCACAAAGCAATCCATACCACAGACATGGTTAAATAGTATAGCCAGCGTAGAAACTTCAGCTTACGACGAAAAAGCTGTACTATGCTAAAAATAAGTATAGCAACGGCAGCAATAGTAAGTATATCAAACAAAGAGAAGGGGAATATATTAGAAAAATACGACAGAGCCACTGCCAGCACGGGGTATATGGCTTGCATGTACCATTCTGCTACGTCAGTATTCCATCGGCAAAGCAGCACAAACGCAACGCTAATAGCCGTTACAGAAAGTAATGCTAATCGCTTCTTGCTTATTTTCTGAAAACTACACGAGCCCACTTATTTCTGCTTTTTTCTTCAACCTGTTGTAGTCCTTGTTTTGTAGCCTCTTCTGTAATGGTTGGTATATCTTCTGTAAAAATACCACTAACAACTAAAGTACCACCTTCTGTCAGAGAATCTACATAAGCAGCCATATCTTGCAGCAAAATATTTCGGTTAATATTTGCCAAGATCAGATCGTAGGTATGGCCTTTAAGTAAAGCAGCATCACCTTGCTGTATAGTTATTTTGTCTGCAACGTTATTGGTCTTTACGTTTTCAATGGCGTTATTGTATGCCCATTCGTCAATATCTATGGCATCAATAGATTGAGCGTTTCTCATTGCTGCCAGAATTGCTAAAATACCTGTACCGCAACCCATATCCAAGACTTTGAGATTTTTCACATCGTTATTCAACAGCCATTCCGCTACAAGGTAAGTAGTATCGTGATGGCCGGTGCCGAAGCTCATCTTGGGTGTTATAACTATATCATACTCTAGCTTTGGCATGTCTGTATGGAATGGCGCGCGAACAGTACAACGGTTATCTATGGTAATAGGCTCAAAGTTCGACTCCCAAACAGCATTCCAATTTTGCGCCTTAATTAAGGTCTCCTTAAGCTCAATAGAGTAGCCTTCTTTGTAGTTTTCCAACAATTTTTCTAAGTCTTTCTTGTTGTAGCTTTTGACTTGGATGTATGCTTCCAAACCATCTTCTGTTTCAAAAAAGCTTTCAAAACCTAGGTCTCCTAATTCTGCTGTAAGTATCTCCGATAGCTCTTCGGAGTATGGTTGTATGGTTAGCTTTATTTCGATATAATCCATTGATGTATGTTTTTAGTAATAAAAAGGGTTACAATATATAGATATATTGCAACCCCAAATATAGCAAAACAAAAAATTCTTTTTAGAACGATTGTGCAATAGCAATAAAATCGTCTGCTACAAGCGATGCTCCGCCAATTAACCCGCCATCAACATCTGATTTAGAAAACAGCTCTTTTGCGTTTGATGGTTTTGCGCTGCCACCATAAAGAATAGAAGTATTCTCGGCTTTGCTGCCAAACTTATCGGCAAGCACCTTTCTGATGTATGCGTGCATTTCTTGTGCTTGTTCAGGCGTTGCTGTTTTACCTGTACCTATTGCCCATACAGGCTCATAAGCCAATACTATTTTTTCGAAATCAGTCTCGTTCAGCTTATATATTACTTCTTCAAGCTGTGTTTTTACAACTTCAAAATGGCGATTACTTTCGCGTTCTTCCAAGCGTTCACCAATGCAGAAGATAGGTTTTAGATTATTAGCAAGTGCTAATTTTACTTTATCAAGTAATGTCTCGCTGGTTTCGCCATAATATTCGCGACGCTCAGAGTGTCCAAGTATTACATAGGTTGCACCTGTTGATGCTACCATCTTTGCTGCAACTTCTCCGGTGTACGCTCCCGATTCTTTGTTAGCACAGTTTTGTGCCGAAAGCTCAACATCTGATCCTTTAAGCGCTTCCTTTACCGATGTGAGGTGTGTAAATGGAGGAGCAACTACTAACTTTACTCCGTTAACTTTTGATGATGCGGCTGCTACCGCTTTTGCCAGCTGAATACCTTCTTCTACGGTGGTATTCATTTTCCAGTTTCCTGCTACAATTTTTGTTCTCATTATGTAAAAAGTGTCAGTTATAACTCTATTAACTATGATAATGTCATCTTTATTTAATCTAATATTGCATTATTTCATGAGTGTATGATCGATGAAAAACAACATTTCTTGATTAGCTTCAATGTAAGTGGTATTTAAGATATTTTTTGCGGTAATATATCCACCAGTATTAGATTTAGAGGCGACTTTATATATGTCTTTTGATTGTTTAATTTCAGAATCATTTCTGTAATCATAAACTTTGACAGAATACGCAGTTATCGCATTCCATTTTCCTTCGGGAATAACTCCATATGAAAAATTACCGCCAAAACTTCCAATTCCGATTTTTACATCTGCTCCAAATGCCGCATGATATGCCGCAATTCCAATTTTAATTGTTATTCGATTATTAATTGGATCTTTATAATATGAATCGGAATTTAAAATATTAATTGTTGCAGAAGGATAAGTTTTTTTGATAAAATCTGTTAGTTGCATAATGGTATTTTCAGGAGTACATTCAATTTTAGATTTTTTTGTCAATATTCTGCCATCAAATGCAACCAAATCGATGGTGTCTTTTTCAAGAAACCCAAGTCGAGGAGCTTCCAATTGTTCTTTTGGACACCACACATATAATTTTTGAGCGAAAAGATTGGTTGTTAATATTAAAATACAAGCAGTTAGAATTATTTTCATAAGTTGTAATTTTTCTGGTATTATTCATTGGGTGCCGTTATCACTTTGCCTGTTGAGTGGTCGTATTCGGAGCCCATTGTACTATGCGGAATGCTATAAACCAACAGCGTAAATACGGCAGCAATAATACCCCAAAGGTAGCGCTTTTTTGTGCGACTAATTAAAGTTACTATCAACCATAAAACAAATACGGCTAAGGTTTTGTTGTCGGTAAGATCGGAGCCGAAGGGCCAGCCCGACCAGTAAGCATCAAATGCGAATTTTTGCATTAAAGGGCCAAAGATAAACCCGCCAAGAAAAAGCGTGACTAGCGTTAACTTGGCATAGCGTAAAAAGTTATTCCATTTGCATAGCGCAAACAATCCGGCTATAGTAGAAAAAAGCATGGCTAAGAACATCAGCACGATGTGAGGTATCATTACCCATGCCGGAACATCGCCTCTGTATCGTACAACAATAGGATCGTCTTTAAACAGGTCAATGTTTTGATCTTTGTAGTGTATATTTAAATAGTATGACAGCTTTCCGGCCATAGGTTGTATCGGAAGCGCGGCAATAAATGTATTCTCTCTTCTTCCGGTAGTGATAAACGACCAATCATCGTTTGTACGGAAACGCTTTGCATACACAGTAATATAGGCATCTTCGGGGAAATCGTCAATTTTGAAAACCAGTCCCGAAGGATGACCCTTTCGTTGTTCAGTATTTTCTGTTTCTTTAGGAATAACAAGGCTTCGAGATAATCGAGTTTCATACTCCTTACCATCTAAGGTAAAGCTGACAACTTTTGGTTTAGTGGGACCCGTAACCCGTTGAAAGAATGCAGCGCCTATTGTTATTACAATTGATAAAATCCAAATTCCTATATATTGTAATTTTCTTTTATTCATAATATCACGATTATGGTAGATATAATAATTGAACCTTTAGTTTTTATGCTACAACTGTACCTGTAAGGTTACTTCTTCTCCTCCTCTTTTAACAATAACTTTGGCAACATCACCGGCATTAAGCTCCGATAAGCGTTGCATATAATCTTGAATATTGTACACAACCTTTTTATTTATGCCAACAATAACATCTCCCGCTTTCATGCCGGCTTTATCTGCCGGTTTGCCTTCCGATATAACATCTGCGCGCACTCCATCACTTCCACTCGAAGTAAAATCAGGAATAATACCAAGTGTTACCTTAAACCTGCTGTGCGAGCCTGTACTCATATCGCTGTCTCCGGCATGTTGGTATATGGGCGCTGTGGCTAAATTTGCCAGCTGCTTTACAATATCTTCTGTCAATAGTTCTGTAGAATGCATTCCTTTGTAGTCAATTTTTTCAGGAGTATCATAAGGGGTATGATAATCCATGTGAACACCTGTTGTAAAATATAGCACAGGTATCTGTTTTGCATAAAACGAAGCATGATCGGAAGGACCAAATCCTCCCTTAGATAGCGATAGCTTAAGGCTATCAGGATTATTTGCGGATTTTACCAAATCCTCTCCTTGCGTAAAAGTGCCAACACCGCTGATTTGTAGCCTGCGTTCTTCGTTTAGCCTGCCAACCATATCGAAGTTTAGCATAGCAATCATCTTTCCAGCTTCGTCAGGAGTATGGGAAACTAGGTACTTCGAACCGACAATACCTTGCTCTTCTGCACCAAATAGAGCTACTACAATGCTTCGCTTTAGCTGTTCTTTTTGCTTGGCTAACTTTTCTGCAAGAAGCATTACCAAAGCAACACCCGAAGCGTTATCGTCTGCGCCGTTATGTATGGCATGTTCGTTAGGTCTGCGGCTTCCCGAACCTCTTCCTCCAAATCCCAGGTGATCGTAGTGTGCCCCTATAACAATGCTTTCATTTTTTAGAAGAGGATCAGAGCCCTCTAGCTTCATAACAACGTTATAGGTATTTACTTGTATGCTTTTTATGTTTGTGTTGGCTGTTACCACATATTCAGACTCGTAGTTTATTGTGTTTGTATCATCAGCCAAATTTTTTTCAACCGTGGCAAGGTCTCGATTCTCTTTATGCATATACTCGTTTACAACTGCACGAGATACTTGAATACAGGGTATCCCAACGCTTGTTTCCCGTAAGGCAAAAGGCATTAGTTCGCTACCCTCATCGATTGTTGAGTTGGCAACAAATATTACTCCTTTTGCACCTTTATCCCTGGCAACAATGGCTTTTGATTGGTAGCGAGAATAGAAATCGTATTTACTGTTGGGTGCGCCAAGTAGCATCAACGCCCAACGTCCCTTGATGTTTATATTCTTGTAATCGTCTTTTTTCAACCCATCTTGGTCAACAGAAAGCCCGTATCCTACAAAGGTAACTTTAGCGCTAACTTTTTCATTCGAGGAAATAGACAAAACCGTGAAATCTTTACCAAGTTCAAAATCTCTGTTGCCCACGGCAAGCGTATTTCCTTCTCCCAACTTTTGAGACGAAACGATTTCAAACGCTTGAAGTCCGTTGTCAGCTAGTGGCTGATATCCAAAATGCAGCAGCTGATCTCTAATGTATTTTGCCGCAATATCCGACTCGGGAGTTCCGGGAAAACGTCCTTTTAAAGAATCGGATGCCAAAAAGTTGACGTGAGTTTGTAGCTGATTTGTTTCCTCAAGCGAGGTGCCTATTGTATTTCTGGCTGATGTACAGGCTACAAGTGCGAAAAAAAGAAGAAAATACAGCTTCCGTAGTTTCATGGGCAATATAATGGATGTTATATTGCAAATATAGACCAAAAAAGCGAAACACTGTTTTATTAGCATAATCTTTCATAAAAATGCTTTAGAGCAAGAATAAGAATGCTGAAAAACCTTTATTTTCTATTTATAAAGCTCTACATTTGCGCTCTGAAAACTGAAACAACACATAAAAAATATAAAGTATGTTTAAAATTGTATCTGCCGAAGAAGCTGCTAGCTACATAAATAACGGCGATAATGTTGGCTTTAGCGGGTTTACCGCAGCCGGAGCACCAAAAGCCGTACCTACGGCACTTGCACAACGTGCAAAAGCAGAGCATGATAAAGGAAAAGTTTTCAAGATTGGTATGATGACCGGAGCTTCTACCGGCAACTCTCTTGATGGTGAAATTGCTCGTGCTGATGCTGTTAAGTTCAGAACTCCTTATCAATCAACTGCCGATATGAGGGCTGCTATTAATAGCGGACACGCTCCATATTTTGATTTGCATTTGTCGCACATGGCTCAAGAAGTACGCTATGGCTCGTTGGGTAAAGTTAATGTTGCCATTATTGAGGCTGCTGATGTAACCGAAGATGGAGAGGTTGTGCTAACCTCAGGTGTTGGAATTTCTCCGACTATTGTTCGCTTAGCAGATAAGATTATTATTGAGCTGAATCGTCAACATCCTAAGGAACTGAAAGGATTTCATGATATTTATGAAGTACAAGATCCACCTTACCGTCGTGAGATACCTATTTATAAGCCTAGCGACCGTATTGGTAGCCCTACCTTAAAGGTTGATCCTTCTAAGATCGTGTGCGTTGTGGAAACACAACGTCCGGATGAAGTTGGAGCATTTACTCCACTTGACGAAGTAACGAAGAAGATCGGCGATAACGTTGCAAACTTCTTGGCTGCGCAGATTAAGGAAGGTAGAATTCCTGCATCGTTCTTACCAATTCAATCGGGTGTAGGTAACATTGCTAATGCTGTACTTGGTGCACTTGGTGCTAATAAAGACATTCCTCCTTTCGAAATGTACACCGAAGTTATTCAGGATGCGGTTATTGGTTTGATGAAAGAAGGAAACGTAAAGTTTGCCAGCGGTTGTTCGCTAACAGTTAGTCCAGCTGTATTGGAAACAGTATATGCAGATCTTCCGTTCTTTAAAGAGCGTATCGTTCTTCGTCCGCAGGAGATTTCTAATAACCCTGAGCTGGTTCGCCGTATGGGACTTATCACTATCAATACCGCGATTGAAGCCGACATATTTGGAAACGTTAACAGTACTCATATTGTTGGTACAAAAATGATGAACGGTATTGGCGGTTCGGGCGACTTTACCCGTAACGCATTCATCTCAATCTTCACAACGCCTTCAGATGCTAAGGGTGGAGCAATTAGCGCATTTGTTCCTATGGTATCGCATGTAGATCATAACGAGCATTCGGTTAAGGTTCTTATCAGCGAGTATGGTGTTGCCGATTTAAGAGGCAAGTCGCCAATACAACGCGCCGAAGCTATTATTGAGAACTGTGTTCATCCGGATTACAAACAGCTACTTTGGGATTATTTGAAGCTTAATAAGAGCCAGAACCATACCCCGCATACATTGATAGCTGCTTTCGGAATGCACGATCAGTTCAACAAAACCGGAGATATGCGTAATACTAACTGGAGCGATTATGTGAAGTAGATTTTAAGAGACGATAGAACAAAGACAAAAGAACAAGGGCTTTATTTTCAATCAAATAAAGTCCTTGTTCTTTTGTCTTTCAGTCTATTTAATTTCTTGTAGGAATTGAGTAAGACAGCTGTTTGCCAACGTTACTATTCTTATCATTCTATCCATGTCTATTTTATCTTTAGTATCAAGCGGGAGATGGTAATCATCGTGCATGCCGGAGAAGAATGCTATTACTGGAATGTGGAGTGCTGAAAAAGCAATATAATCGCTACCACCATTGCCATCTGTTTCCCATGGGTCTAGGATAAAAGGCTTGCTCAGCTTCGCGTTGTTTTGCTCGGTAATATCTCTGAGATTCTTTCTGCCTTTTAAAAGACCTACATATAGGATTTTGTTTTCCGGGTCCTCGGTATCAGGTCTCGAAATCATATCGAAGTTTATGTTTAGCAGTACATCCTGCTTTACATTTGAAAAATTTTGAACGAAATATCTACTACCCAGCATACCTTTTTCTTCTGCTGTCCACGTTGCAAATATGATGTTGCATGCAGGTTTTTCGCTTTTTTGGCTCCAGTATTTTGCTATCGATAAAAGACCTGAAACTCCCGAAGCGTTATCGTCGGCACCACTATATATGGCGTTACCACGTCTGCCCAGGTGATCATAATGCGCAGTAAATAATATATATTTCGTAGTATCAACACCCTTAACCATACCTAAAACATTGCGAACACGAACAGCCTCACTTTCAACGTTTGCTGCTAAACGAACTTTTACAAACTTAATGGGAACAGACGATACACCCGATTTTTCGAGCCTGTTATCTATCTCCATCAGCTCTATAATGTCATTTACAAATAACAGCTTGCTTGCATGTTTGCTCAGCTCAAAGCATGGTAGCTGCTGCGATATCCCGTCTGATGTAAGCGTGTAATCAGCATCTGTGTATGCAGGAAATATTTTGCCGTGAGAAGATTCATTTATCAACAAGCTGTTTACCGCATTGTTTGAACGAAGATCACCTTTAAGATTGACTACAAGCATAGCAACAGCACCATGTTGAGCAGCCATCTTTTGTTTAGCTTCAATAGATATATCTTTTTCTTTTATGGCTTTTAGTGTTTTATATTGTGCGCTTGTTATGTCAGAAGGCAGTTCCGGAGAACCGTTAACAACAATAACAATTTTGCCTTTTACATCAACACCTTTATAGCTGTCATATCCGTTTTCGGGAAAGCTTAGCCCATAGCCTGCAAAAACAGTAGATGCCTCCAGGTTAAAGCTACGGGTAACGTCTCTCACGGTAAAATCTACGCCATCCATCAGCGTTGTAGAGTTTTGCGAAGAAATCAATGTCAACTCGTAATTCCCTGATTTATTACGAAGAATATTGAAATCCTGAAAGTAAGTTTGCCTATCGCCCATAGGCTCTAGGCCGTACATTTCCATCATAGACGCAATGTATTCGGCAGCAATAAAGCAGCCTTTTTCGCCTGCTTCACGTCCTTCTAAAAGAGGCGATGAGAGGAATCCAATGCTTGCAAAAAGTTCTTTTTTGTCGGGTTGCCAGCTTGTTTGGGCATGAAGTGTAGAGACCCCTATAAAAAGAGATACAACAAAAATAAGCTTACGAATTTGCATAATAGTTTAGGGTTAGGTTCAATGATAGCAAATATCGCTATTTATTTCATTTTTACAATATATCATCGCTATTTGTAGTGATGTAAATCTTAACTTTGTTATATGTAATGCTTATTGAAAAACAATAATGCGTATGGCTTGTTATATTATATAAAAGTAAGATAATGAAGACACAACGGTTTAATATAGAAGGGATGTCTTGCGCATCGTGTGCAAGAGCAATTGAGCGTTCGTTAAGTAAGGTTGACGGAATATCGGAGGCAAATGTAAATGTTGCAACAGAAAAGCTAAGCGTAACATACGATCCTGCAAAGGTTAATGAAGCCGCTATCATTAAGGCGGTTGATTTTGCCGGATTTACTGCAACAAAAGAAGAAGATAAGCAGGAGGAAGAAGCAGAGCCTCCATCCCGAGTCATTTGGCGGAGGTTTGTACTATCGGCAGCTTTTACGGTTCCGCTCCTTATTGTGGCAATGTTGCCCATGTTGGTACACTTGCCGGATAGCATAAATCTAGAGCTTTATCCTAAAGCAAATGCAACCATTCAGCTATTGCTATGCTTGACTGTTATAATAATAGGTAAGGGATATTTTATATCTGGATTTAAAAAGCTGTTTCGTGGCGCACCCAATATGGATTCGCTTATAGCTATTGGG
>JAVBOE010000007.1:0-9578 GCA_031550925.1 Bacteroidales bacterium | reverse complement strand
GACGACTTTCTTGCTTCATTGCTTTATTTGAACGCACCTCGTCAATATACGGTTTCCATTGCTTTGAAAATGTTCTCCGACCCGAACTCAGGTTCCGATTGGGGCTCTATGTTCGCAATGGCTACACTGTCCATCGTTCCCATTATGCTGATTTTTATCTTCTGTCAGAAGTACTTAATTGAAGGAATAAGCACAGAGGGTCTCAAGGGATAAACAAATACATATAGTCATAAAACAATACCTTAATTACAATAGCCGAACCGACACAAAGAGAGGTTACCTAATGCTTAAAAGTAGCCTCTCTTTATTATCTGCTTTCTTCATATTTATGCAATCGCTTTGGGGCAAATTATGAAATCATAAGTGTTGAAAGATTAAGTAATGATTATGCTTAAGGCTTTTTATCGCTATATATCACATATCGTAATGCCAAAATTAACAACAGCAGCCGATTACTAATCAGCTGCTGTTTGTTTTATTGGTGCCCGGAACAGGACTCGAACCTGCACAGCCTTGCGACCGCTAGTCCCTGAAACTAGTGCGTCTACCAATTCCGCCATCCGGGCTTAGTGTGTGCAAATGTAGCGATTTTTTGCTTAGCGCAAAAAAGCTTATTCAAATCGGATAGATTTTTCGGGTGTAATTTTTGTGATGAATAGTGATGGTATAGTCAACGCCGCAATAATAAGGGCAAACGTTCCCAAGTTGAGCAGTACAAGATGCATCCACTCCAAGTTAATTGGCACGGTTGATACGAAGTAGTTATCTACGTCAAGCGGAATAATAGAGAAGTGCTTTTGCAAAAGACAAAGCGCTATACCCACTACGTTACCTATAACAACTCCTTTAAGCACAATAAACGCAGAGCGATATATGAATAGCTTCTGAAGTTGCCCGCTACGCATTCCCAGCGACTTAAGTAGCCCTATCATGCTAACCTTTTCGAGTAGCATAATAAGCAAGCTCGAAATCATATTAAAACCTGCGACTAAAAGAGTCAGCGACAGAATAATCCATACGTTGGTATCCAATACATCAAGCCAGCTGAAAAGATGAGGAAATCGGCTATCTATAGCAGATACGCTTAAAAGAGAGCCATCCTCCGACAGTCGATACTCTACCATCTCAGACACCTGTTGCTCCAACTCGCCAAGCATAGACATATCCGCTATGTTTATCTCAAAGCCCGTAACCTGATTGGCTGCCCAACCGTTAATCCGTTGTATATGGCGCATATCGCATACAACCAACGTTTCGTCTATTTCCTGCAGCTGAGTATCAAAAATTCCTACAATAGTAAATCTGCGTATGCGTATAGGTTCTTGGGCAAAATATACATCAAATCTATCGTTCAGACCCAGCCTAAGCATATTCGCAAGGCGTTGCGAGATCAGCACATCGTTAGATGTTGCTGTATCCGTATACACAGGGCATTCTCCTTCAACCATGTCGGCCTTAAAAAACGACCAGTCGAAATCTTTGCCTACCCCTTTTAATAACACACCCTGATTATCGGTAGGTGTTGATATTATTCCGCCTTTAGTAGCAAAAACCTGTATATGCTTTACTCCCTTTAAGGCTTGTAACTCCGATAAAAAATCCTGCTCCTTGCTGATTGGTGTACTCTCGTAAGATACGTTAGAGTCGTAGTTGGTAATCTGCAGATGCCCGCCAAAACCGATAACCTTACCTTCTATCTGGGTACGAAAGCCTGTAACTATCGCAACAGAAACAATCATTATAATCATCCCCAAAGCAATGCTAATCGTCGCGACTTTAACCATAAGCTGTGAGAGGTTCTGCTTATCAGACGAGTGTAAGGCTAGCCGTTTTGCTATAAAAAACTCTGTATTCAAGTTTTCGTATTTATTTTAGCTACAAAGGTACAAAGGTAGGTTGTTCTTGCAAGTATTTGTAGCAAAGAAGTTAAAACACTATCTTTGTTTATTATAAGAAAGTTGAAAAAAATTGTTATTTCGAACAGAATGGCTGTTCTCTAAAATCTCAAACAATTGAAGCTATCTAAACGACTTTGGCTATTGGCCACCGCTAAATACCTAGGCTGCCTGATGTGTGTATGTATCATGCTCATATCGTGCAAGCGTACCGATAAAAACTTCTCCTTAGATTTTATTGATGGACTGACATTAATAGAACTTTCTCAGGACTCGCTAACCGTAACGCTTACAAAAGACGGAGAGAGTTGGAAAGTAAACAATGCTTTCGAGGCAGGGTACGAACAAATGGATATGTTGCTATATATTATTAATACACAGCATGTAGCATCGCAAATACCGGCGGAGCAAGCTGACGAAGCATCAGCTATTTTGGCAAAAGAAGGGATAACCATAAAAGCGCTTGAGGGAAAAAAGGTTATCCTTGATATTACTGTTGTTACCAGCGATAATTTTGGCTATTTTGGGCGTTCTGAAGATAACAAAGAGCTGTATCGGCTAAGCTTACCCGATATTGTAGATGACCCGTTCAGCTTCTTAAGTGCCAATCCCTCTTTTTGGAAGCACAATGCGATTATTACCGCCCTTCCGTCCGAGATTACTATGGTTACTATTGATGATCTGGAAGACCCCGAAAGGTCGTTTCGCATTACTCGTGATGTCGATGGTTCTTTATCGCTCTTCGACATGTATAACAACGAGGAAGTGGCCAACATAAATCAAGAAAAGCTAAATACTTATCTAAGCTACTTTACGGGTTTGGCTTATGAGCAAATTCTTCAAATAGATTCTACAGAGCATCAAGCGATCCTTCTTTCAGACTCGCCCTACAAGCTTACAATAGGCATAAAGGGGCAGGAACCTTTAGTGCTACAGCTATTCTACATAACAGGAGATGAGGACCTTGACGCTTTTGGCAATGCTTTAAAATACGACTCTAACCAGCTCTATTTGAGCATAAACGATGGTCGAGATATAGCCTTGGCAAAATGGGTAAACTTCGACCTATTGTTGAGAGATTTGGCATACTTTGTTGAAAACTAGCCCGTGCTTTTTTTGATTCTCCCGTAAAAAGTTCGTACACTTGAATTCATTTTCCGAGCATAGGCTTGGATGCATCGCTATATTTTACCAAGTAACTAATAAACAATACTATAACCATGAAATTTGTCGTTTCGAGTACAGAATTACTTAACCGTTTACAATCTATTAACAGGGTCATCAGCTCAAAAAATACCCTACCAATACTTGATAATTTTCTTTTTCGCTTAAGTGACAACAGCTTACAAATAACGGCGTCTGATTTAGAGACAACATTTACCACTTCGTTAGTTATTGAAAATGTTACAGAAGAAGGTGAAGTTGCAATTCCTGCACGCCTGCTTACCGATACGTTAAAGGAGTTCTCTGAGCAGCCGCTAACATTTACCGTAGATAAATCCACCCTTTCGGTCGAAATACAATGGTCGTCGGGTAAGTCTAATATACCGGGGGCAAATCCGGAGGACTATCCTAGCTTGCCTCAGCTACGCGATGAAAAACGCCAGGAAGTTGAAATGCCTGCCGAATTACTGTCTGATGGCATTAACAAAACGCTTTTTGCCACAGCTGATGATGAGTTAAGGCCGGTAATGAACGGTATTTACTTCGATTTTTCTACCGAAATGCTAACCTTTGTAGCATCCGATGCGCATAAGCTGGTTCGCTATCAACGCAAAGATATCAGCATGCCTACAGCAGCAGCGTTTATTCTTCCTAAGAAGCCCGCTTCGCTGTTAAAGGCTATTCTTCCAAAAGAAATCGGCAACGTTAAGCTAGAGTTCGACGACAAGAACGTATCGTTTACGCTACCTACCTATAAGCTGGTTTGCCGTTTGGTAGAAGGTGTTTATCCAAGCTACAATTCGGTTATTCCCACAAGTAACCCCAACAAGGTTATTGTAAACAGAGTAGAGCTGCTGAACAGCGTTCGCCGTGTATCAAACTTCTCAAACCACGCCAGCAACCTTATCAAAATTAAGCTATCGGGTAACGAGCTGGTATCGTATGCGCAAGATTTGGATTTTTCTATTTCGGGACACGACCGTGTAAGCTGTCAGTACGAAGGCGACAATATGGAGATTGGTTTTAAGTCAACCTTTTTGGTTGAAATCCTTAGCAATATTGGCTCTGAAAGCGTGATGCTTGAGCTGGCAGACCCAACCAGAGCGGGGTTAATTTTACCCTTTGAAGATGACAGCGAAAACGAAAGCCTCGTTATGCTGTTAATGCCAATGATGATTGGTGCATAGTAACTAAGAGAGCGCTATATTGAGTAAAAAGCTGATAGGGCTTGCTTCCTATCAGCTTTTTGCAATTTTTTACCCTACCAAAAACAGAAGCAATGGAGCTGAATTTAAAAAATCCCATCATAATATTCGACATCGAAGCTACGGGTGTAGATGTTGCCAAAGATCGCATTGTAGAGATTGCTATTATTAAGCGTTTCCCAAATGGTGACGAAGACATAAAAATACGCCGTATAAATCCGGGTATTCCGATACCTCCCGAAGTAACAGCTATACATGGTATAACCAACGCTGATGTTGCCGATTGTCCCAACTTTAAGGAGATAGCAAAATCGTTGGCTGTTTTTATTGAAGGTTGCGATATTGTAGGCTACAACTCCATTAAGTTTGACGTGCCTATGCTTGCCGAAGAGTTTTTGAGAGCGGGTGTAGATATAGACCTCCGTAAACGCAAGTTGATTGATGTGCAGAACATTTTTCATAAAATGGAGCAACGTACGCTGATTGCTGCTTATAAGTTCTACTGCGGAAAGGATTTAACCAACGCTCACAACGCCGAAGCCGATACCCGTGCAACCTACGAGGTGCTCAAAGCTCAGCTAGACCGCTATCCTGAGTTGGAAAACGATATGGCTTCTCTATCGGAGTTTTCTACCCGTACACGCAACGTAGATTATGCCGGACGTATTGTATTTAACGATAAAGACGAACCTGTATTCAACTTCGGAAAGCATAAAGGTCGTCGTGTTGTAGATGTACTAAAAGACGAAAGCAGCTACTACAGCTGGATGATGAACGGAGATTTTACGCTCGATACTAAGCGCGTTATTACAGAAATACGGCTGAAGATGATGGCGGGAAGCTAGTATCACGATGTGAGATGCACGTATCATGAGAAAAAATCTTTTAGTCGTGATACTTGATTCGTACATCTTAATACGCTTATTTCATATAATCATTCAAATTAATTACGCTAGGAACAAATGCCGATGCATCGCCTTTATGAGTAAGAATATCTCTGATAACCGTAGAGTTTATAAACGAATGTTCGGGAGCAGTGAGTAAAAATACCGTTTCAACTTTATGATCCATCGCTTTGTTTACTTGTCCTACTGTACGCTCAAACTCAAAATCGGCAGATGTTCGTAACCCCCGAATTAAAAAGTGAACCCCTTTCTTTTTACAATAATCAATAGTTAATCCTTCGTAGCTATCAACCTCTACATTCGGATTATTTTCAAATACCTTTCGAATCATTGCCAGACGGGCATCTAAGCTGAAAAAGCCGCTCTTTGCCACATTATAGCCAACAGCAACAATGACCTTATCGAACAATAATAGCGCGCGATTTACCAACGCTTCATGCCCAACGGTAAAAGGATCGAATGATCCCGGAAATATTACAACTTGTTCCATGCAACACAAGTGGTTTAAAAGTTTAAACATTGAATACCCACTCTACAACGACCAATCTATCGGCTCTAGACCTTGCTGTACCAGCAAGTCATTAGCTTTAGAAAAATGACGACAACCGTAAAAATGGGTAACTGAAAAGGGTGATGGATGCGCCGACTCTAGTACATAATGCTTGGTAGTATCGATCAACGCTTTTTTGGCACGAGCAAAGTTACCCCATAGCATAAATACAACCCCTTTTTTCTCGTCGGATATTTTACGGATAACAGCATCAGTAAAGGTTTCCCATCCTATCTTGCTATGCGATGTGGGCTCTGACGCGCGTACCGTTAGGATTGCATTGAGCAGAAATACTCCTTCCTCAGCCCATTTCTCTAAGCAACCATGATTAGGTGGGTCTATCCCCAAATCGTCTTTTATTTCTTTGAATATGTTAACCAGCGATGGTGGCGGTTTAACACCATGCTGAACAGAAAAACACAAACCATGCGCTTGTCCTTTGCCATGGTATGGATCTTGACCTAAAATAACAACCTTAACCTTATCAAAAGGTGTTTTATTAAATGCGTTGAAGATAAACTTACCAGGAGGATAAACAACCTTACCATCGGCAATCTCTTGCTTAATAAATTCTACAATAGCCGAAAAATAAGGTTTGTCAAACTCTACCTGTAAATGTTCTTTCCAAGAAGGTTCTATTTGTACATCCATACTGTTATTCTGTTTTTACAAAAGTATGAATAAAAACAAAACCTTTTATAACATTTACTACAATTGATCGCAGTATTCCGTAAGCTTTATAAGATCATCCTCTTTTTTAAAGCTAATCATATTGTCATCTACATATTTTTCTATAAGAGAAGCACCATTAGGGTAAGCTTTTGTAAATGTTTTTACTCCTTTTACAAAAGTCTTTTTGCCATTAGCATACAAATAGTAACGATTTTCCACACGTACATTCACATTGTCTTTAGGATCTAATGTATATCCAATATTAGCACCATCCCCATAAATGCGGCTTAGGGATTGTACAGAAGCGGTAGTGCTGGTAGTACCATATGCGCCGGTTTTTCCCTTGGATATTACATCGGCTCTTCGTTCTACGGCTAAATAGGTGCTGCCTTTCGTTAGTATTTCTAAAAACTCAAGTTCACTCCCTGCAGGAATAAATCGACGATTGCCTATTGATACTGTAGCAATTTCTGAGATACCGCTTAATGCCTGAACTTGATTAGACGCGGGGTCTATAAACAGCATTTCTCTAACTAAGTAATTATAGTTTAATTTTGCTCTAGTGGAAGTTCCATCTTTAAAAAAAACCTTACCATCGCTAAAATCTTCAAATGCATATTGAACGCTTTGTTCAACCATGTTATTAAGCGTATCGCCCCGTGAGACTACTAGATCTTGAGCATTAAGATTCCAACAGACGGGTAAAATAAGGAGTAATAATATAATCGTTCTCATGGCAACTCTCGTTTTAGGTGATAATTATACTACTATTATGTCTAATCTAAATTGCTACTTTTTATTGTATTAAGGCATATATTTTGCCTCTACAGATTTTATCATACCCTTGTTCTCAGAACTATTAGAAGAAAATTCGGGAGATGTTTTAATCAACACTTCTTTGGTTTCTTTAGTAGAAATGTATCCCTTAAAAAGAACCTGAGAGTTACCCAATAGCGTTGCTTGAACAACAAACATATATTCTCCGGCCTCTACTTTATTTCCTGCATTATCCGTTAGATCCCAAGTATAAACATGGTTTCCAGATTTAGGGGTTGCTCCCGAAAAACCATCTATTTGCTCTTTTGTCATGCCTTGAGGATTAGCCTTACTTACCCAAAGCGGCGTACAGTCCGGTCTTTTGATGTATCCTCCCTTTGCTGTAAAACGGGTTACGTATAATGTCTTAACTATATCGCCGTTCTGATCTTCAATCCAAACAGCATACTGATTGCTGCCTCTACCGTCCTGACGTTCGTATGAAACTGTTATTTCAACCTTTCCTTTGCTATCCTTAGCATTTACGCCCAATGCTAAAAATATAAATAGCATAGTGGTTAGTATTTTCATCGTATCTCCTTTTGGTTATTTGCACTAAGTTACAATTTTTATTGATTCGTTAACCTGTTCTTTAAAAATTTGATTAATAAAATACATTTACAATTAAATTATATCTTTGGGTAACAAAAAACTACAATCCATGAAAAAAATGCTGATAAATACTCTTGCCGCTGGCCTTGTAACCTTACTATTGTTAAGCTGCAATGAAACAAAAAAGCTTCCGCGTGTTGCTATTGCAGGCATCCGAATTGAGTCTAGTACATTTTCTCCGGCACGAACTACCGAAGAAGCCTTTACTGTACGTGCAGGTCAGGATTTGCTCAACTCATATTCGTTCTTAAAAGATAGCACTCCTTTGAGAGATAGGGCAGAATGGCTTCCTACATTTACAGCATACTCTACACCCGGCGGAGCGGTAACTCGTGAAACATACGAATCGTTGGTAAACAAAACACTTGACATGCTAAAGGAAAACATGCCTTACGATGCACTGTTTTTCGACATTCATGGGGCTATGAGCGTAGTGGGTTTAGATGATCCTGAAGGAGATTTTATTACCCGCATAAGAGAAGTTATCGGTAAAGAACCTATCATCTCTACTTCTATGGATTTGCATGGAAACGTTTCGTGGCGTTTAGCAGAAAACTCCGATCTTATTACTTGTTACCGAATGGCACCTCACGAAGATGCCATGGAGTCGAAAGAAAGGGCGGCAACGAACCTAATCGAAAGGCTTGAAAACGGCAAAGGTCGTCCGGGATATAAGGCTTGGATACCTGTACCAATATTGCTCCCAGGCGAGCAAACCAGCACCCGTGTAGAGCCTGCAAAATCGCTCTATGCAGCTGTTGCTCCTGCAGCAGCGCAAGAAGGCATTATTGATGCTGCTATTTGGATTGGCTACGCATGGGCAGATGAGCCTCGTAACCATGCCGTAGTTATGGTTACTGGAGATGACAAAGAGCTGGTGGGCAGTACAGCAGAATCGCTTGCGCAGCATTTTTGGAACGTAAGGCACGAGTTTGATTTTGTAGCGCCTGTAGGTACACTGGAATACTGTTTAGAAAAAGCCCTTAATAATGATAAAACTAAAAGACCTTTCTTTATCAGTGATACCGGAGATAACCCAACGGCAGGAGGTGCAGGAGATGTAACTTGGACCATTACTAAGCTACTTGAACGGAAGGAGTTCAAACATTCAAACGGGACATCTCTTATTTACGCCTCAATACCTGATAAGGAGTTTGTACAAAAAGCAAAAGCGGCGGGAGTAGGCAACCATGTTGAAGGTGTTGCCGGAGCTATAGTTGACGATCGCTTTGCTCCTCCTGTAAAGTTATCTGGCACTGTAACATCAATATACGATGATCCTAACAACTCTGAGGTAGTTGTAAAGATTGGTAGCATATCGGTAATTGTTACCGAAATAAGAAAAGGATTCCATAAAGAATTCGAATTCACCAAGCATGGACTGGATGCCCGTAATACCGATATTGTTGTTGTAAAAATCGGCTATTTGGAACCGGAACTTTACGAGATGCAAAAAGGTTGGCTAATGGCGCTTACTGTTGGCGGAGTGGATCAAGACCTAAAGGAGCTACCCTACAAACGTATTCTTCGCCCTATGTATCCGTTGGATAAAGATATGGATACGCCCGATCTTTCGGCTCGTTTTGTACCATTTGTAGTTGATAAGAAATAACAAGCTTGTTTATAAATAACAAAATCCCTAAACTCAGTGAGTCTGGGGATTTTTGTTATCAGTCTATATCATTGTTTACGGCAAAAATATACCTGCCTCGCTATAAAAATCTACCCTTTCAAGTAAGTAAGCATTTTTCTTTATTTG
>JAVBOE010000074.1:0-17388 GCA_031550925.1 Bacteroidales bacterium | reverse complement strand
AATTTTCCGTGCAAGCGAAGCCGACAGGCGGAGCGCGTTAAAATTTTCTAGCCCTTTTTGATACTTTTTGGGGTGCCAAAAAGTATGAAGAAAGAAATGTTGCAAAGCTTCATCATAAAACCAAAAAGATAATAGCAGCAGGATTGTGTTCAGGGTTTAACGTTACCTAAAATAATTAATGAATGAAATTTAAACAGGCTCTAAATCTATTTAAAATAGCTCTTTATTTTATTATATGGATGAAAATACTACCTTTGCACCCTTAAATAAATTAGTGATTTTTGGTAAGCGTATCTTTGTTATTTCGCCGCGTGATGTCCCTCGCATATGGAATACGACAGTCCGTCCTTTCCTGAAAGCACACAACACATAAATTAATTGATGAAAACTTTTGAAGAACTAGGCATCAGCCCTGCGCTGTTGCAAGCAGTTCAAGAATTGGGTTTCGAGAACCCTATGCCTGTACAAGAGGCTGTTATTCCATTGCTACTGGCAGATAAAACAGATATTGTTGCTCTTGCTCAAACAGGAACAGGAAAAACTGCTGCATTCGGACTTCCTATTATTGAACAAATCGACATTAAGGCTAAAAAGCCTCAAGCGCTTATCCTTTGTCCCACCCGTGAGCTTTGCCTACAAATCGCAGGCGATCTTACCGATTTTTCAAAGTATGTTATCGACCTCAAGATACTACCCGTTTATGGAGGTTCAAGTATCGAAAATCAGATACAAGCCTTAAAGAAAGGCGTTCATATTGTAGTGGCAACTCCCGGACGCCTACAGGACTTAATTAATCGTGGAGCCATTAAGCTTGACGAGGTCAACAAAGTTATTCTTGACGAAGCTGATGAAATGCTAAACATGGGTTTCCAAGAAAGCATTGACGGCATTCTGCAAGAAGTTCCCGAAGATCGGAACACGCTGCTATTCTCGGCAACTATGCCTAAAGAAATTGCGAATATTGCCAAAAACTATATGAATAACCCAAAAGAGGTTACCATAGGCCATAAGAATGTTGCTAACGAAAATGTAAAGCACCAGTATTACATTGTACAGGCGAGAGATAAGTATCTTGCGCTAAAACGCATTGCCGACTACAACCCCAATATCTACGGAATTATTTTCTGCCGTACACGTAAAGAAACGCAAGAAATTGCCGATAAGCTGATTCAAGACGGATATAACGCAGACTCGCTACATGGCGATTTATCGCAGGCGCAGCGCGACTATGTAATGCAAAAGTTCCGCCTCTGCAATATACAGCTGCTGGTTGCAACAGATGTTGCCGCTCGCGGATTAGATGTCGATAGCCTTACGCATATTATCAACTATGGTCTTCCCGAAGATGCTGAGATATATACTCACCGCAGCGGACGTACGGGGCGCGCAGGTAAAACAGGAATCTCTATCTCTATCATTAACGTTAAAGAAAAAGGGAAAATAAAAGATATTGAGAAAAAGATTAACCGCCCGTTTGAAAAGACTAACGTACCCGACGGAAGAGAAATTTGCGAACGCCAGCTTTTCAGCATGGTTGATAAGATGGAACGGGTAGATGTTGCCAACGACGAAATAGATTCTTACCTGCCTGTTATCTACCGCAAGCTGGAGTGGCTGAGTAAAGAAGAGGTTATTAAACGCTTCGTATCGTTACAGTTCAACCGTTTTCTCGACTACTACCGCAACGCTCCCGAGTTGGATATTCCCGACGAAAAAGGAGATCGTTCGTCAAAAGAAAGAGGAGATAGAAGCAACTCTCGTAAAGCGGAAAAAGGGTTTACCAGAATGTTCATCAATATCGGAAAGATTGACGGCTTATACCCCAACCACATTATAGAAATGATAAACGATTGTATGCCCAAAGATCGTATTAACGTGGGGCGTATCGATTTGATGAAAACATTCTCTTTCTTTGAAGTAGAAAGCAGCTCGGCAGATAAGCTGATGAAAGAGTTGAAACGCTTGTCTTATAATGGTCGTAGAGTTTCGGTAGAGGTTGCGCAAGATGGTGGCAATGACGATAAAGAACGAAAGTCGAATAAGAGCTTTGGAAAAAAAGGAGGCAGAAAAAGGTCTCACTAATTTTGACATACAGCTAGTAGAAAGCTCTCTCAAAAATTTGAGAGAGCTTTCTATTTCTATCAAACGGATTGTAAAACACTATTTCACCCTCTTCTATTTCTCATAAATAATTGATATATTTGTTCTACACTATCATTAAAACCAATCTATTGAACCATGAAAAAAGCTGCATTTTTTTTATTTCTCTTAGCCTGTTTCGTACAGACTTTCGCTCAACAAATGCCTCCTAAGCGAGAGTTCAGAGGAACATGGATTCATACCGTGGGAAACAGAGATTACCAAGAAATGACCACGGCTGAAATGAAACAGCACTATATCGATCTGCTTGACAAGTTTGAAGCGGCAGGTATTAATGCTGTAATTTTTCAGATTCGCCCCCAAGCAGATGCTTTTTACATTACCGATCTGGAACCTTGGAGTAGATTTATTACAGGAGTACAAGGGCAAGCACCAAACCCGTTGTGGGACCCGCTAGAGTTTATGGTTGAAGAATGCCATAACAGATGTATGGAGCTGCATGTGTGGCTTAACCCCTATCGCGTTACATCTAACGATAAGGAAGAACTTTGCAAAGATCATCTATACTACAAAAAACCATATCTCTTCTTAAAATACGGAACACAAATATACTTTGATCCCGGACATCCCGAATCGCGCGAACACACCGTTAAGGTTATTGCCGATGTGGTAAGCCGCTACGATATTGATGCCGTTCACTTCGATGATTACTTTTATCCTTATAGAATTCAGTACGAAGAATTTCCGGACGAAGAGTCGTTTCTGAAATACCACGAAACCGATGGGTTTGGACGATATGAGAAAAACGACTGGAGAAGAAATAACGTAAATGTACTGGTACAAGAGCTTAGCGATACTATTAAGAAAATAAAGCCTTGGGTTAAGTTTGGTATCAGTCCGTTTGGCGTATGGAGAAATAAATCGGCAGACTCTACAGGTTCTGATTCTAAAGCAGGACAAACCAACTACGATGACCTATTTGCCGATATTAAGCTGTGGGTTGAAAGGGGTTGGATAGACTACAATGTACCTCAGCTATACTGGGAGATTGGGCACCCTCTTGCAGACTACACGCCGCTTATCAAGTGGTGGAGCGAAAACAACTTTGGCGAACAGCTGTACATTGGTCAAAATGTATCAAAAACTGTTAATGTTGTTCCGCAAGGCAGTAAGGATAAAAAGGGAGTAAGCCAGCTACACGAAAAAATGCGCATGGTTAGAGAAGACCCCAATGTACATGGTAATGTATGGTGGTCGGGTTATTCATTAAGCAAAAACCCCGATGGTATTGTAGATAGTCTCGCTAATAGCTACCAGCGTTATCCGGCATTAATTCCGCTATATAGATACATAGATTCAACGCCTCCTGCACCTGTAGCTAATTTCTCCGGACGTAGAACTGCAAATGGAATTCAGCTGACATGGCAAGCCACTCCTGCTATAGCAGAAATGGATAAAGCTGCGTATTTCTGCGTTTACTGTTTTGATGAAAACGAGCCTATCAACCTTGGCGATGCAACCAAAATACTAAAAATTGTACGGAATCCTCGTTATACCATTTCCAACCCAACCAGCAAGAAAAAATACAAATATGTAGTTACAGCATTAGACAGGCTATATAATGAGAGCGAAGCCAGCAATACCATAGTGTTATAGTAACTTCTGCTCATAGAAGAATGCTGTTTAAGCAATAGCGTCATGTCTTACTTCGTTTGACATGACGCTATGTTTTTGTCGCATATCACATATCGCACATCTCAAATCGTGATACTTGATACGTGTGTCGTAATACTCTTACCTCTATTTGCCCTTAAACGTTTTTATGGCTTCTCCCAGCTTTTCCCAATATGGGATGCCTTTTTCTTCCGCCCTCTTTACACCTTCTAGCGAGAAGAAACAAATGCCAGTAGAACCTCCTTGAGTAGCCAAATTAATCATATATGAAATACTATCTGCCGGAACATGGCCAATGAAAAGACCCGTACACTCTTTTGCAGGATTATTATTGGCCTTCAACTCCTCAACCCCTGCACGGGTAGCCTCTGTTATCCAAGCATCATCATCGGCATAGTACTTATGATATACCATCGGGAATAAATAATCGATGTTACGAAAACGTGGCCAATCTTGGCGCACTAGCTTACGAGCGGTATCGGGATGCGGAAATACGGCAGCAGATGCTATTTTACCATTATCTTTTATTGTTTTACAAACTTCGCTTGCTACATTTACTATACCATCGTACCTGAATTTTTTCCATGCTTCATTCTGCGATGGGTCTTCCAGCTCCATAGGGTCAATACCTGTTTCTTCTTTAAAAAGAGCACGGCATACATCGCAGTAGCAATGATCCCACTCCGCATATTCTTTATCTTGTAGAACACCACGAGATTTGTGCAGCTTGTTTGGCAAAATAACATCCGGATAGCGGATAAAATCTAAATGCACGCCAGCCAAGCCATCTATTGCGGCCAGCTCTGCCGCGCGATCTTTTAGATATTGGGTAACACCTTCGTGGTAAGGGCATAAGAAACGATAATGCTCACGTCCATACAGCTTATTTTCTACGGTAGATTTACCATCGCGGTTTACCATATACCAATCAGGATGGGTAGTTCGCAAGTTCAGCTCTCCTCTGTTTTCCGTCCACATCCAAGCATGTAGCTCTACGTTGTACTTCTGAGCAAAGGGTAATGCCCTCTTTACAATTTCTATTGCCTGCGCTCCTGTAAAATCATCCCTTAGATACGCTGTATCCGGAACACCGGGATGGCTTTCCATTAGTATGGCATCAATACCTGCCGCGGCCGCATTTTTGAAATAGTAATCCCAATCTTCGTCTGTATGGCTTAGCTTTCCGGCCATCCAAGCCCATACCTTTTTAGAATCATCAGCCTTTTCTTGTTTTGGTGAACCACAAGAAAATAACAAGCTACTAAGTAGCATTACAAGTAAAAGATTAAATGTAGTTTTCATAAGGTTTTATGTTAGTTAATAAGGTTATATCAATGCTTTATACAAAGATGCAAAAAAGGTTTGTATTGATATTAAAAACCTTTCATAAAATAACAAACAAAGCCCACAAAACCGATGTTGGTTTTGTGGGCCTATCTTATGAAGCAATAGCCACTCTACTCGTAAACTCTTGGTATAACGTCTCCTTGTAGTACCATCAATCCGTTAGTTGCCAAAGCTCCCATTTCATCTTCGCCCGGATAGATAAACACCGGAGCAATATAGCTAACCATTTCTCGAACATAATCGCACAGATATCTATTATTGGCCATACCGCCCGTAATAAGTATGCCATGAACTTCTCCTTTAAGAACAGTTGCCATAGAACCTATCCACTTAGCAATTTGGTAACACATAGCATCCTGAATAAGCTTTGCTTTAGCATCGCCTTGCTCTGCCATTTTCTCAACTTCATACGCCTGGTTGGTCCCAAGATGAGCCATTAACCCACCCTCGCCGTTAATCATTTTCTTTATTTGCTCTAAGGTATATTTTCCACTAAAGCAAAGATCGGCAAGCTGCCCTGCAGGCAAAGACCCCGTACGCTCTGGCGACATAGGTCCGGCTCCGTCAAGCGCATTATTTACATCAATAACTTGACCTTTATAGTGAGCTCCAATTGAAATACCACCACCAAGATGAGCAACTACAAAGTTCAGCTCCTCATATGGTCTGCCTATAGCTCTTGCATGTGTTCGCGCAATGGCTTTTTGGTTTAGCGCATGAAAAATTGAAATTCTTTTAAATATAGGATGTCCGGTAACTCTGGCTTCGTCCGACAGCTCATCAACTACTACAGGGTCGGCAATAAAGGCCTTTGCCTTAGGTGTCATCTTTGCAATCTCATCGGCAATAAGTCCGCCAAGATTGCTGGCATGCTGTCCCTGTACACCTATTATAAGGTCTTCTTTCATTCTATCGTTTACCTCGTAAACACCGGATAAGATAGGCTTTAATAGCCCCCCGCGACCAACAATCGCATCAAGGCACATGATATCAAAACCTGAATTTTTTAGCTCATCAAGTATAATTTGCTTACGAAATTCGTACTGGTCGGCTATGGTTTTAAAAGGCTTCAGCTCTTCGCTGCTATGCCTTAACGTCTTAACTAAAAGCACTTTTGTATTTTCAAATACAGCTATTTTAGTTGAAGTTGACCCCGGATTTATAGCCAAAATCTTATACATGCTCATAACCAATCAAGTTTTAGATTAAAAGTAATTTTATTGAAAAAGATAGAATTATATATCAACTAGTAATTATTTGGTTACAAATATAACCATTTATTACACAATAGAAACGAATTTATTGTTATTTGATGATTAAATTTGAACTATGCCAAAAATCCCCTATGTTTGTAGTGCAAAGAGCATTTATATGGCAGAAAAGAAAAAAACAGTAAAGCCTCAACGTATAGCAAAGCTTGTGCGAAGACACAAGAAGGTTGTTACGTTTAATGACAGAGAGCTGGAGGCAATGAACGCTTTTTGTAAGAAATACAAGATAACAAGCCAGGCAAAGTTTATTCGCGAAGCTGTTATTTCTACCATACTACGCAAAACAGAAGAAGACCACCCAACGTTATTTTAGAGCAAAGCCCCCAACCCCCAAAGGGGCTAATGGTTTAATGTTTCAGGCTGCGTATCATTTATAGTGTTAGTACTAATATTGGGTCAATGTAAAAAGTAGGTGGAAGACTATAAGAACAAAGACTACTAGACTTAAAGACACAAGAATAAAAAACTACCCGTCATTTCGACCGAAGCGAGAAATGACATCGTGTTTTTAGTAACACATCTCTGTCTTTTTCGCTTTACGATTAACGATTAACTTAAAGCCCCCTTTGGGGGTTGGGGGCTTCTACTCTAGCTTAAAAATATAGGTAATAGTACCCACCTGTAGGTTTGCAGCTTTGGGATCTGCATTAAAAGTTGCTCTTTTTGCTGCTTCTTCTGCTGCTTTTACAAGCTGTGCATCGGCCGTGGTAGAGCCTTTGGCTCCACCAATAGCACGCACCACTTTACCTTGTCTGTCAACAGTTATTTCTACAACTACCCGCCCTTCTTTTTGCACTTTGTATTCCGGTAACGGCCAAGTACCAGATCCCGAACGACCTGCCAAGCTGAAATCAACACCTTTTTGCTGAACAAAGCTGCCGGGTACTGCATTAGGTCCTCTTGTGGGCTCGCTGCTAGTCCCTGTTCCGGGGAAAAGGCTGTTATCTTTTATGTTGGTTTTATTATCTAGCTCTGCTGTACCTGTATTATTGCTTTGAAAAAGTGCCTGCGGATTAACCTGAGGTTGTGGCGGTTCGTAACGCTCAACATCACCTTGGTCTCCAGCTGTGCTCGGCTTTGCATCAGGGCGGTTATCGGGACGAGTATCGCGAGTTCTATTGGATGGCTTTACATCAGGAGGTGCAACCTCTACTACATTTCCCGGATTGTTGGCCGGATGAGGAGTAGCGCCACCGGCAACAACTACTCGTAACGGAGGTTTTTCTTCATCTAACAGCTCGATAAGAATACCTTCGGTTTCTTCTTTGGGAGGTGGAGCAGGCAGCACAATCAGCATAAGAATAACTAACAGCGCACCATTTACAAGTAAGCTGACAATTACTGCTTTTAGTGTATTATTTCGCTTTTCGTCAGTCATTATTCAGGACTAGTTGCCAATATTGCCTTGTAGCTATTCTTTTTAGCGATATTCATAATCTTTACCAGCTCTTCTACCGGAACGGTTTCGTCCATATACACTGTAACCGTAGGTTCTTCGGCATCCATTAACTTCTGCTGAAGTAAGACCTCTATATTAGAAAACGGAACTACTCTTTTATCAACGTAGTATTCGTATTGATCTTGTCCTAGATGCTTTACACCCACGCTAACATGTCTTTTTGCCGATACCTGATTGGTACTTTTTGGCAGCAAAAGGTTTAGGGCATTAGGATTTATCAGGGTTGACGTAACCAAAAAGAAGATCAACAACAAGAACACCATGTCTGACATTGATGCCATGCTGAATGATGAATCGGACTTTAGCCTTCGTTTGATTGCCATAACAAAATAGGTTATAAGTTTCTAGCGGCCAACCGGCTCATTAAGTAAGTCCATAAACTCTATGGTACTTGCTTCCATCTTAAACACCACCCGTTCTATACGACCAACCAAGTAGTTATATCCAAAGTAAGCTATAACCCCAACTATCAAACCGGCGGCTGTGGTCACCATTGCAACATAAATACCTCCCGAAAGCAGCGAGATATCTATTGTATTACCGGCCGATGACATGTTGAAGAATGCCTGTATCATACCGATTACTGTTCCTAAGAAACCGATCATTGGGGCTCCTCCTGCAACTGTCGCAAGAAAAGGCAAGCCTTCTTCCAGCTTGGCAACCTCAAGATTACCTACGTTTTCAACTGCTGTTTGAACATCACTTAACGGACGGCCAACGCGTTCTATTCCTTTCTCAATCATACGAGCTACAGGCGTATTCTGCGACTGGCAAAGCGAAACCGCTGCTTTTATTTTTCCATCGTGGATATAATCTTTTATGCTATTCATAAAGTTCATATCAACCTTTGCCGCTTTACGAATTGCGAGCCAACGTTCTACAAATATTACAATGGCAATGATTAAAAGTAAACCTAACGGAATCATTAGCCACCCACCCTTTACTGTAAGATCGAAAAGTGATAGCTCCGCATTAGTTGCTTGTGAGGCTGCAGCCGCAGTTGTATCGGCTACATTAGCTACTTGAGTTTGAAGAAAGGCTGTTAACATAGTTCTTTAAATGTTTAGCCCCCAACCCCCAAAGGGGGCTAAAGAGGATTAAAGTTTGAGTTTTAAGGTTTAATATTTAAAGCCTCAACTGCTAAAGAGGACTTATTTTTTGCTGTACTCATATCACAATATGCTACCTTATTTTTGTGATACCTGTGTGTATTTCGATCAACTATCTACTCTTGCCCCTAAATGTCTTCGTCAAGTTCATAAGTTCGGTTTTATATTTTTTATCGTAACCTAACTCCCCCTTTGGGGGTTGGGGGCTTCTTTTTTCTGTACAATCTTCACTTTAAACGACAAAAGTATAAAATTGTTGCTATTCTTTTTAAACAATGAACGTTATGTTAGTAACATATAACGTTATGTTAGCAACATATATTGTGCCAAAATAAAAAAGCCACAGATATACCTACTGTTTTTTAGTACTATCTGCCGGGACTTGTCCCTGCTCTTTTTCTTTTATACGCTGTGCTTCAGCCTCTGCCTCTCTTCTTTTTTTACTCTTAAAGATAGAATTCCACAGCTCTTTAAATGTTGAGAAACGATTCTGATACGAAATAGCACCCCCATACCTATTATACGTTTTATCAAAGCTATCGCTATACGGGTCGTTAGATCGAGAAAATGCGCTGAGCGTTATAGATGGCTTCCACAAGTACTCGATATCAAAGTCGCCGGCAACAGTTGATTCTGTGCCCAAGGCATTATAGTTATTACCAACATTACCACGTGCAATAATTCTATCGTTGATTTGGTAAGAAAAGTCAATATCAAACTCATCCGATACGCCGTCTGCTCCTGTCTTATATGTTACGCCAAAATCTAACGGCAGGTTTAGCTCCGAAAAGATAGCGCTTAGCTGGGATGAGACAAGCTCGGATAAGTTCGCTAGCCCTGCAGAGCCGCTGGTTAAGCCATTTACAGACGCACTTTGCCCCGCTGTTTCTTCGGGTACAAACTGATTTAAGGCCAGTAAGGCTAAGAACTGCTTAAGCTTTTTTTCATCACTATTGAGCACTCCCTGTACTTTGGCTTCCGTGTCGCTATCAATATTAGAAATTACAATTTCAGGATCAATCTTCATATCGGCAAGAGTGCCCGAAATATTTACCCTACAGTAAATGGGGTACTTTATTTTTGCTTGGTTAATGTTTTCATACGGAAGAATAGGCGAAAGCGTTGTTCTTACTATCTTATCGTAGGTAGCAGAAAGGTTGAAGCGCATGTTGGCAATATCGCCGTTAAAATCAACAACACCTCCTCTATCGAGCGTAAAGTCTTTTTTGATAAAGTTGAGGTTTGGTATAGAAAGCGTATAGCTTCCCCTATCAATAGTATATGTGCCGAATACCGTAAAGATATCTCTACTTGGATTTACAGCAAGGCTTATACCTCCCGTTCCCGATCCTTTTAAAACATCATTCGTCCTTGGATCAAAGATAACATGTACCTCTGCATCTCTTGTTGCCTCAAGATTAAGCGTAAAATCTATATTGGCTGTTCGTTTAGGCTTATTCTCCTGACTGGAAGCTTTTGTTGCTAAAAAAGATTGCTCTTCATCGCTAACAGCAGTGGCTACCGTATCTTTTGGGACATAAAACGTCAGCAATTCGCTTCCTCCCCTAGATGCCATTGCCGTAGAGAGAGGCACATAAAAAACGGTGTTTCTACTGGTGCGAGCGGCAACATTAAACTTAAGATCTGATAGGGGACCAGTTATACCAACATTACCTCTGGCATATACCTTTCCGTAAAACATATCGTTATCAAGCATAGCTGTATTTAAACATTTAGCGTCTTCAAGCCTCAAGTTGAGGTTAAATTGAAAACGTTTAAAGTAAGTGTGAGCCGCGTATCCGCTATTAATTATTATCGCATTACCCTCATCATCTGTTGCCGAAGCGTTGGCTATGCTTATTTTCTCGGTATCGCTAATAAAATCACCGGCTATTTTATAATGCGTATTCAGGTAGTCTATAGTAAGTCCGGCATCATTCAGCTTACCACCACCCGTAAGTATAAACCTACCCGGACGACCTTCCAGCTTAAGCTTGCCGGATATGCTACCTTCCAGCTTACTCATAGCCCCCACAAGGAATGGTTCGGCATGAACGGTTGGCAGCTTATCTATATCTATAGCAAATTCAATATCGGAGGTTTTAGGGGTATAGCTTCCTCTTGCGTCAACCAAGGTATTTGCACCACGCATGATAGCCGTATTTAACCTCAACCTGCGATTTTCACTATCCCATGAGCTCCTGATTCTGATATCTCCAAGTAAGCTACCGTTTGTGCTAACATCCGCAGCATGTAGATTTGCAAAAAACAATGGTTCATTTTCATGGTCGAAAAGCAGCGCCTTACCCGAAATTGTTCCGCCAAGACGGTAGGGAATACTTTGGTCTTGGAGAATATCGTCGAAATATGAAAGCGAAAACGCATTGAGCGTAAGAGAAAGGGTATCTTGCGAATTTGAAGAGTATGCCCCATTTATAGCCAGCTGCTGCTCTTTGTATCCTATTTCAAATTTATTTACGCTAAGCCTTGTTGTATCATACATAATGCCTCCGCATGATACATCCCACGGCGTGTTATTAACAACCCACATTGATGGGCTTATTTTAAAATCGACAAAAAGACCATCTTCTTTTTTTATGCCAAAAAGCGTTCGAATATTAAGCGCTGCCGAATTTTGCATCTCGGTTTTATTATCGTAAACAGCAGTGGTCTGTATGCTATCTCCACTAATTTTATTATCAATATTAATGTTCCGTATAAAAAACGCTCTACCGTTATTAATTTCCGGACTTGTAACAGCAAGATGAACCTGATTATCTTCTTGCTTTATTTTTAGCTCCGGATTTTTAATTTCATATACTCCGTAGTATAATTTTTCTGAACGTACATCTAAGTCCAGCCTGTTATTTTCCAGTTTACCGTTAACCTCGCTACCTTCGGCAATAAACAGCTCAGGCATAATAACCTGAGTGATTACCCCTGTTTTTTTTGCCTTAACCTGAATTTGATATCGATTGCCTGTATTCGCATTACCCGTTGTATCGCTTGCCAAGCTGGGAATGTAATGCGCTAAGTAGTAGCTAAAGTCCTTAACCATGCTTGCCGGACTAGCCGTTGCATCGTAGTCCGCATCGAGATATTCAGACTCAAGCTTCATACGGTACGATTGCAAACCTTGCTTGATAGAAAATAAAACGTTGCCGATATTTATTTCTCCCCTATCATCAACGTACGACGCATTATTCAGCGTAACCGTTCCATTGCTTGTACTCCATGTTTGCCCTGTAAAGTTTGCCTGTAAAAGCCCCTTGAAGATTGAAGTTGTATCCCGCTTATTGACATCGATATTAAGCTTATGAAGGTTAGCATGTCTAATGTTCGCAGTGAAATCAAAAACAGGAATGCTATCCGCATCAAGGTTATCTATCTTTCCAAGAAAATCTAGCAATAGGTTGCGATCTTTTACCACAACCATCCCATCAAACGAGCTGTTCTCAAGCTGTCCCGCCAAGTTTATATTGTGATAGGGGTAGTTGTTCAGCTCCAGCAAAGAAACCTCCCCATCTATACGCGTATTCAATCGGCCATCGGCTAATCCACCCTCTAGCGAAACATCAAACGATGTTCTATCAAGCAAAGGGCTTTTCAATAGCGTTCCTACATTAAAATCAAGACCGCTAAAGCGGCCTTTAAATGTTGTTCCTTTTTTTTGACTGCTGGTAAATAAAGCATCTACTCCTAATAAACCGAGACCTGTTCTCATCCGCCCCGTTGTTACAAAATCGTTGTATAGCCCTGTAAACTTCCCCCTAAAATCTATACCTCCTAAAGATGTAACATAAGGTTGAAGGGCATAGGCTTTTTCGCCAAGCACCTCTTCTAGCAATCGATTGGTGGATATTGGGTTTCCGCGCAGCTCGTTAATATCTCCGTATATAATTGTTTCGTCAATTAACGGGAGACCTGTCATTCTAAAATTTATCAACGTTTCTACGCCTCTATCCATCGTGCGTACGGCTAACGCGTCGCTTTTAAAGTTGGCTACCGTACCTGTAACAAAACCTCTTGCGGCAAGAGATGACTTAACATTCCGTAAAACAGGAGCAAAGTATCCTAAAGATTGAAAAGAGATATAGCCTGCATCGCTAAACAGGGCATCCAACCTAACCTGCTCTAAAAAGTACTTAAAGCTTTTAATACTGGCAAAGTTAAGAGAGAAGAAGCCCATCTGCACATCGGAATATTCGTCTCTGATACGTATATTTTCGAGCATAGCCTGTGTAGACATTACATAGCCGCCCGCTGTTAAGTTACGAAGCCTAAAGCCGGATGTTTCAACAAAGTGCAGCTCGGAGATGTTAAAGAACAGCGTATCGCTTTTCAGTAAAATGTTGTCAAGATTGATGTATATGCTATCTACCCGTAAGTCGGAAAAGTTTATACGAGCAGAATCGTCATATTCTTTTATTGGAGTTCGCCTCATATTGAAACGAAAATTCTCTAAAACAACATTATCTGCTTCTAACCAAAATTTTGAGATTTTTTCTAGCTTTGGTATGGTATCTTCTTTAGGCGAAGCGAACTTCCGTACCAGCTCCTGAACATTAACCGTACCTTCCTCTGTATCTATGTGTAAGTTAAACTCTCCATCTGTCAGCTTTACCGTACCAAAACCTATCTCCCCCGAAAATATACCAATGCTGGTAACCGAAAGCCTAAGCTTATCAACATATAATAGCGTATCGGCATTTAAATCCTCAACATAAACCTCGTTTACATCGAGCTTATTAAAGAATGCATAGTTTACAGAACCAATTTCTACCTTAGTATGATAATTCTCATAAATCGCAGCTGTTATTTTGTGTATGATATAGGTTTGTACATACGGCAGCTTAACGGTCATAAACAATCCCACCGATAGTATTCCTATCAGCAGCAAAAGATTCTGCAATATGCCTCGAATTGTACTTATGAGTAAAAAGTATTAACGACTTTGTAACGCTGTTGGTTATTAACCAGCAAATTTATTCATATTTTTGCAAAGTTTTGTCAACGATGTTTGGCTACAAGCTAAAAAAGAAAGATAAAGATAAAAAGACGCCCACCCCAACCCTCCCAAAGGGAGGGGGTATGCTCCCTCCCTTTGGGAGGGTTGGGGTGGGCTTATATAAGCTATACCCATGACAACAATATTAGGAATAGAGGCCTCGTGCGATGATACATCTGCTGCAGTAATTCGCAACGGCGTTATACTATCAAACGTAATAGCAAACCAAGAAGTTCACAACATATACGGTGGCGTTATCCCCGAGCTGGCATCGCGTGCTCACCAACAGAATATAATTCCGGTTGTTCATCGCGCCTTAGAGCTGGCAGGAATAGATAAAAAAGAGCTGTCCGCAATAGCCTTCACAAGAGGCCCCGGATTAATGGGCTCTTTACTGGTTGGCGTTTCTTTTGCCAAAGGGTTAGCTCAATCGCTTAACATTCCTTTGGTTGAGGTAAACCATTTGCAAGGGCATATTCTTGCTCACTTTATCGACGACCCCGTAAAAGAGTTGCCTCATCCTAAGTTCCCCTTTCTATGCCTGTTAGTATCGGGAGGACACACACAGCTGGTGGTAATGAAAGACCCGTTGTCGTTCGAAATAATAGGTCAAACCATAGACGATGCCGCGGGCGAAGCATTTGATAAATGTGCAAAAGTAATGGGACTTCCTTATCCCGGAGGCCCTGTAATAGATAAGCTGGCTAAAGAAGGTAACCCTAACGCCTTCTCGTTTGCCAAACCTAAGGTTGGCGGACTAAACTACAGCTTTAGCGGATTAAAAACATCATTTCTTTATTTCCTCAGGGATGAAGTTGCCAAAGACCCCGATTTTATTGAGAAGAATAAAGCAGACCTATGCGCATCGCTACAGCATACCATTATCTCTATATTATTGGAGAATCTGGTTAAGGCAGCTAAAGAAACAGGGATTAAAGAGATTGCTGTTGCAGGCGGTGTTTCCGCCAATTCGGGATTAAGAGAAGCGCTCATTGCCGAAGGAAAAAAAAGAGGATGGATCGTGTATATACCGGAATTTCGGTTCACCACCGATAATGCAGCAATGATAGCCATTACAGGGTACTATAAATTCTTAGACGGACAGACCACAACGCTGGATGTTACGCCAGTAGCACGAATATAACCCACCCCAACCCTCCCTTGGGGAGGGTTGGGGTGGGTGCTTTCATTAATACATTAGTATATTCTCAAATTTTCACATTAGCATATTCTCTTTTTTCATTCTTTTTCAATAATTTCGCAGCCAAATCACTTAAACCATCGTCGAGGGTGAAAAATTATACTTCTTATTCTTTCTACCTAGCTGCTCTTGTTATACTAATCTTATTGGCAATGGGGCACTTTAACCCCATTAAGCTTGGTGCGCATACATTAAAAGATGTAGATATTCTTCAGGATATAAGAACCGATGATAACGCCAATCCTATTGATAGCATAGCCGAACCGGTAGAGCCGGTATATTCGGCAGAGTGCCAACCCGACATGTTTTGTGTAGAAGACTATTCTCCCGATAAGAACGGACTGGCACGTTTTCTCAACGCTTTGGATAGCACGAATCAGAAGCATGTACGCATAGCGTTTTACGGCGATTCGTTTATCGAAGGCGACATTGTTACCGAAGACTTGCGCGAAGGTTTACAGGATAAATATGGCGGGAAAGGTGTAGGCTTTGTACCGTCATCAACTGTTTTAGCAGGTCACCGCAAATCTGTGCTGATTTACTCTGACGGAATGGGTTCTCACTGGATGGTTGATAGTACTGTTGTTCGTTGCGAAGCAGGTATAGCGGGCAGCTACTACTATCCCTACCAAGGAGCAAGCACGAGCTATATTGGAAGCGATTTCAGAAAACATATCGATACCTTTAGCACCGTTCGTATTCTATATCAGAATAAATACCAAAATTCTTCGGTAAGCTACACCATTAACCGCAGCGAGAAGGGAAGAGTTGAGCTACCCAAAAACAGCTCGGTAGGTATTGCCGAAATAAAAGGAGACATTGCCCGTATATGGTTAGGCTACCCTGCCGGCAACCTAAAGCTATTCGGCGCATTGCTAGACGGAGATAACGGCATCTGTGTCGATAACTTTGCAATGAGAGGAAACGCAGGCTACTCAATGATAGGTGTACCCCAAGAAACCTTAAGAAAAACCGATAGCCTGCTTAACTACAGGCTGATAGTTTTACAGTATGGGCTAAACGCCGTACATGGAAGTAACAAAGACTTTTCGGCATATAAAAAACAAATGCTGAAGCTTATCGACCACATGAAAGCAAGCTTTCCGAATGCGGATATTCTACTGCTAAGCGTTAGCGATAGAAGTACGCTTAAAGCAGGTAGCTATGTTACCATGCCGGGCATACCGTATATGGTAAATGCTCAACGCGAGATTGCGGCAGAAGCCGGCATTGCATTTTGGGATGTTTATACTGCAATGGGTGGCGAAAACAGCATGGGTGATTTTGTAAAAGCAAAACCTGCTAAAGCTGCTAAAGACTATACCCACCTTTCGTTTGAAGGAGGAAAAGATATAGGTAATAAGCTGCTGGAAGCATTACTTTACGAAAAGAAGAAGCACGATGAGAGGAATGCTTACAAATAGATTGGCTCTCTTTGTTGCGCTTTTATCCTTTCCGGCTTTTCTTTCGGCACAACAAAAAGCTCCTTTTATTGTAGATTCGTTGAACGTAATACATGACGAAAGTGGCTCTCTTAATGCTATTTTCGAGCTGCTTTACCGACAAAAACAGAGTAAAAGCACAAAGCATATCTCCTTTCTACACATTGGCGATTCTCACACTCAAGCCGGTTTTCTTACCCGCGTTATGCGTACCAACTTGCAAGCAGAGTTTGGCAACGCAGGTCTCGGTTTAATTGTTCCGCTTAAAATAGCCGGTACCAACCAACCTCGCGACTACCGCATAACTTCTAACGGAAATTGGGAAAGCGGCAGAATGGCAACCAAAAATAAAGGTTATACCTTCGGCATATCGGGCGTAACCATTCAGACAAAGGATAAAAACATTTCGTTGGATATAGAAGCGCGGTTTGATTCGATAAACAACCTCGATTACCCTTTCAACAAAATAACCGTTTTCCACGATAACGCGCCGGCATTAGCTCCCGACAATTCTTCCTTAATCAATAATATAAAAAAGCTTAGCCCGCACGCCTACTCAATCTTTCTAAACAAAGATGTCCGTCAGCTTAGCCTAAAACAATACATAAGCAACGAGGATACGGAAACCATACACGCTTTTAGCATAGAAAACGGTAATGGTGGTGTTCTCTATCATACGGTTGGCGTAAACGGCGCTCGTTGCAGAGATTTTTGCAACGCTCCTTTACTGATAGAGCAAACCCAGCAGCTGAATCCGCAAGCTATCATCATATCGTT
>JAVBOE010000040.1:0-8076 GCA_031550925.1 Bacteroidales bacterium | reverse complement strand
ATCAACCCTATCATGGTAAATATTTCTATCATGACAATATACACAGTCATTATTCCCGCATAACCTCTATCGTATTCCGTATCGTAAATGCTTGGTATTATCAGATATTTCGCAACAATCACGGTTATTGTAGGGATAGCTAACAGTAAGGCGAATCTGATTAGCAAATGTTTTATATCAATATTTCTTGCTCTTTTTGTATGCATGGTAATCTGGATTAACTGTAAAGCCAAACAATTATTGACTATTAATTATTAGCTGTTTACGTTATTCTACCTGCATAACCAGCCCCTTTAAATAGTCGCCTTCGGGGTGGTAGATGCTTACCGGATGGTCGGCAGGTTGGGTAAGCCGATGGATAATCCGCACATTTCGCTTACTGATGGCAGCAGCCGAGAATACGGCATTCTGAAAGGCGTCTCTATTTACAGCCTGAGAGCAGCTGAACGTAAACAGTAAACCACCTGTTGCCAGACGGTTTAACGCAGCCACGTTTAGCCGTTTATATGCCTGAAGAGCGTTCTTTAAAGCCGATTGGTGTTTGGCAAAAGCGGGAGGGTCTAAAATAATGATATCGTAAAGCTGGTTGGTCTCTCTTAGAAAATCGAAAGTGTCTAAAACAAAAGAACGATGCTTTTCATTGTTACCATTCAGCTGCACGTTGGTATCTGTCAGCTCTATTGCCTTTTTAGAGCTATCTACCGAGTCAACTAGCTTAGCACCGCCATGTAATGCGTAAACCGAGAATCCGCCTGTATAGCAAAACGTATTCAGCACCTTGGCATCTTTGCTGTAAGCTTCCAGCAACCTGCGGTTTTCGCGCTGGTCGAGGAAAAAGCCTGTTTTTTGTCCCTCTTCCCAATCTATGCTGAACAGCTTTCCGTACTCTTTTACGGTAGTTTCTTGGCTCGAGCCGAACAGGTAGCCGTCTTTGGCTTCCAGCCCTGCTTTGAACGGTACAGTGGCAGCACTCTTATCGTAAATGGCTTTTATGCGGTTGCCGTATAGCTGCTGCAACGACTGTACAATGATATCTTTGCTTCTGTACATCCCTGCTGAGTGCGCCTGCATCACAGCCGTATCGCCGTATATATCGACTACTAATCCGGGAAGGAAATCGCCCTCGCCATGTACAAGACGGTAGGCGGTGGTTTCGTTGCTATCGGTTAAACCTATTTGTTTACGCAGGTTGTAGGCGTTGGTAAAGCGGTTGTGCCAGAATGTATCATCAATAGGGTCTTTGCCAAAGCTGAGTATGCGAACGGCAATAGAGCCTACTTGGCAGTGTCCGTAGCCCATTAGCTCGTTGCTTGCCGAGTAAACGGCAACCACATCTCCCTCAAGCGGCGAGCCTTCTACACGGGCTATTGCTCCCGAAAACACCCATGGATGAAAGCGGAGCAGCGATTCTTCTCGCTTAGGTTTAAGAATTACTCTTGCGATGGTCATTCTTCTTTTGTTTCTTGCTATGGTGCTGGATTAACGTAATGTACATTTCGCGACATACCCATGCATCGGTGGCGGCGTATAGCATTTGCGCATCGGTATATTCTTCGTTCTCCCAGTTCGACAGCTGCTGCGATTTAGATATACGCACGTTAAGTATAATACCAGCCATCTTCTTAACGCTTTTATCTTGAATATCGTAGTCTTCTATCAGCTTTTGCAGATCGATAAAACCTTTGGCGTGGAACTTGGTGCAGCTATTCAGCTGGTTAATATCATCCCTAACGGCAGCGCCAATTTTCAGGATATTATCATCTTCAAGTATTTTGGCAAGCGGTATTGGAAGCCCGATATCCAAAAGACGAAAAAGGTAAGCTCTGTCTTTTCCGGCGAGCTGCAGCAGTGCAACCCTATTCTTTCCGCCCTTTCTGAATGACGGACGTGTTTCGGTATCAAAACCAAGCACTTTTTGTGTTTTTAAGTATGCTACGGCGCTATCAAGCTGACCGATATTATCAACCAACACTATATCACCATCGAAAGCTGCGGTAGGGAGCAGCTCCAGAGATTCGTTACTTATACTAGCCTCAAACATTGTAAAACTAAATGATTTCTAAAAAATGATGTGCAAAGGTAGATAAAAGCCCCCAAACCCTCAAAAAAAAGATAGCCCCCAAACCCCCAAAGGGGGCTTAAAAGAGGTTTAAGAAGCTAAAGCCCATCCCAACCCTCCCAGAGGGAGGGAGCTAGTCCTTGTACATATCACATCACATATCGCTATACACTTTTTTATTACTACCTATAAGCCCCCTTTGGGGGTTTGGGGGCTTTATACTATCTTTGGGATATAGATAAACTAAAATTGCCATGTTAGAAAAAGGATTTTTAAGCGAAAACAGCAGACGTAAAACCAACAAGAGCCGTAACTCTTCGTTAATCAGTAAGCTGATGATATTTATTGGCGCGGTGGTTGTTATTGTAGGGTTGATATACATACTGATGAACCTTAACACGGTTGACGGCGTGGCCAAAGCGTGGCTTCCGTTTGTAATAGGGGGTGCCGTGCTGATGTTTCTCGGCGTGGTAGTTATGCGCTTTAAAAAGCGGTAGATAAAAGCCCCCAAACCCCCAAAGGGGAGTTTAAGATGATTTGAATATTTAAGGTTTAATGTTGCCCCTAAATGGCTTCGCCGAACTCGTAAACTCGGTTCCCCTAAAGGGGATTTCTGGCAGTGCGATAAAGTCCCCTTTAGGGGATTTAGGGGCAGCAGCAAAAGGGAGTTTCCTTAACATAGCTCTTTCTCTGAGATTGAAACCTCAACCTTAAATCCTTAAGCTCTTAAACCTTTAAACCCCTCAAACAATTAAACCATTTTTTATGAAAACAATAGCCTCTACCTTTTTGTTATGCTTTTTACTGATATCAACAAGTATGAATGCACAACAATTCGAAAAAGACAGCTTCGTAACCAAGCGGGGACAGCTGGATATTACGTTTATTAAGCACGGTAGCCTGCTGTTTACCTATAACGGTAACACTATCTATATCGACCCTGTGTCTGATTATGCCGATTACAGTAAGCTGCCCAAGGCTGATGTCATTCTTATTACGCACGAGCATAGCGACCACTTTGACACTACGGCTATTGCCAATATCAAGAAAGAAAGCACTATAGTTGTTGCCAACCCTACGGTACACGAGAAGCTGGGCGAGGGAATAGCGATGAAAAACGGCGACGAGCAACGCCTTACACCATACCTGTATGTGAAAGCTGTGCCGGCTTATAACATCGAACGGAAGCAAAGTAAGCCTAACTCGCCTTCCGGCATAAGTATTACTGATGCTCTAACTGGAGAGGTTCAGGCGGTTAAAGTTTCACCGGAAGAGAGGCAACCTCAGCAAATTATATACCATCCTCGTGGCAATGGTAACGGCTACCTGCTTACCATAGACGATAAGCGTATATATATTGCCGGAGACACCGAAGATATTGACGAAATGCGCGACCTGAAAGATATTGATATTGCTTTTCTGCCCATAAACCAACCATATACCATGACACCCAAGCAGGCTGCCAACGCCGCATTGATGTTCAATCCAACCATTCTATACCCATACCACTACGGCGCAACCCGCCTACAAGAGCTGGTAGATTTACTATACTACGATAAGAACATCGAAGTGCGCATACGGCAATTGCAGTAAGCAATGAATAGCTAGTAATGAATAATGAATAGTTAATAATGAATAATTGGCGCAAGTGAGTGCTCGTCATTTCGAACGTGGTGAGAAATGACGTACCATTTTTTCGTGATACGTGATACTTGTGTCGTGCTTCTTTTCATGTTATATTGAGGTTAAAAATATTTTGTGGTAGAAAAATATTTTTATATTTGTTGTGCCTACCTCTAAATGCCTACCTTTAAAAAGCCGCAATTACTTATACATCAACCATTACAAATGACGTATCGTAATTTAGCTAAAGCGGAAGTAGAGCAGCTGCAACAACAAAAGTGTACTGCCGACAGCTGGGATAACATCCTTGTACATCCCGATTTTACTACAGAGCATATCAGTCAGGTCAGCTTTTCGGGAGCTGTGAAGCTAGGTGTGTTCAGTGACATTCATACGCTTGCCGGAGGTGTGGTAAAGCATTCGGGTATCAGAAATGCCACCATTCATAGCTGCGAGATTGGAGATAATACCTGCATAGAAAACGTACACAGCTACATTGCCAACTATTCTATAGGCAGCAACGTTATCATTCAGAATCTTCACCTGATGTACGTTGAAGGTATATCTACCTTCGGAAACGGTGTCGAAGCCTCTGTACTCAACGAAACGGGCGGTAGAGAGGTAATGATTAACGATAAGCTGTCGGCGCATTTTGCCTACATTCTTTCTTCCTATCGACATCGTCCCGAGCTGATAAAGAAGCTGCAGGTTATGGTGCGCTTTTATGCCGATAAGCATGCTTCTAGCATTGGAACGGTGGGCGATAACGTGCAAATCATCAATGCGGGTGTAATCAAAAATGTGCGGATAGGATGCCATGCTGTAGTTGAAGGCATACGCCGCTTAGAGAACGGAAGCATCAACAGCAACGAGCATGACCCTGTGCATGTTGGCTACAACGTAATTGCGCAGGACTTTATTATTTGCTCGGGCTCTAAGGTGGATAACGGAGTGATGCTAACGCGCTGCTTTATAGGTCAGGCGTGCCATTTAGGACAGACCTACTCGGCAAACGATTCGCTCTTCTTCAGCAACTGTCAGGGAGAGAACGGAGAAGCCTGTGCCATATTTGCAGGGCCATACACCGTAACGCACCATAAATCAACGTTGCTTATTGCGGGTATGTTTTCGTTTATGAATGCGGGTTCGGGGTCAAACCAAAGTAACCACATGTATAAGCTGGGGCCCATACATCAGGGTATAGTAGAGCGTGGAGGTAAAACCACCAGCGACTCATACATCCTTTGGCCTGCAAAGATCGGAGCGTTTTCGTTGATTATGGGTCGTCACTATCGTAACTCCGATACATCGTGCATGCCGTTCTCGTATCTCATCGAGAATAAAGACCAGTCGGTGCTGGTTCCTGGCATAAACCTGCGTAGCGTAGGTACCATTCGCGATGCGCAGAAGTTTCCTAAGAGAGATAACCGTAACGACCCGAACAAGCTAGATAAAATAAACTTTAACCTGCTTAGCCCATACACGGTTCAGAAAATGTTTAAGGCAGTAGAGATACTGAAAGAGCTGCAACGAACTTGCGGCGAGACCTCTGATATTTACACCTATCAAAGCTGTAAGATTACCAATTCATCACTAAAAAGAGGGCTTGTACTTTATGATTTGGCAATAAACAAGTTTTTAGGAAATTCTATTATCTCTCGCTTAAATAAATGCTCATTTAACGATATTGACGAAATACGTAAATGCCTTAAACCAGATACAGGTGTAGGCTTACACGAGTGGTGCGACTTGGCTGGTTTAATTGCTCCAAGAACAGAAATTGATAGGCTGATTGGCGATATCGAAAGTGGAAAGATTACCAAGATAAAAGAAATAAACGCTGTGTTCGAGTATCTGCACAACAGCTACTACTCGCTGGAGTGGACATGGGCTTGCGATAAGATACAGCAGTACTACAAGCTGTCTATTGATACCGTTACAGCTGCTGATATTATTGCTATTATAGAGCGTTGGAAAGATGCTGTTGTTACGCTTGACGAGCTGATATACGAAGATGCGAAGAAAGAGTTCTCGCTTTCGGCACATACCGGATTTGGCTTAGACGGCAGTATAGACGAGCAGCAGATAGATTTTGAGCAGGTACGCGGCATATTTGAGAAAAACTCTTTTGTAGAAGCTGTACTAAAGCATATAGAGGTGAAAACCAAGCTGGGCAACGACTTAATAGAACTGCTGAAAAAGGCTTCTCGTTGACAAGGTATCATAATGTGCGTATCACGTATCACGAAAAGACGGTACAGCGATGAACGTCATGTCTCACTTCGTTCAATATGACGCACTTATTTTATCGCATATCGTGAATACTACTACTTTCTAAAGCTCTTATGCTCTATTTTTACTCGGCGGGTAATGGCCTTAATGCGGTCAACAGTACGAGAGCCATACTTATCTAAAAGATCGCTACCGTTAAGGTTAGTGGTAAGCACTAGCAGGTTGTTGTTTTTCTCGGCGCGGTCAATAATTTGCGGCAGCACCCACTGCTTATTGCCGTAGTGCGAGTACTGCTCTTCGTTGCCAATATCGTCTATTACCGCAAACTTTTTGCTCATAATCTCATCCGCTTTTTTGTTGATGTCGTAGTAGTCGTAGTACGTAAATAGCTTATGGTGACAAACCTCGAAAATACCGGGTATAATGAATCTACTTATAATGGTTTTTCCTACTCCCACATCGCCGTATAGCAGTAAGCCTTTTCCATCTGTATTGGTTAGCCATTCGGCAACTTGGTCGTACTCGGGTAGCCACGTAAAGCCGGTACCCAAAAACTCTTGCATAACCATGCACATAACGGTTTCGGCATCCTCTAGCTGGTACCTTATTGTTTGTTCGGCATGTAGGTCGTAAAGAGCTAACCGTTGTTTAACGTTTTTAAGGTCGCGGTAATCAAACCGTCTGTTGTACGTGCGTTCGTTCATCATGGTAGAAGCTTTTAAAAATCACTCATATCAATATTTAGCATGCCTAAGAAGCGCGGATCGGGCGGGTTGTGCTTATCCTTGCCATCGGTAAAGCCGTTCTGCTCCCATGCACGTATGGCTGCCCGCCAATCTTTCATGGGGTTACGACCGACTTGCCAGCCGTTGCTCTGGTAGTAGCTTACAAACTTCTGCGCCGAGATGCGGTTACCACGCTCTTTACAGTAGGCTTCAACCTCTTCTACGGTAGGCTTTACAAAGGTTTGATAGCTGACGGTAGCAGGCTGTTCTTCGGGCTTATCCTCATCGATACCAACAAAAAAATTATTGGTAGCGGGCGAATACATTCCCTCTCGTTTAGTTTTGTTTTTGTTTAGTTTATCTTTACTCGTCCGAACCTCGTCTCCAACCTCATCCTTTACCTCATCCTTTACCTCATCCCTAACCTCGTCCCTAACCTTTGGAAATTTTCCCAAGGTATAATCAACGTTGGCATATCCATTTCGTGTTTTAAGGACAATAAGCCCATGTTGCTGCAGCTTGTTACGAGCTGTTGAAAGGGTTTTAAAGGAGATGCCTAAATCTGCTTCGATTTTAGCATTGTTGCGCTTGAACGGATTCTTCCAGCTACAGCTATTGCATACTTCCAATAAGTAGAAGTAGAGTGCAACTTCTGTGGTGCTGAATGAATGCTCCTCATGCGAACGCCAAAAACCTCTTATTTGCTCTATGTAGTTCATGCAGTTGTGTTTGTAATTCTACAGCACAAATGTAGATACAAAATACAATCAATACATAAAATTATGGATTAAGTTTTTGACATGGTTTTAACACGAGGGGGTAATGATGTGGTAATGTGATAGTTAAAAAATGTACAGCGTTCAACGATATGTGGTATGCGAAAAAGATAGCTACTAATGTGATAATATGCTTTACTGCCAAAACAAAAATGTGAAAGTGCAGGCATCAGCCATACATTCTCACATTTCCAAATTTTCACATTACCAGAGCCTCCTAACAGATTTGAACTGTTGACCTGCTCGTTACGAATGAGCTGCTCTACCGCTGAGCTAAGGAGGCAAATACTTATCTAAAACGGTACAAAAGTATAAAAGTTTAGTTTAACTATCAATGGTTAATGGTTAATGTTTAGCCCCTAAAGGGGAACAGTCGGCGATAAGAGGGCTTCCCCTTTAGAGAACGGGAGGGGCAAATACTATATCGCTTAACGCATAAAAAACAAGAGCAGGTAACCTATACAAAACCTGCTCTTGCCTCAAAAACCAATAAACCTAACCTATATTTGCCCTACTAACACTATTAATTATTAATTGTTCATTATTAATTACTATAGTGTTTCCTCTCCCTTAATCCAGCCGCAAGGGGTAAGCTTATCTATCTGTAGCGCATCCAGCGTACGGATAACTTCATCAACGTTACGTCCGGCCGAAAGATCGT
>JAVBOE010000019.1:0-23167 GCA_031550925.1 Bacteroidales bacterium | reverse complement strand
AACGCGTGTCGATTAACCATATTATGCTCCAATATTATTCTCAATAAGCTTGTATTTTATAGCTTTCAAACATTGCTAGTGCTTGTTATTGGCACGCGTTACAAACGCGCGCGCCAGCAGGGGGAAAGCGAGGCTGTGAGTTGGTGGCTGGCATTTTATTCTTTGAATTTTGTCTTTTTGTAATATTTTAATACTTCGTCGGATTCGTCCAACATAGTACCGATATTTATACTGTCATGTGTCTTTTCCAAATAGTAGTCATCTGTCCGTGCCAAGCCCATCTCATCGAATGTGCCGTTTGGACGGTCTATTTTTATATTCCATTCGCTTCTCTCTTGAATATTGCGAAGGAAAGTAATTGCACCGACATAATCACGCCCAATGGCTGTGGGAAGTTCACTGTTGCGGTAACGGACATTGTTGCTTAGGTTTTTAAAGTACCGGCGAATGCCGAAAGTAGATTTGTAGAATGTGATTCTGTAATATTCCAAATAGGGGCTTTTGCTTTCCGGCTTAAATCCATTAGTAACACTGTCGACATAGTCAATCATCATTCTTGTTATGGCAATGGAATCGAGGGGAAGGTTTTCAACAAGAATACGTTCGGAAACGTCTCGCCACATGGCACAACTATCTGCGGTCATCCCAAAATATAGGTTTGTCCTGCTTTCTATATGGGTTACACTTTTGTATGCAAGAGTGTAATGAGGTTTTTTGTGTGTACAAGAAACAAAGAAGAAAAATACAATTGTTAGGATTATACTTTCTTTGTATTTCAGTGTTAATATCTGTCGTACTTTCGTTTGTTTTGACAGGTATATAGTTAGTGTGTTATTTAATATAGGAAAATTCTCCATATGCACCACATTTGTTACTTTTTAATATTTCCAAAAGAGTATTACTGCGGATGAAATTTGTAAGTGTCCAATCCCATTCAACTGTCCTGATTAACAGACTTCCTACAACAGGGCGTGTATCTTTTTTGTTGCCTAATTCTTCACAACTATAATCTGCCCAACACATAAAATCTAAAATCTGCCCATTATGCACATAGTAGTATTCACTGTGAACTTCACAGTTATCGCTACCATTGAAAGAAAAGTAAACAAGACTCCCTTTGTCATTATAATAAGCACACATGGTTACATTGTCATGAGCTCCGTCAGTAACAGTTCGTTTAAGAAAATATTTTCTCAGTTGCCCTTGTTCATCGAAATAAATGGCTTTAAAAAGAGCATCATTATGTAAGACAGTATCACACTTCAATTGCATAAAGTTAATTTTATCTACTGTTTTCTTGCACTGTTTTATCTTCTTTTTATCTACTTTCACCGATTCATCGGGACATATTTTTTGCGCGTGCATATACCCGCTTAAATGTATAAATATAAAAACAGTGACTATTTTACGTAGCGTATTCATATTGATTTTGTTACTCATTTTCACAGTTAATTTTAAAATTATTACAAGGTTTATGTTGCTCGGTACGGATTTTCTGCCCTTTTTCCCTTGTTAAGCGGTATTTGCAATGCCGCTTATGTTATTTTACGAATTTATAATTCATATTTACTGAATGGCTAAATTACAAATTTAGCCGAACAGGAGGTAAAAATGGGTGGATATAGCATTGCAATATGCAATGCTATATCCACCCATTTTTTGTATTAAGTGCTAATTAAATTGTATTATTTAGCTGATTGTCAGTTAAATTTAGCAAAAATCGGCTGCGATTGAACTTTTTTTTGGTAATACCGTTTATAAAGTTCAGAAATGAGAACTATCAAATCAAAGTAAATAAGTATTAAAATTAAAATTAAACGCTATGAAAAAATTTATTCTCTTGCTGGGAGCGGTTTTAATGTTTACTGTATCCTGCACCAAATCTCCCGATCTTGGCGAATTGGACGGGAAATTCTTTGTTCAAACAGACTATAAGGATGGTACAAATTTTAGCAATTACACTACTGTTCACGTGTCTGATAGCATATTGATAATTAACAATGATGCTACTACTCCTCAAGTTTGGACTGATGCTAACGCTCAAAAGCTGATAGGCGAGTTTAAGGCTAAGCTGCAAAGCGCCGGCTATACCGTAGTTTCAGGCAAGGGCGACTTAACTCTTCAGCTATCCGGAGCTAAGAATGTTAACATTGTTACCGGATACTACTGGTGGGATTACTACTATTGGGGATGGTACGACCCATGCTACTGGTGGGGTTGCTGCGACTGTTACACTCCTGGCTACTATCCTTGGTACCCTGTAACATACTATGCTTACAGTACAGGAGCCATTTTAGGTGAGCTGATTGACATGAATAATCCGGATTCTTCGGGTAAATATTTCTCGGTTTGGAGTACATACATAGGTGGTGTTTTGGATGATTACAGTTCTACTACGAATGTAGACAGAGCGCTTGAAGGTATTGACCAGGCATTTGCTCAGTCACCCTATTTAAAGAAATAACGGCGGAATGTAAGGACTGCTAGTATTTAAATATTTTAAAAATATAGAATTATGAAAACAAATAAATATACACTCTCATCAATATTCTTACTTTTGGCCTTGTGCATTTCTCCGCTGCTGTCGCAGGCACAAGAAGCTGAAAGAAAGGCTAGCTATCTAACCGGCGACTGGCAGATAGCAGTACCATTTGGCGATTTTGCCAGTAAAACCAGCGGTTGGGGCTCGAACATAGAATTTGGTTACTACGTAACTCCAAAGGTATCAGTGGGTGCGTTTACATCATGGCACACCAACAATAAGTATGTAGATAGACAAACATATAGCTATGCGGCAAACTCTAGCCGTTACTTATTCAATCCGGGCGCTATCAATACCGATGCTCAAACTTCGTTGTTCCAGTTGCCATTCGGTGCGTTGATACGCTACGACTTTATGAATGGACAAATATTCGCTCCATACGGAGCCTTGAAAATAGGTGCTAACTACAGCGAACAAACGATATATTTCCAAGATTTGGAAGTAGATTATGATAACTGGGGGTTTTACGTATCACCTGAACTTGGTGTGAATATTTATCCTACACCCAGCCACCTCTTTGGATTTCATGTGGCTGTAGGATTTAATTTTGCTACCAACCAAAACGATGCACTCGATATAAACGGACTTAGCGGTGTTGCAATTCGCATAGGAGCAACCTTTGGATTGTAAACAAAGCAATTTGTAACGTATTAATGAAAAAGAGCGGATGTCCCGCTCTTTTTTGTTTATATTTGGAAGTATAAATTTTAACAACCAGGCTTGAATAATAGACCCAATACACAAAGTAAAAAGTATTTACACCATGCCAAAGCTATCAATACCACACATTCGTCTTGCAAATCAGCAGCTGATACAAACGCGGCTCAAAACACCCAAAGAGATTGTTTCGTGGATGGGTGCCATGCAGGCTCAGGATTACAACATGGCAAAGTGGGCTATTGGTACACGCCTGCCTAACTCTACCAATAAGCAAATAGAAGCAGCCTTGTGTAAGGGCGATATAATTCGCACTCACATTTTGCGCCCCACATGGCATTTTGTAGCTAAAGAAGATATCCATTGGATAATGCGGCTTACGGGGCCTCGCGTTAAGCAGATACTAACGACCTACGATAAATACTTAGAGATGGATAAGAAAGTGGTCTCTAAGTCGCACCCTATTATACAGAAAGCTTTAGAGGGAGGTGCTCATCTAACAAAGGAAGAAATAGGAGAGGTGTTAGACGGTGCAGGAGTTAAGCTTGCCGATGGTCGTGTATTGGGACACATTCTGTTTCACGCGGAGATTGAGAGCATGATATGCAGCGGTGCCATAAAAAATAAGAAGCAAACGTATCGTTTATTAGACGAGCTGGTTGCCCCGCCTAAAAAGTTTGATAAAGATAAGGCGTTGGAGAAGCTTGCTCGAAGATTCTTTACAAGTCATGCTCCTGCTACGTTGCAAGATTTTACATGGTGGTCGGGCTTAACAGGTACCGATGCAAAAAAAGCGTTGGAGATGATTAAGACCGATTTTATCTGCGAAGAAATAGATGGTTACACCTACTGGTTTAACAACGATTTCAAGAAATTTGAAATAGACAAAAATATCGCACATTTGCTGCCTGCTTTCGATGAGTATGTTGTCAGCTATAAGGACAGAAAAGACATTTTTGAGCATGGTAACTACTCAAAGGTTATTAGTACCAATGGTATATTCAAGCCTACCGTAATGGTAAACGGACAGGTAGTTGGTATGTGGAAGAGGACAGTAAAAAGTAAAAAAACAACAGCGGAATTAGAGCTGTTTAGGACGCTTGATAAAGCGGCAAAAGGCGCATTGGCAGAAGAAGTAGCAAAGTTTGAGCAATACAATATAAGTTAACCACCAAAATAGTATAGCTATGGCACTATTCAATTTGTTTTCCGGCAAGAAGAAAGAAGAAGAATATGATGATGAGAACGAATACTTCATCGAAAATCCCGATACCGATGCGCTGCCCGATGAACTGCAGTTTGGCATCTCGCTAAGTCAGGTTATTGGTGAGCATAATAGCTTCTACATCGATTCGTTATTGGCTACTAAAGACGTAAATCAATGTAAAGAAAGTATGCGTAAGTGGTATAGAATAAATAGCTCGCAAGAAGCGCATGAGTTTATACAATCGCGTACCAAAGAGGGGTTTCGTACGTTGTACAATAATATTATCGACCTATACCTGAAAACAAACGGCAACCCCACTCTTCTGCCTAAGAATGATTGGGGCGGAGAGATAGCAGGATATTTTGAAAACCTAAACAGTGTCCTTCCGCTAGAAGAGTTTAAAGAGTGGTTTCCTAATCCTAAGAAAGACTTTCTGGTTGGCTGTGATGCTTACGATTATGGACGCATTGCGTTTGTTGCCCGCTCTTGCTATACGGCAGGCTACATTACCGAAGGGCAGGCATGGACCTATATTGACGAGATTGCTCGGATGGCGCGTAAATCGTTTAATAATTGGGAAGATTATGGCAAGAGCTATCTGCTGGCGCGCGCTTTGTGGTGCGGTAATAGTTATGACGACTTTAACGACTTTGCCGAAGTTACCCGCTATCTAGTAGAAGACGATGATAGCCCTTGGGTTATGTATGAGTGGTAAAATGTAAAGAGGGATGGTTAACCATCCCTCTTGTTTATACTGTCATTATTTCTTTTTCTTTTTTCTCTAGAATTGCGTCAACTTTTTTGTTGAACTCATCGGTTACTTTTTGCACCTCGGCTTCAAAATCTTTTACCAAATCTTCGCTCAGACCGTCTTTCTGCATCTTTTTAATAGCTTCAATCGTATCACGGCGGGTATTGCGAATAGAAACCTTGGTTGTTTCGCACTCCTGCTTACACTGTTTTACCAAATCTTTACGGCGTTCTTCCGTTAAAGGTGGTACGTTAATACGAATAGTTTCACCATTATTCTGCGGATTAAAGCCAATGTTAGCGGCTAATATGGCCTTTTCAATCGGGCCAATCATATTTTTCTCCCACGGCTGGATAAGAATAGTACGAGCATCGGGCGAGCTGACGCTTGATACTTGAGTTAACGGAGTCATATTTCCGTAGTAATCAACGCTAATATTGTTAAGCATAGCAGGGTTGGCCTTGCCGGCTCTTACTGCTTGAAGTTCGGTTTCTAAATAGTCAACCGCCTTTTGCATTTTATCTTTTGTAGCTGCTACAGTTGCTTTTGCTTTAGTCTCCATGGTATTGTAGTTATACAGTTTACAGTCTTTTTACAAATATATAAAAATAGGAACGAACTGGAAAAAGAAATTTACATTTTTATGCGTTAGCTTACTATTGTTCCCACATTTTCGCCCATAACCAATCGTTCCAGCGTACCTTCCTTATTCATATCAAAAACTACGATTGGTAGGCTGTTTTCCTTGCATAGCGTAAAAGCAGTCAAGTCCATTACACGAAGATTACGTTCGTAAACCTCATCAAAGCTGATACGCTCAAAACGGGTTGCTTTGGGGTCTTTCTTTGGATCGGCGGTATAAACACCATCAACGTTAGTACCCTTAAGTAGCGCTTCAACACCAAGCTCAACACCACGTAGAGCCGAAGCCGTATCGGTTGTGAAGAAAGGATTACCGGTGCCTCCGGCAACAATAACCACATAGCCATCGTTCATATATTCAATGGCTTTTGCGCTGGAGTAGTATTCGCCAAAAGGTTCCATACGGATAGATGTAAGTACTTTAGCCTTAACACCCACACTTTCTAGCGCTGACTGAATGGCGATGCTATTGATAACCGTTGCCAACATGCCCATCTGGTCTCCTTTTACACGATTAAATCCACGCTGAGTGCCGCCAAGTCCGCGAAAAATATTTCCACCACCAATAACAATGCCCATCTGTACGCCTTTTTCAACCACTCGTTTTATTTCGTTGGCGTATTGTGTGAGTATTGCCGAATCTATACTTTGCTGGCCACCACCTTGTAATGCTTCTCCGCTTAGCTTTAAAAGCACCTTTTTATATTGAATACCCATTATTTTATTGTTTGTTTGACAACAAAGGTAGAAAGTCTGGCATATAAAAACAAAAGAAATAGTATGCTTAGACCGGATTTTGTAGGAAATTATTTTGCAAATAAAACTGTGGCACAGTTATTGCAACATCTATTTTAAATTTGGGTAGCAATTGTGCTAGTTTTGGATTTTGGATTATTGATTGTTTAAAAGGAAATCGGGGGTACTTAGCTTTAAGTGCCCTCGATTATTTATATGTATAGCAATGTTTATCAGAATATTATCTATACAAAGTTGTTAAATAATATTTTTTTTGTCTTTTATGCGAACAAAAGAAGAAACAGCTTGTTTATAATAATGAAAAACGGTTAGATATTTCATGATATCTAATTCTTGGATAGTTTTTCTGGTTATTGGTGGTTTTTGGGAGAGTCGCCCTGGGGAGGGCGACTCTGTTTTTATACCATTCTTATCTAAACATCAAAAAGCCGTTGTTTGTTCTTGCCACTTTTGAGAAACTGTTTAAATTTCACTCGCTACTTTTGTTAGGCATCGTTAAAGCTATTGTACGATCTTGCTGCTATTATCTTTTAAGCTTCGTAGTATTTTCTTCATACTTTTTGGCGCCCCAAAAAGGGATAGAAATTTTTAATGCGCTCCGCCTCTCGGCTTCACTTGAACGAAAAATTTTTAGTATGGACTTTTCTTTTATAGCAGAATTGCATTTCGCAGATGCTATTCAGCTTTAGCAAGAAAAAAGCTGCAAACAGCTTATTAGCGCATGGTCACCCACCCCAGCCCTGCCCAAGGGAGGGAGGTCCCCTCACCCTTCGGGGGAGGGTTAGGGAGGGGGTGTAGCGTCGGGCAACCTTGATTTTTTGCCTACTTTTTCATCAAGGAAAAAGTAGGGAGAGAAAATGCCTGCCAACAGCTGATACTAACGTAAAGCACGGCTTGTAAGTATTTCACCTATCAAATTTGAACAGTTTTTAATCTCTAAGGGTTAAATTCCCCGCAGCTTGCTGCGGGGTTGTTCATTTACAGTAGGCAAGGCTATTCGGCGAGAAGGAAAGACCACAATGCCTATTACGCTTGCCGTACATCATGGTTTTGTTGACGGTTTTTATATCGTAAATTTCTTTCGTAAGATAGAAGCCTATCTAGGTAAGCCGAATATTTCGATTTGATAATTAACAGGTAAGAGGGGGTGTATTTCTTACTTTATCATCTTTGCTTCAAGCTCATCAAAGTATTTCATAACGCTTTTTTCAGCCACTTCTTGTCTGTTAATATCATTACCATATAGCGTATTTCTTAGCTTGCGATATAGAGTAACAGCATTTCTCAGCGTTTTAAATAGCGATTCCTTATTGTAGCAGGGTAGTGTAGATTTTAAGTCGTTAAGGTCTGCTTCGCTTAGCTCAAATTCAACCTTTCTTACACCACGTGGTAGTTTACCGTTTTTAATATGTAGCAATGGACCAAAGACAACCCTTCTCATAAAATCAAAACTGTCATACGTCTCCATAAATTCTCCTCTGCCAATTTTTAGTAGCATGTAGTGAATCCATACCCAAAAACGGTCTTCTATCCATTGGTAGTCGGGGTGTGGATATTCTGCTTTCGATTGCGTATATACGTTCTTTAGTAAGTTATCTGTATCTAATAAAATGAAAGGTGTTTCTATACGAGGATGAACTTCTTCTAACGTCAAGAACTTAATGTCCACATGTAAAAGAGGGTTATCGTATAGGCAAATAAGAAGTCGTGGTTCGCCAACATGTTCGCCGGTAAATGCCGATAGTAGGGTTCCAAAACGCTTGGCATAGCTGAGCATTTTCTCTTTGCTGTCGGATACTTTTTCTTTTGTAACAATGATCAGATCAACATCAGAGTATTCGTCTATCTCATTGGCTAACCACGAGCCGCCAATGGTAACACCAAGAACAGACTTATCGTCTTTTAGCGTGGCTTTGACTTTCTCTACAAATTCAGCCTGAATCATCATTCTAGCGTACTTTACTTTTCTGTGGTTGGTGGTTTTATTACTTAATCAAACGCTTTTGCTTCTTCCCAAATCTCGTTCATCGCGTCAAGGCTCATATCTTTTAGCGACTGCCCTTGCTTTATGGTTTTTTGCTCAAGATATCCAAAGCGTTTTTTAAATTTCTGATTGGTACGTTCAAGAGCGGCTTCGGGGTCAATGCCATAAAGGCGTGCAGCGTTTACAAGCGAGAAAAATAAATCGCCGAATTCTTGCTCCATGCGTTTCTGGTCAGCATTCTCAATTTCTTGCTGTAGCTCGCTAAACTCCTCTTTTACCTTATCCCAAACTTGTTGGCGTTCTTCCCAATCAAACCCAACGGCAGCAACCTTTTCTTGTATGCGGTTGGCTTTAGCCAAAGCAGGCATACCGGTTGGCACACCCGATAGTACCGTCTTGTTGCCGTCTTTTTCTTTTATCTTCAGCTGCTCCCAGTTCTGTACCACTTGATTAGAGCCGTTTACCTGTATCTCACCAAACACATGCGGATGGCGATACACCAGCTTATTACATAGGCTATTGATAACATCAGTAATGTTGAACTGTTTTTCTTCATCGCCCAGTTTTGCATAGAATACGATGTGCAGAAGAATATCGCCCAATTCTTTTTTAATGTTGCTCATATCGCGCGTAAGGATGGCATCTGCGAGTTCGTAGGTTTCTTCTATGGTAAGCGTACGAAGGCTTTCAAATGTTTGTTCGTGATCCCATGGGCATTTTTCGCGCAATTCATCCATGATATCAAGTAAGCGGTTAAAGGCAATTAGTCGTTCGTCGTTGGTTACTGTTGGTGTTTCGTTAGCCATGATATGTCGTAGATATTTTTAATCATAAAATTTAACTCGTATGCTCGATTTGTTTTCGAGACTCTCAAGCTGCGCCATATTTCCCTTGTTTATGGCTAGCTCCAGCAAATCGAAAGAGTTGAAAATGGCAAGCATTCTGCCCGATCGAACATCGTCATAATGGTTTGAAATCTCTTCTATTTTATTGAAGTTGCTTTGTACAAGAATTTCAAATCGCCGCCCCTGACCCACACGAAAAAACAGCTCGCGTGGAATATTGGTAATCGCATTTCCAAATGAGTCGATATAGCTTACAAGTCCGGAAATAGAGTCTTCATTGTAAACCGCTTTCCCAACATGTTCTTTTTTTAGTGTTGTTTCAACACCAATATTAGTAAGGGGTTGGCGATTACAGATACATTTGACGGCAACGGCAATCATCTCAAGCGCGCGAAATCCGCTGTGTTTTTCGTCGGAATTTAGCAGTACAATTCCATCCGGTTCGTTATCCAAAACAATGCTGAACATGCCGTCGTTAGGTCCGATAAAGAAATAATCTTCTGCCCATATTGCGGCAATGGGGTTAGACGGAGAAGGCTCACTATTCACACCCACAATATGTATGCTGCCCTTTGGATAACAAGAATAAGTGTTTCGTAGTATATACGCTGCCTGTAGCGTATTAAACGGCTGAACATAGTGTGTGATATCGGCAAATACAACATCGGGAGCGGATGAGAGTATCCGTCCTTTTAAGCGACCAAGATAGTAATCGCCGTTTCCCCAATCTGTTGTAAGTGTTACAATAGGCATTGCCAACAAGTTGAAATATAAACCGTAAAATTAAGAATTTAATCTGAGTTTATTAGTATCACGATTTATGTATCAAGTATCACGACATTAGCTGATTAAAATTTATAATTCTAAAATATTTTCACAATGAGGGATTTAGCTTAGTAGCTGATATGTTTTGCAAAATTCGTGATACTTGATACGGATATCGTGATTCCCAAAAATCTTTTTAATTTCTTATCTTTGAAATCCTTTTAATAAGAAATTTCAACACCATATGAGTCAAAAGAAACCGGTAGAGACACCGTTAATGCAGCAGTATCAAACTATCAAGGCAAAACACCCTGATGCCATACTGTTGTTTCGTATGGGCGATTTTTACGAGACTTTTGGCGAAGATGCGATAAAAACCAGCGAAATACTTGGTATAACCCTAACCAAACGTGCAAACGGTGCTGCTTCTTCTGTTGAGCTGGCTGGCTTCCCACATCACGCCATAGAAACATACCTGCCTAAGCTGGTACGTGCCGGACAACGTGTGGCTATCTGCGAACAGCTGGAAGACCCAAAGCTGACAAAGAAGCTAGTTAAGCGTGGGGTAACAGAGCTGGTAACACCCGGCATAACATTCAGCGATAATGTTTTGGAGCACCGCGAAAATAATTTTCTTGCATGCATTCATATTGATAAAAATGCTGCCGGAGTTGCTTTTCTTGATGCTTCTACAGGCGAGTTTTATGTGGGGCAGGGTACATTTGAGTATGTAGATAAGCTGCTGGGTAACTTCTCTCCTAAAGAGGTACTTTATCAGCGCGGAAAAGACAATGACTTTACCAGGCATTTCGGCAATAAGCTATACACCTATAAGCTGGATGACTGGGCTTTCTCAGAGTCTGCTACTTATGATAAACTGGTAAATCATTTCAAAACGCCATCGTTAAAGGGGTTTGGAATAGAAAACTATACTTACGGTATTGTTGCCGCAGGTGCAATTCTATTTTATCTTGAGCTGACTCAACATGATAGAATCCGCCATATTACATCGGTTTCGCGTATTGACGAAGACCGCTACGTTTGGCTTGATAAGTTTACCGTTCGTAATCTCGAGCTGTTTGATTCGTTGAATGAAAATGCACGCACGCTTGTCAGTATTATAGATAAAACGGTTTCGCCAATGGGTTCACGTTTGCTGAAACGTTGGATATCGTTACCGTTGAAAGAAATAAAACCGATAAACGATAGGCTGGATGTTGTAGATCATTTCCTGTCGGATGAAGATGCATGGCAGGAAATTACCTCTAAGCTATATGAAGTTGGTGACATAGAACGTCTGATATCAAAGGCATCTGTGGGTCGCATACTTCCTCGCGAAGTTGTACAGCTGAAAATAGCATTAGCAGCCATAGGGCCTGTAAAAGCATATTGCGAGCAAGCGGATAACGCCATGCTACGTAAAATTGGCGAGCAGCTGAACGTATGTAAAAGCATTCGCGACCGCATTGAGAAGGAGATACTTCCCGAGCCTTCCAACCAGCTGACAAAGGGTAATGTTATTGCAAACGGTGTAAATGTCGATTTAGATGAGCTACGCAATATCACTAAAAATAGCAAGGAGTTTTTGCTACAAATTCAGCAACGAGAAGTGGAGAGAACGGGTATCACTTCGCTAAAAATCAGCTTCAACAACGTTTTCGGGTATTACATAGAGGTTCGCAATACGCATAAAGAGAAGGTTCCACCTGAGTGGATACGCAAGCAAACCCTTGTGGGTGCGGAGCGTTATATCACTGAAGAGCTGAAGATATACGAAGAAAAAATTCTTGGTGCCGAAGAGAAGATGCTAGCCATAGAGCAGCAGCTGTTCAACGATATTGTGATGAGCCTACTGGATTACGTTAGCGCCATTCAATTGAATGCTGCGCTACTGGCTCAACTCGACTGTTTGCTATCGTTTGCTTCATTAGCATCTACGCATAACTATTGTCGTCCACAGCTGGTAGAAGAAGATATTATTGATATCCGTCAGGGGCGACACCCTGTTATTGAGCAGCTATTGCCAGTTGGAGAAACTTACGTTGCCAATGATGTACTGCTTGATGGAAAAGATCAGCAAATCATTATTATTACGGGACCAAACATGTCGGGTAAGTCGGCGTTGCTACGTCAGACTGCGCTTATTGCGTTGCTTTCACAGATAGGCTGCTACGTGCCTGCAGAGGCTGTAACCATTGGTCCCGTTGATAAAATCTTTACCCGCGTTGGCGCCAGCGATAACATATCGCAGGGCGAGTCCACTTTTATGGTAGAGATGATTGAGACGGCAAGCATCCTCAATAACCTGTCGAACCGCTCGCTAGTGTTGCTCGATGAGATTGGTCGCGGAACAAGCACCTATGATGGTATATCTATTGCCTGGGCTATGGTTGAGTACATGCACGAGCATCCGCAGGCAAAGGCAAAAACGCTGTTTGCAACGCACTATCACGAGCTGAATCAAATGGAGTCATCATTCGGACGGATTAAGAACTACAACGTAAGCGTAAAGGAGCTGGAAGACCGTGTAATCTTTCTTCGCAAATTGGTACGTGGCGGAAGCGAGCACAGCTTCGGTATTCATGTGGCGCAAATGGCAGGTATGCCTCAAAGCGTTGTAAACAGGGCAACAGCCATACTTAAAGAGATGGAAGGATCAAGTAAAAAGAGCTCGCTAGAGAAACCCATAAACGATATGGCAGAGCAGCGTGAAGGATATCAACTAAGCTTCTTCCAGCTTGATGACCCTGTGCTGAAACAAATTCGTGATGAGGTAAAAAACCTTGATCTTAATAATCTTACGCCTATAGAGGCTTTGAATAAGCTGAACGAGATTAAGAAGTTGACGGGGCTGTAGCAAATGTGATAATGAAAACACTGTAGTTGGATTGTAAATTTTGGGGTACTGTGGGCGATGTTGCAAATACCATTTAACGAAAAATTCTACCACATAATTATTTCTCAAATAGTAATTTTATGATACAGAATAGTAATGGAAGATTTTTTAAAAGATATAAATAAATCTGATCTATTAATTCTTGTAATTTCTAGTATTAGTCTGTTTGTGTCCGTAATTGTGCTTCTAATTACTTACAAAACTTACATTCTAAAATATGGGCATAAGGTTCGTGGATGGATAGGTGTTTCATCTTCAGTAACATCATCTAACAATTATTTCCATACTCTTGTTTTAGAAAATTTAAAAGATAAGGATCTGGTAATCTTTGATATTTTTGTTCGCTTTGGGCATAATATTTATTTAGACATGCTTGATAAAGACGATTTAAATGAAAACTATTTTCACATAATTCCTGCGCTAAGTACAAAAGAATTCCGATTTGGGCCAGCAATAGAATATGCTTCTGGTTCTGCCTTAGTAAATTTATCTCAACTTTTTGCTGATGATAAGATAAGTAAAAAAATTATTCTATTCACCAATCAAGGTAAGGTTATTGTTAGTTCTTTCAAAAAAGGGTGGAATCCAATATCGGATTATTTTAATAATTACGGTACTGTGGTAATTAACCCTATTAGGTATTATTCTGACAAGTCAATCTACGGGAGAAAAGGCAGAGAAAAGGAGCAGGTAAATTCTGCAATTGATTATAGTACCTATGGCAATCAAACATTATACCTAGTTGTCCTCAAGAGAAAACATTTTGGATTAGTAACATACCCTATTTGGAAGGATATTAAGGTGCAGTATTTTAATGATATAGATTTCACGGAAAAATCTCTTGAAAACAAAGACTCTTTAAAAAAGTTTCTCCTCAAAGCAAAATCCAATAATAAAATTGATTTTGAAGCGATTGACACAATTGTAGATTTCCAATCATATGTTAACAGCATACGTAAAAAATATTCCACTTCTCCAATTCTGTTAGAAGCGGAAAATTGGTGTACATATCACGTTGTTGATAAAGTCCAAACTTATTGGTATAAGTTTAAAGAGTATTATAAGAAAAAAGGGCAGAAGAAAGCAAAATAGCAACAAATTCTAATCAGAAGATTGACAATAGTGGAACAATCATATATAGAAGACATAACCTTTGAAAAGCTAGATTTCAGAGAGAACCAGCTGGAGCGGGGAGATTACGAAAATTGTACGTTTAAGAGCTGCAATTTTTCGGAGAATAATTTTTCGCTCATAAGCTTTACCGGTTGTCAATTTATCAGTTGTAATCTAAGCCTGGTTAAGCTAACGGAAACGGTACTAAATGATGTAACGTTTAAAGACTGTAAGATGCTTGGGTTACATTTTGACGGCTGCAACAAATTCGGTCTTTCGTTCAGCTTTGATGGCTGTGTGCTAAATCATTGCTCGTTTTTTAAGCTTAAGCTCAAGAAAACCGTTTTCAAGAATTCGCAGCTGCAAGAGGCTGATTTTAGCAGTGCCGATTTATCAGAATCGGTCTTTGATAACTGCGATCTGGCAAAGGCTACATTTAATCTTACAAATTTAGAAAAAGCAGATTTTAGAACAGCATACAGCTACTCTATTGATCCCGAGTTGAATAAGATTAAGAAAGCAAAATTCTCGCTGCTTGGCGTTGCCGGATTGTTGAATAAGTATGATATTAAGATAGATAGTATAGGCTGATAGTTCGTTTGTGTATTTCAACGGGTGGATGTTTTTGCTACCATTTAAAACTTTATCTAAAGCCAATAAATAATTACATTTATAAGTGAGGAAATGGTTTGATTTCAATAAAAGTCTTTAAGTCTCAAAATCCTTAAATCTTGTAGTCTATATAATTATGTATAAAAAGCTATCATGTTCTTCTGTTTTTTCATCTAACATTTATAAGCTGCTTGCAGTTGTTGGATGTATATTGCTGGTATCGCTTGTTTTTCGGGTGGTATTTTTATTTACCTACGCAAATTTTCCGGAGCTAAAACCGTTTGTTGGAGATACCTTTTTTGCTTTTGTACAAGGAGCGCGATTTGATCTGCTATTGGCTTGCTATTTTTTGATTCCTAACATCATATTTTCAATTCTTGCAGCTGTTACTAAACAGAGAGCATTTGAAAAAATAGCAAGAGTATGGTCGTGCATAGCGCTTATATTTTATTCGGCTGTATTGATTGTAGATTTTTACTACTATAGCTTTTTCGGAACCCACTTTAACATCCTTGCTTTTGGCATGATTGATGATGATCAAGGAGCTGTCTTAACATCAATGTGGACAGACTTTCCTGTAATTAGAATCGCACTGTTTTTTATTATTCTTTCGATCTTAGAGTGCTATGTGATTAAGCGTATTTATAAGTCGGCATGGATTGTAAATATATCGAAAAAGCGAACAGCAAAGCTTCTGCTTATTCTTTTAATTCCGTTATACATACTGGCAATGCGCGGAAGCATAGGTCCGTTTCCGTTACGCCAACCGGATGCGAATTTTTCTAAAAGCTCTTTTGTAAACGCGCTTACAACAAACGGAATATTTTCGTTAAAAACAGCGTACTCCGAGTATAAAGGAAACAAGAATAGCTTTAGCACGGATATAAATAGCATGCTAACGCAAGCGGGATATGCTTCGGGAGAAGAATTGGCAAGTGCTTTTACCGGACTTCCTGTAGATTCGATAGTGGATGATCCGTTGTTTTATTTTCAGCAGCAAACCGAGCAGGATTCGCTTTTAGCAAAAAATCCGCCACATATCATTGTTTTTCAAATGGAGGGAATGGGCTTAAACATGATGAACCTGCACTCCGAAAAGTTTAATATTCTTGGTAAGCTTGCCGATGAGCTCCCGTATTGTATTACGTACAAAAATTTTATGCCATCATACGAAGGCACCATAGCCTCGCTGGAAGGCATACTTACAGCAACGGCTATTGTGCCTGTTTCGGGCTCCACGCATGCAAACAAACAGCTGTATTCGTCTTTCGTTTTACCTTTTAAATCGGCGGGGTACGAGACAACATTTACTACAGGCGGAAAAGCCGCTTGGCGTAATATTGATATATATACGTATGCTCAAGGATTTGATAAGTTTGAAGGCATGGAGACAATTAAGGCAGACTTATCGGAAGCGATTGAAGACAGAGAGTGGGGAGTAGATGATGAGTTCTTATTTAAGTATATATGGCAAAAGCTGAAAGGTGCTAAAAGTCCTCAGCTTATATATGGAATGAGTATTACAAACCATACTCCGTATGTTGTTCCTAGCCGCTATGCTATAGATTTAAGTATAGATGATAGCGTAAAAGATCGTTTATTGCAAAGCGAAGACATGGCTATAGCATGCTTTCGGACGTACCGCTATGCTTGCGACTGGTTGGGCGATTTTATAAATAAAGTTCGCAATAGCGAGCTTGGTGCTAATACAATTATAGCAATAACGGGTGACCATTCTATTAAAGGAATGGTACGTGTTGATGGAGAAAATTTACTCGAAAACCACGGTGTGCCGTTTATTTTATATGTTCCGCCAAAATATTTAGAGAACAAAACTATCGACACAACATACTGGGGATCGCATAAAGATATCTTCCCAACCTTAATCAACCTTGCCTTATCAAATACCGAGTATTACAGGCTGGGAGAAGATATGCTCTCAAGCGAAGCATCGAACAATATTGCTGTTGATGTACAAATCGGAACGTTTAACAGACACGGAGTCATCGGAAATGGTCGATTCTATGAATGGCAAAACGGCTCGCTGGTTGCTGTGGATGAGGCAAATGCTGACTTGTTAGATCTGCAGTATAAAAATCATTTATGGTACATTGCATCAAGGTATGTAGTATTGCGTTCAATTACAGACAATAAGTAGAAGTTTCACCAAAATACCATTTAGGGGATTTTGGGGCAACTTGCAGATAACGGAGAAGTAGCAGAGTGTTGAATAATAGTTACTCTTTTCGTATTACCTACCAGCCCTACATTATATTATAGTTCTCAACCAGAGAGTTGTACTTATAGCTTATCATAGAGTAGGTATTTTCTATTTGTTGGTTGCGCTTTTCTTCGTCCATTGTGTTTGTAGGATTCATTAAGCCTTCCAACTTTGTTGCCAACTCTACAAATTCATCCATCATTTGGTAGTAGCCATCGTAGTTAGGCTTGCTGCTGTATTTTTCAAGGTTGGCAACATTCTTTCCGGTTAGCACTTTATTCTTTGCAACGTTCTGCCTCAACGTTTCTATGTCTTTTTTAACGGCGGCGTTATCAACCTCATCTTCGCTGAACTTACCAAGAATCTTTGATGCCAACGAAAGGTCGGTTTTCATTGGAATGATAAACTCTGCAATAGGACTTTTCTTTAGCAATACCAGCTCCGATCTGTCGCCTGCTTCTGCTGCCAGCTTAATGGTTTTAGACCACATGCCCGAAACGTCAACATAAGCAGTTCCCATGTTTTTGTACAGCTCTTCAAACTTCTTCCAATCGGTATCCTGTTTGTATTCCTTTTTAACAAAGTAGTCCTTGAACTCAGAACAGCTTTTGCTTAAACGCTCGGTGTTATCCTGAACATACTTAACGCCCGATTGTATATTTGCTTTCTCAGGGAAGGCAGGAGCCGCCGCTACAGCCCTCTCAAACTTTTCTCTGTAATCGCTGCGTATTATAATGTTCACGCAATCCCATGATTGTGCTGATCTTTCAATGTTTTCAGAAAGAACCTCATAGTTGTTATCTGCGGTTTCAAGCCCTTGTCTTACCTTCTTTAGGTTATTCAGGTAGCTGTTGTATATATCAACAACATGGTTGGTTACATCAATAATTTTTGTCGCGTTGGCCTCTGCTGTTTGCGCCATGATTGAAGAAGCGGATAACAACAAAGTGGCCAGAATGGGAATGATTTTTTTCATTAGTGTTCAAATATAGTCTTACTATTTTTGTTTTGCTAAAGTTTTATTGATGCTGCAAATATCGCTGATATTTTTCAGGTTTTACTGCTTATTAAAGATCACTCTTACGCCAATAAGTATCAGTATCTACTATATCTCCATTTTCAAGTTCAACTCTTAATTGATATTTTTTATTTTTCGGCATATCCATAGGTGCCCATATCTGAGTATAGTATCCTCCTTGAGTTGCCTCTAAACTACTATTATAAGGAGACGATGAGCTAACGGTACAATCAAGCGTATCGCTATCCTCTCCCAATAGCCACGCATTTTTAATAAGACTAATAGCATTGTACACAACGAAAAGGTTACTATTTCCATCTATATGGTGTATTGATCTCCTATCATGATCATTTACGATTATGATTTTCTTTTTAACCACTTTTACCTTTCGGGTTTTTGTAATCCCCGACTCGGAAGTTATTTCGAAATCAACAATATTGTTGAAATTTATGCTTTCGCCAGCCCTTGGCTTTATTGTCGCGTTTTTAGAGTATGTGAGGGTAGGGACAATATTCGACACATCTTGTCCGTCAAGTATAAAATATACATAGTCCCATTCATCTATGCCTTCAGCATACTTTTGGAGTACCCAACCACCTATAGACGGATTAATACCAAAATGGACAACTGGAAGGCTGATGTTGGTTAATTCAGCATCGGTATTTCTTACAATTAATTTATACTCATCTGTTTTGTTAAAGTTTTTATCCATAAACACAACCTTATCATATAATATCGTTTGATTTTCGCCATCAATAGCTTCATCATTCTTTGGAACTGATGTTGAATATGAATCTCCTATAGATGAAATAAAAAAGGAGCTGTTTATAAGATAAGTATAGGGAACATCAATTGTTATTGTTTTTTCAGCAACATTAATAATACCATTGCTAGTCTGAGTAAAGTATTTATCCTTATATTTAATACCTACTGATTTAATCCCATCATGTTGGTAAATTACTATAGAATATGTTCTTAGGGTACCATCTTCAGCAGTAACTGTATATTGTTTAACAAGGCTAAGGTCAATTTCGGATTCCGATGAAGGATATACCTGTGCTTTATCCGATATTGTTATAACAGGCTTAATAACAAACTTGTTCACATGAGTCGGAAAAGTCAAAATAATTTGGTTGTTTTCAATTTTTGTATCAACATTTTCAACCACAAAAGTTTTAAGTTCATTTTCGGAGCTTAATTTCTCCTCATCACTACTACATGAGATGAACATTGCTAAAGATAAAAACAAAATGGACAGCAAAGATAATTTCATAATTATTTAGTTTTAGTTGATAGTGCAAATGTAGCTAATTAATAGTTATTGGTAATGCTTTACTTGTTTTGTCGATAAACTACTCATTATCACCATTAAAGCTATATAATACTACAAACGATAAAATCATTAACTTTGTGGCTTTCCTAATAAACAAGCAATAAATAATCATTTTACTAAATGGACATACCTGCAAAATACAACCCGGCAGAGGTTGAAGATAAGTGGTATCAGTATTGGCTAAAGAACCGCTTTTTTCATTCAGAACCTGACAATCGACCGTCTTACTGTATAGTTATGCCTCCGCCTAACGTCACGGGCGTACTACATATGGGGCACATGCTTAACAATACCATACAGGATGTATTGGTACGCCGTGCGCGTATGCGGGGTTATAATGCTTGCTGGTTGCCTGGTATCGACCATGCTTCTATTGCCACTGAAGCAAAGGTTGTAGAGCGTTTAAGAGCGCGCGGGATTGAAAAGAGATCTATTTCTCGCGAAAAGTTTCTTGAATATGCCTGGGAGTGGAAGGAAGAGCATGGTGGTATAATCCTTAAGCAGCTTGAAAAATTAGGTGCTTCGTGCGATTGGGATAGAGTAACATTTACCATGGATCCGAAGTATTCTGAAAGCGTTATCCGCGTGTTTATCGATCTTTATAATAAGGATTTAATATACCGCGGAGTACGCATGGTTAACTGGGATCCTAAGGCTAAGACCGCTATCTCCGACGAAGAAGTTATATACAAAGAAGTACAAAGTAAGCTATACTACCTTCGCTATATGATAGAGGGCGAAGACAGCTATGTAACTATTGCTACAACTCGTCCTGAAACGATTTTGGGAGATACAGCAGTGTGTGTTAACCCTAACGACCCTCGCTACCAATATCTAAAGGGGAAGCGTGTGTTAGTTCCGCTGATTAACCGTCCTGTTCCTGTTGTAATGGATGATTATGTGGATGTTGAGTTTGGTACGGGTGTACTTAAAATAACTCCTGCACACGATGTTAACGACTACGTTTTGGGCGATAAGTACAACCTACCGTCTATAGATATCTTTAACGACGACGGTACGTTGAACGAAGATGCGCAGCTGTATGTTGGTATGGATCGTTTTGCTGTACGTAAGCAAATTGAGCATGATTTGGAGAAAGTAGGATTGCTTGAAAAGGTTGAGGATTACGTAAATAAGGTAGGCTTCTCTGAGCGTACCGATGTTCCTATAGAGCCTAAGCTTTCTATGCAGTGGTTTGTTAAGATGAAAGAACTATCGGAACCTGCGCTGGAAGCGGTTATGGAAGAAGATGTGTTGCTTTTCCCTCCCAAGTTTAAGAATACCTACCGCCATTGGATGGAGAACATTAAGGACTGGTGTATCTCTCGCCAGCTTTGGTGGGGGCACCGCATTCCCGCATGGTACATGCCCGATGGTGGTTTTGTTGTAGCAGAAAACGAACATGAAGCTTTACATTTAGCTCGCGAAAAATCAGGGCTACCAAATATAGAGCTAGGCGATTTACGTCAAGATGAGGATTGTTTGGATACATGGTTTTCATCGTGGTTATGGCCTATATCGGTGTTTGATCCTGAACTTCCGGGAACAGAAGAGGCAGATCCGAATGAGGATTTTTCTTACTACTACCCAACCACCGACTTGGTTACTGCACCCGAAATTCTTTTCTTCTGGGTGGCACGTATGATTATTGCCGGATATGAGTGGGCCGGAGGATACCCGTTCCGCAACGTTTACCTAACGGGTATCGTACGTGATAAGCAAGGACGCAAGATGTCGAAATCGTTGGGCAACTCGCCCGATCCGATTAAGCTGATGGAGCAGTATAGTGCCGATGGTGTACGTATGGGCATGCTACTTTCTTCTCCGGCTGGAAACGATATCCTATTTGACGAATCGCTTTGCGAGCAAGGACGTAACTTCAACAATAAAATATGGAATGCTTTCCGCCTTATTAAATCGTGGACGGTTGATAAAGAAAAAGCCCAACCTTTATATGCGGAGCATGCAATTGAATGGTTTAACGCTAAGCTGAATAAAGAGATAGAAGAGCTGAATGATGACTTTGAGAAGTATCGTTTATCGGAAGCATTGATGCGCGTGTATAAGCTGTTTTGGGATGAGTTTTCGTCATGGTATCTCGAGCTGGTTAAGCCACCATACGGCGAAGCTATAGACGGCAAAACATACCTTGCAACGCTTATCTTATTTGATGAGCTGTTAAGGTTGCTACATCCTTTTATGCCATTTATTACCGAAGAAATATGGCATTACCTCACAGAACGTGGAGAAGGTGAGAGCATAATGGTATCGCGTATGCCACGTGCCGAAGAGTATGATGAAAATATTCTTAAAAATGGCGAACGTATGAAAGATTTGATAACTAACATACGTAACGTGCGTAAAGAACGTAATATTCCACAGAAAGACGCGTTGGAACTTTTCATAAATGGCGAGCACCCTGCTGAAATTGATAGCATGGTTGCTAAGCTGGCTAACCTAAGTAAGGTAACGCCAAGCGAAGAAAAGCCTGCTAACGCATTGTCGTTCCTTATTGGTACTACAGAGTATCATATTCCGCTGGGAGATATGCTAAACGTGGAAGAAGAGCTGAAGAAGCTGGCGGAAGAGCTGAAGTACTTGCAAGGATTTTTAGCATCGGTACAAAAGAAGCTGAGCAACGAAAAGTTTGTGAGTGGCGCACCGGAGCAGGTTGTAGCTGTTGAACGCCAAAAGCAGGCAGATGCCGAAAGTAAGATTAAAACGCTAGAAGATCGTATTGCTGAATTGAAAGCATAGCTATACTTCGTTCATACAAACAAAGGCGGGGACATTTCCCCGCCTTTGTTTGTATGAACCATATTTATCTATTTCTTGTGCTGCTGGTAGAGCGACTGTTTGTATTAGTAGCTTGGGTACTCTGCTGTTTAGTGGTAGCATTTCTGCTGTTTGTATTGGTTTGATTACTCCTAGTATTAGTCTGTTGCTTATTATTCTTATTATTATTATTATTGGTAGTTGTGCTACTGTTTGTTCTACCTTGATTGGTTTGAGTAGTGGTGCTTTGCCTTCTGTTATTCGTAGTATTTCCGTTGTTCGTTTGAGGTTGGGCTATAGGTTGAGTCCAGCGTACATTGTTGCTTCTACTCGTATTGTATCTACTATCGTTACTGTAGCGGATAGCTGTTTGTGTTCTGTCTTTCTTATACATAGAGTACGATTTTTTGTGTGTTTTATTATACATCCAAGGTTGTGGCTGGTTGTTAATTACAACTTTGTACATACCATATAAGTCATACCTACGATAAGTATTCGGAAGGTACCTGCTTGACACCCATGTGTTCCTTGCTTTATAGAAGAACATCGAGTTCATAATATCATAGTAGATATTAATATCGGGGAAGTAGTAGAACTCAACATAATCGTATCCAATGGGACCCCAGTCAGGCTGACTGTTTACGTTTATATTTATGTTTACGCTTACCTGTGCCGATGCAGAATTTATAACTCCAGCTGTAAGTAGTAGGCTCAGAATAATTATAATCTTTTTCATGGCTACATGTTTTTAGGTTTACTTTCTTACTCAAAAGGCAAAAATAATGCCAAATAAACTAAATCCATATGTCTATTAAGATGTTTTGTTTATAAAAAAGCATGTTTCGTTAAGAAATTGCAGATTTGCTGTTTTTAGAGTATTAAAAAACAAAAAGAATAGAGCGGAAATATTATTAACCCGTAGTGCATTTAGATAAATAAAAAGAAGTTGCTCATTATCAATAAAATGATTGTATTTGATTGTCTGACAAACAATTAAATAAGATGAGCAGCTTTAGCGCAAATTACGAAAAAATACTGTAAACCATTCAG
>JAVBOE010000064.1:0-14676 GCA_031550925.1 Bacteroidales bacterium | reverse complement strand
ATGTGAGATATGAAAGAGCGGTACCTACAGGAACAGATCTGCAGTATAGCTATCTACCGGAACCTTCTGCCGTAGAGCAAAAGCCCGAAATCTTATACTTTGCCGGATGCATGACACATCTTACACCCGGGATCAAGCAATCGATGCAAGCAATCTTTAAGCATGCAAATATTGACTACCGCTTTATGGATGAAGAGGGAAGTATCTGCTGCGGACGACCTCTTCTACTTGCCGGACAAACTGCGGCGGCAGAACGGTTGATTGAAGCACATAAGAAAATAATTGTAGAATCGGGAGCAAAAATATTGGTAACCTCTTGCCCCATATGCTACCGTGCATTTAACGAAACATATAATCTGCCTATAAAAGTTCTACACCATACCGAGTACTTAGAACGGTTAATAGATGAGGGAAGAATAAAACTGCAAAAAGGTCTTAAGAACTTTGTGTACCACGACTCGTGCGAGTTAGGTCGCTACTCTAACATATACGAACAGCCTCGTAATGTGTTACGAAGTATCGCATACTTGCAACCAACGCCATATGACGGGAAAGACGGAATATGCTGTGGCGGTAGCATTGGAAGTACGTTACTAACAGCCGTTCAGCGTAAAAAAATAGCCACTGATGCCGCTAGTAAGCTAACCGAAAAACAGCCTGATTGCTTGGTAACGTCATGCCCATTGTGCAAGAAAACCTTTGATAATGCAACTATTACAGAAGTTAAGGATATTGCACAGGTTGTAGAAGAGGCTTTAGTATTAGAATAATGTGTTAATGTGAAAATATGAAAATGTGGGTAATGATGAGCTTACTTCTGCGTTTTTCGCATTTTCACATTAGCACATTGCCATATTAGCATATTATTTTGATTTCTTTTCTCGCTGTTTTTGTAAAGCATACATCTCATCTCTATACTGTGCCGCATCAATAAAGTTGAGTGCTTTTGCCGCTTCTTCCATGCGCTGTTTAGCATTTTCTATCGCATCGTCAAGATCGACAACAGTCATGTATTTTACTACAGGATCAGCTGCAATATCAACACCTTCAGGCTCAACATAGGCATAGTCTTTTTTAGCCTTTTGCTTTTCGTTGGTAAGCACAGAACGGTTTGCCTTGACTATCTGCGTAGGCGTAATATCATGCTCAATGTTGTATGCCAGCTGCTTTTCACGACGACGGTTCGTTTCGTCAATCGTTACTCGCATTGATTGAGTTATCTTATCAGCATACATTATTACACGTCCATCCAGATGTCGTGCAGCGCGTCCTGCCGTTTGTGTAAGCGAACGTGTTGAACGCAAGAAACCTTCTTTGTCCGCATCCATTATTGCAACCAAAGACACTTCGGGCAAATCAAGTCCTTCGCGCAGTAAGTTTACACCAATCAACACATCAAATAACCCTTTGCGTAAACCATCCATTATCTCCACACGCTCTAACGTTTCAACATCAGAGTGAATGTAACGACAGCGTATATTCAGCTTTTCAAAATACTTGGTCAGCTCTTCTGCCATACGTTTGGTAAGAGTTGTAACCAATATACGTTCATCTTTTTCTACACGAATATCAATCTCCTCAATAAGGTTATCTATTTGATTTTCGGTTGGGCGAACCTCAATAATCGGGTCTAGTAAACCAGTTGGACGAATAAGCTGTTCGACCACAACTCCACCTGTTTTCTCCAACTCATAATCAGCTGGTGTCGCACTAACAAACATTTCTTGACCAACAACCGCCTCAAACTCTTCAAACTTCAAAGGTCTATTGTCAATGGCAGCCGGTAAGCGGAATCCATACTCAACCAAATTCAGCTTACGCGAACGATCGCCGCCATACATAGCACGTATCTGCGGTATGGTAACATGGCTTTCGTCAATTATGGTAAGAAAATCATTCGGGAAATAATCCAGCAAACAGAATGGGCGAGAACCAGCCGGACGACCATCGAAATAGCGAGAATAGTTCTCTATACCCGAACAGTAGCCAAGCTCTTTGATCATCTCTAAATCATACTCTACACGCTGACGTAGGCGTTTTGCTTCAAGATGTTTTCCGCCCTTTTTGAAGAATTCACACTGCGCTTCCAAATCCTGTTGAATCTGAAACATAGCCTGATGCTGTCGCTCTTTAGGCGTAACAAAGATACTTGCCGGAAAGATAGTAACGGCAGATGGCGCATCCATCATCTTATTACTAACCGGATCGAACATATCAATACGCTCAACCTCGTTACCCCAAAAGGTTATGCGATAAGCAAAATCGCCATAGGCTACATACACGTCAACAGTATCGCCCTTTACACGGAATTTACCTTTAGTAAAATCTATATCGTTGCGAGAGTATAGCGCATCAACTAAACCATATAGCAGCTTATTGCGACTCAGCTTCTGTCCCACTTTCACGGTAATAGTGTTGGCATGAAAGTCCTCCGGATTACCAATACCATACAAGCACGAAACCGATGATACAACCACCACATCCCTTCTGCCCGAAAGCAAAGCGGAAGTTGTACTTAACCGTAACTTTTCAATCTCGTCATTAATCTGTAAATCTTTTTCGATGTAAGTATCGGTTACAGGCAAATATGCTTCGGGTTGGTAATAATCGTAGTATGATACAAAATACTCAACCGCATTATGAGGAAAAAAGCTCTTAAACTCTCCGTACAGCTGGGCCGCAAGCGTTTTATTGTGACTAAGGATCAGCGCAGGACGATTCAATCGAGCAATAACGTTCGCCATAGTAAACGTTTTACCCGATCCCGTAACGCCCAGCAGAGTTGTGTACTGCTCGCCGTTACCAACCATTTCTACCAGCTGATCTATTGCTTCGGGCTGGTCTCCTGTAGGTTTATATTCTGCTGTAAGCTGAAAATCCATACTACAAAGATAGTTCATTAATGTGTGAATGTACCAATATGAAAATGTGAAAATGAAGTGCTTCATTCAACGCACTACTATTATTCAGGAGATTTGGCTTCGCCGAACTGGCGGTTTTCGCTACGCTCGAAATGACCGTGTATTTTTCGTCTAATGCTTTCAAAGAAAAATCCCCGAAAATATTCGAGGCTTATCTTATATCGATCTAGCTTTATATCTATTCAACAGGAATATGCTTGCTTACATTTTTACTACCTATAAACGCGTAGAATAACAAGTATGCTAATCCGAGGAATGGAATCCAGTATGAAGTTAAGTAGCCTGCAACATCTGCAATACCATTTTGGATTAACGGAAGAATACCTCCACCGCAAACCATCATCATAAAGATACCAGATGCTGATGCTACGTATTTTCCAAGTCCTTCAACCGCAAGGTTAAAAATACCGCCCCACATAATAGATGTGCAAAGACCGCAAAGTACAAAGAATAGCGCGTTAATAGGTACTTGGACCAGACCAAACGACACCGATCCGGCCACCGACTTAAGTACAGGCATAGAAACGGTTGTTGTTATCGGACTAAATATTGCCAACGCAATTAGCGCCATACCTATAATTGACGCCATTGAGAGCATTGCTTTACTTGACATTTTAGCCGCAAGAGGAATCCCTATGAAACGGCCTATAAGCATCAAAAACCAATATGTCCCGGCAACAAATGTTGCTGTTGTAGCTCCAACATTTCCGGCATTAGCATCTTCTAAAAAGAAGGTCATAGTTCCCGGAATACCCACCTCAATACCCACATATATAAAGATTGCAACAGCACCTAATACAAAATGACGAAACGACCATGCGCTGTATTTTGATTTTTCTTTTACGGCTTCTTTCTTCGCGATGTGCGGTTCGGGTATCTTAACAAGAGAAAGCACAATACCTACTAACGCAAAAATTCCCATTGCAATAAATAAAACAGGATTCACATCAGAGATAGCGGTAGTCTTCGTTACTTCTCCCACAAACATACCAACTAATATAGTAGATGTTGTTCCCATTAATGAATTAAACGAACCTCCAACCTGAATAAGCTGATTTCCTTTCTTTCCGCCACCGCCTAAGGTGTTAAGCATAGGGTTAACTACGGTATTAAGCATACACATAGAGAAACCTGCAACAAATGCTCCGGTTAAGTATATCGGGAAGCTCTCTGCAACTCCCGAAAGAAATTGAATTCCTACTCCTGCAAAACCAACTACAATTGCAAGTAAGGCCGTTTTCTTATAGCCTATTTTTTCCAGTAGCTTACCTGCCGGAATGCCCATTACAGCATAAGCAATAAAGTTGGCAAAGTTTCCGAGCATTCCTAAGAAGTTCGAAGCTTGGAACTGTCCTTTTACCACAATGCCCATAGGAGCAGCCAGGTTGGTAACAAACGAGATCATACCGAATAATAAAATCATCATTATTATCGGCACTGTGTAGTTTTTACGTGGAGTAGTATTCATGGTTTAATCTTTTGGTTTATAATAAGATTTATTGGTTTATTCTGGTATAAAAAACAATACACAACAGGTTTTCCTCCATATTGTGTATTGCAAACTTAATTAATACTTGTACTGAACAAATAGCTCCATCGCCTGATATTCTGCCATTCCTAGCTTATCATAAATTTCGGCTGTAGCGCGATTGCGCTCTTCCGCACGCTGCCAAAACTCACGCGGATCTGTTCCGGGAAATAGCGGTCTATCTTTCTGCGATTGATGTTTAAATATAGCCATACGCTTAATCATGGCCTCTTCAGGACTTAACGGAACGGCCATTTCGGCATCAGTTACATCCCATTCTTGCCATGCGCCACGGTATAGCCATACTCGGCAATCTTTAATCCAGGGCTCGTCTTTTAGCTCTTTAAGTGCGGCAACAATCGCCTGGAAGCATACGCGATGCGTTCCATGAGGATCTGATAAATCTCCGGCAGCAAATACCTGATGTGGTTTTATTTTTTTCAGTAAATCTACTATGATCTTGATATCCTCAGGTCCGATTGGTTTTTTTTTAACAGCACCTGTTTCGTAGAATGGCATATCAAGAAAATGAGTACGTTCTTCGGGAATATTAATAAAACGACATGCAGCCAATGCTTCACCACGACGGATAGCACCTTTTACTTGCTGTATTTCATAAGAATCAACCTCACCGGGCTTTTTACCTGTTATAGCATTCTTTGCCTGCAGGTAAATATCATCGCTCCTTTCTATATTAGTATTATATATACGGCTGTAACCACGAACAAAATCGAGGAAGCGAAGAGCATCGTCATCAAACACGGCAATATTACCCGATACCTGATAGGCAACATGCACCTCGTGCCCCTGTTGAGATAGACGGGCAAGCGTTCCGCCCATAGAAATTACATCATCATCGGGGTGAGGGCTGAAAACCACAACACGCTTAGGAAAAGGTGTAGCTCTTTCAGGACGGGTGCTATCATCCGCGTTAGGCTTACCCCCGGGCCATCCGGTAATAGTATGCTGTAAATCGTTAAATACTTTAATGTTTATAGCACTTGCAGGACCTTTTTCTGTAATAAGGTCGTTCATACTGTTATCATTATAATCACGGTCAGTAAGCTTTAGAATCGGTTTACCCAATTTTTTACATAACCAAAATACCCCACGGCGGATAAGCTTATCATCCCACTTGCAATCAACAATAAGCCAAGGCGTTTTTATGCGAGTAAGCTCTGCCGAAGCAGCGCTATCTACTATAATTTCTGCATTAGGATGTTTTTGTAAGCAAGAGGCAGGAACCATTTCTGTTGCAGGGTCTTCTACCAGCTTACGAATAATTTTTGACTTAGACTCACCCCATGCCATCATTATTAGTCGGCGAGACATCATAATAGTGCCAATACCAACAGTTAACGAATAGAATGGCACGTTGCTTTCTCCATAAAATTCGCTAGCACTACCCACACGTGTAGAATAATCGAGCGAAATAAGACGAGTTCTTGAGTTGATAGACGAACCCGGCTCATTTGCTCCAATTTGTCCGGCACCATCAACACCCAATATGCCAAGGTCTATTCCCCCAGCTTGGTTTATCGCTTTTTCATAGCTATGGCAGAATTCCGGAACTTGTTCTTTTGGTATGCTACTGTCTAACAAGTTAATATTCTCGGGCTTTATATCTACCAAATCGAAGAGGTACTCGTGCATATACCGGTTATGGCTTTGCAGCGCATCGGGATGGATTGGATAAAACTCGTCTGTGTTAAACGTAATAACGTTTTGAAAGCTTAGACCTTCTTCTTTGTGTAAACGAACTAACTCGTTGTACACTTCAATAGGTGTAGAGCCTGCCGGTAAACCAAGCACACAATTTTTTCCTTCTGCTTGTTTTTCTCTAATAACCAGGGCAATCTCATTGGCAACGAGCTTAGATGCGTCGCCTGCATCTGAAAAAATATTTACAGGAACCTTCTCAAACCGCTTAAAAAATTCGGGCGTTCCTTTTTCTTGAATGTTAGTAACCATAACTTAATTGATGTAATTAATTAAAACTAGATTATACTTTGCTTCACTTCCACTCTCTTTATACATATCAATAGTTCACTATCCCCCGCAAATAAATTATCTAGCTCATGAACCTCTTGTTATTATTGATAGTTTCTACTGTTCTTTTATCAAACACTTTCCGCAAAATGCTTTTAAAACAATTAAAAACCATTAAATACAATAACAAACAAAAATACAAAAAAGATTAAACTTATTTTATTAAATAGCAGCAATAAAAGAAGCCTATTGATAATGAAAAGCTTATAGCTGCCCTACTATTTACTTTAATACTACACCACAATATACTTATAAGGTACAGCTATTTAGCCCTTGGATGATATCGAATAATAGCTTCTGATAAATGTTTTCTATCCAAATGTGTGTATATCTCGGTTGTAAGTATTGATTCGTGACCTAGCATCTGTTGTACCGCCCGAAGATCGGCCCCATTGGAAATAAGGTGCGTAGCAAACGAATGACGAAAGCTGTGCGGACTAATATTTTTCTTTAGTCCAATAGCTTTTGCCAGCCTCTTTATAATAGTAAAAACCATTGCACGTGTTAGCTGATTACCTCGCCTATTCAAAAAAACAATATTCTCAAACTCTCGATTAACTCGTTGTGTAGTCCTAACAGAAAGATATAGCTGAATAGCCTTAATTGCCATACTGCCAATGGGCACAAGTCGTTCTTTATTGCCTTTTCCTATTACTCGGATAAACTCATCGTTAAAGTATAGGTTTGAAAGCTGTAGGTTAACCAGCTCAGATACTCTTAACCCACAGCTGTATAAGGTTTCGAGCATAGCTTTATTACGATGCCCATCAGGCTTGCTTAAATCGATAGCGGCAATCAGCTGATCGATCTCTTCGGGAGTAAGAATTTCCGGCAATTTCCGGCTTATCTTGGGCGATTCTATTAGCTCGGTGGGGCTTTGCTCTATCACATCTTCGAGCATAAGATACCTAAAGAAAGCCTTTACGCCGCTTAGAATGCGGGCTTGAGAGGTTTTTCCCAAATTAAGATCGTAAAGATGCGCTAAGAAATTTTCTACATGAGAAGGCTCCACCTCCTTGGGAGAGTGGAGCCCTAATTCTTCCATATACGTTCGTAGCTTTCTTACATCCTCGCTATATGCCTCTATACTATTGTTAGATAGTGATTTTTCAACTCGAAGGTGAACAATAAAATCTGCTATACTTTCATCCCATGACATATATCATTGCTAGTATAAAATAGCTACAACCGTTATTATATAGATTCCAAGATTTTAGGATTTTAAGACTTAAAAACTTTCATTGAAAATCAAAATAATAATAAAAATCTTGAAGTCTTTGTGTCATTAAGTCCCATAGCCTATATAAGTTATCTCTTCATTGTTTTACGCAAATACAGCTCTTGTCCGGAGGTTGGTTGTTGTCCTCTGTTCATATCCATACGGTTCTTCTTATACAAAACGCTCAGCTTAATGCCGTACTGCTGCGATATGTTATGCATGGTCTCACCAGCCTCCACAATATGAACAGGATAACGACTTGATGCTTTATTTTTCTTCTTCTGTACAAATATCACATCACCCTCTTTAATCGTAGCATTATCGTCAAGATCGTTGTATGTCATTAACTTTTCACGTGTTATGCCAAATTCATCAGCTATACGAGAATAGGTATCTTGACGTTTTGCCACAATAAAGCTAACGCCATTATTAGTGTAAAGCTCTCGGCCAAACTTCACAACAAAATTATCTATATCCACTACACCTGTTTTAGTTTCAATAGTCTGACGAGGTGTTCCGCTTTTTATTTCCGATACAGGAACTTCGCTGTCATATTTATAGAGCTCGTAATCTTCAATAATTTTAATCAGCATGGGTGCGTACTGTGGATTTGTGGCGTATCCCGCTTTTTTTAGGCCTTCGGCCCACGCCTTATGATCTCTGGGGTTTAAATCAAAGAGAGAGGCATAACGTTGACGATATTTCAAAAATATCGAATGATCCTTAAACGATTCTTCGGCATGTGTGTATGACCGGAAGCACTCGCCTTTAGCATCATCATCATGATATATCTTATCACCATCCCAATCGTTATGACATTTTATACCAAAATGGTTGTTCCCTTCTTTAGCCAAACGGCTCTTGCCATCGCCCGATTCGAGACATGCCTGAGCCAACGTAATGCTTGCAGGTATGCCATACTCTTTCATTTCTTTTATGGCAATATCCTTATACTTTTTAATATACTCAGTTCGCGCAGCATATCTCTGCGCGCTAGTAGTGAAAGGAGATACAGCAATTAGAGCCACTATTAATAAGGAAATGCGAACCTTCATAAGCAAACGATTTGTGGCAAAAGTAGCATTTTTATTCGTTACAAATAGGGGTTACTATCCGAGCTTTATACACAATTTGGTGTTTATAGTAAATAAAAGTATGTTTGTAATGTGTATCAACACACAGAGTTAATGTTGCGATAATAATGAGCTAACAAAAAAACAATGAAAGAATACGAAATAAAAATAAACGTAAAGGAATACGATAATAGACTGGAACTATTGACCGAAGAACAAGCGTTACTGCAAAAGGCAGATGAAGCCACTCTAACTTCATACGCGCCTTACTCTAACTTCAATGTAGGTGTTGCCATACTATTAGAAAACGGCGAATTTATCAGCGGAAGTAACCAAGAAAACGCTGCATATCCATCAGGGCTATGCGCCGAACGGGTTGCGATGTTTTATGCTAACGCCCATTTTTCCAACGTTCCTATTGTGGCAATAGCCATCAGCTCTTCTATTGACGGGGCTTTAAATAGCACACCGATTTATCCATGCGGCAGCTGCCGGCAATCGTTATTAGAGAACGAACAACGTTTCGGGAAACCAATAAAAGTAATAATGGGTAGCACAAAGCGCATTCAAGTAATCAATAGCATAAAAGACCTACTACCTCTTAGCTTCGACATAGGCAGCTACAAATAATAAGCTTAATAAAAGTTATATTGAATATAAGAAGAGTAGAAATAACATTTTGCTCTTCTTATTTTTTTTAAATTCGGCAATCGATAACGCCTAGTTATATATATGTATAAAGAAGCTATAGAAAAGTCTGCTATAAAATCAAACTTTTATAGCAATTAATAATCAGCACTATACATAATAACTGTATAGCTATATTTAAACCAATACCATAACAATGTACAAACTAAAAGCTATCCACGCCTTGACATTATTCGGGTTTGTTTTGCTAAATTCTTGTAAAGAACCGGAAGTTAAACCTCCTATTGTCGAAGTTGAAGACGTCACTACCGAGAACGTTGAAATTTATGGCGAGTATGCCGGACAGATAAGAGCAGCAAAAAGGGTTGAAATACATGCAAGAGTAGAAGGCTTTCTTGAGCGCATGGCTTTTGAGGAAGGAAAAGAAGTAAAAGCAAACGAACCACTTTTCTATATTAACGCCGCTCTTTATAAGGCAAAAGTTGAAAAAGCCAAAGCCCAGCTGAAAAAAGACGAGGCTCAGGCTGCAAAATCAGAAAGAGATGTAACTCGCTTACGACCTTTATACGAACAAAACGCAGCCAGCCAGCTGGACTTGGACAACGCCATTGCAGCACTCGATATGGCCAATGCCAGCGTTTCGATGAGTAAGGCCGATTTGGCACAAGCAGAGCTGGAACTTAGCTATACCGTTGTACGTTCGCCATTATCCGGATACATCAGCGAACGATATGTTGATGTCGGAACGCTGGTAGGAAACGCAGGTGCTTCGCTGTTAGCAACGGTGGTACAACGAGATACGGTACTGATAGATTTTAAGCTTACCTCTTTAGACTACTTACGCAGTCAACGCCGTAACGTTCATCTTGGCGAGCTGGACGCGACACGTTCGTGGCAACCCACTGTTACCATTACCCTTGCCGATAATACTACATACAATAAAAAAGGTATTGTAGATTTTGCTTCGCCTCTTGTAGATCCTCAAACCGGTACATTTGGTGTACGCGCCGTTATGCCAAATCCTAATCAGGAGCTGCTTCCCGGGCAACCTACCCAAGTAAAGCTGCTACTTGATGTAATGGAAAATGTAATAGCTGTTCCACAAAAAGCTGTTTCGATAGAAAAAGGTGGCGCGTTTATATTTGTAATACGGCCCGATAGTATTGTAGAAAAACGCTTTGTGGAAATAGGTCCTGAACAAAATAATAAAGTTGTAATTACAAGAGGACTTTCGCCTAACGAAAAAATTGTGATAGAAGGTTACCATAAGCTTACACATGGCCAAAAAGCTATTTGGCGCTACCCCGAAGAAGAGGCTGATATTGAAAAAGAAGAGACCCAAAACAACTAGGAGGACAGGCTTATGAATTCAGGATTTTTTATTGATCGGCCTGTTTTTTCAACGGTTTTATCTATTCTGATTGTCTTAGTCGGAATAGTTGGTCTTGTCTCGCTTCCCGTTGAGCAGTACCCGCAAATTACACCACCCATTGTAAAAGTTAGTACATCATATCCGGGCGCTAATGCTACAACCGTTTCTCAGGCTGTAGCCACACCTATTGAGCAGCAGCTGAACGGCACGCCTGGCATGATATATATGGAATCGAGCTGCTCTAACTCGGGTGGACTAACCATTACCATAACATTTGACGTAGGTGTAAATACCGACTTCGCAGCCGTAGAAGTACAAAATCGTGTAAAGCTGGCTGAAGCAAGTCTGCCGGCCGAAGTTGTACAAAACGGCATTTCTGTAGAGAAGCAAACGCCCAATCAGCTGCTTACAATAGCGTTAGCATCAAGCGATCCTAAATTTGACGAAATATACCTTAGCAACTACGCCACCATAAATGTAATTGATGTACTACGTCGTATTCCCGGGGTAGGCAGAATTTCTAACGTTGGCGGTCGTTATTACGGAATGCAGATTTGGGTAAAACCCGATAAGATGGCAAGCTTCGGTGTAACAGTTAAAGATTTGCAAGACGCGCTTAAAGACCAAAACAGAGAGTCGGCTGCCGGAGAACTGGGCAGACCCCCTATGTCGGACATAGATGTAACCATTCCTATTACCGCGCGAGGCAGGCTATCTACAGTTAACGACTTCGAAGACATTATTGTGCGAGCTAATAACGATGGCTCTATCATCCGAATTAGAGATGTTGCCAGAGTATCGTTAGAGGCAGCATCCTATGGTACCGAAAGCGGTCTGAATGGAAAGAATGCCGCCATACTAAGCATATATATGCTACCCGGAGCAAATGCTGTAGAGGTTGCGGAAGAAGTAAAAAACGGAATGGAAGCCATCGCAAGAGATTTTCCCGATGGGCTTAGCTATCTCGTTCCTTTTGATATAACAGAGTATATATCCGAATCTATTCATGAGGTGTATAAGACACTAGCTGAGGCTTTAATACTAGTTATTCTTGTTGTATTCTTATCATTGCAAAACTGGAGAGCGGCAGTTATCCCTATTGTAGCCGTACCTATATCGCTTATCGGTACCTTTGGATTTATGCTGGCCATGGGCTTTTCTATTAATATGCTTACCCTTTTAGGTCTTGTTCTGGCAATCGGTATTGTTGTAGATGATGCCATTGTTGTTGTTGAGAACGTTGAGCGTATTATGGAAACACAAAAACTCAGCGCGCGCGAAGCAACACATATTGCCATGAAACAGCTGGCCGGTGCTCTTATCGCTACCTCGCTTGTTTTATGTGCTGTATTCATTCCGGTTAGCTTTCTTAGCGGAATTACAGGTTCCTTATTCCGTCAGTTCTCTATCACAATCGCGGTGTCGGTATTACTATCAACAGTAGTAGCACTAACATTAAGCCCTGCGATGTGCGCGCAAATATTACGTCCATCTACAAAGAAAAAAAATATAGTGTTCCGCAAAATCAATATTTGGTTAGATAAAGGAAATAAAAATTACACAAGCTTAATTTTAAAAGCAATCAATCGTCCTAAGCGTATGTTGGCAGGGCTTGGAATGGTAATAGTACTGATTTTTGTGCTTAACAAATATATTGCGTCAGGTTTCATACCTCAAGAAGATCAAGGCTTTTTTACCGTTGAACTGGCAATGCCTCAAGGCACTACAATAGAACGTATGCGTACAGTAACCGATCGTGCCGTTGCATATATTAATAAGCACGAAGCTGTTGCTTACGTTCAGAACGTAACCGGATCGAGTCCCCGTATTGGTTCTAACCAAGGGCGATCTACGCTTACGGTTATACTTAAGCCTTGGAATAAAAGGAGCATGGGTGTTGAGGACGTAATGCGTGATATTGAAAATGAGCTGTACTACTATCCCGAAATAAGCGTATATACCAGCAGTCCACCCATTATACCGGGGCTTGGTTCTGCCGGAGGTGTAGAAGTTAAGCTACAGGCAAAAGCAGATGCTCAGTGGAACGATTTAGTTAATGCCGTTGATACGTTTACGTATTATGTATCGCAAGCACGACAAGTCGAGAAAGTATCGACCTCATTACAGCCCGAAATACCTCAGCTGTATTTCGATGTAAATAAAGATCAGGCCTTGCTGTTAGGTGTTCCGATGGCGGATATTTTTTCTACATTGAAAGCCTATTTGGGTTCGGTATATGTCAACGATTTCAATATGTTTAACCGAATATACAAAGTATATATCCAGGCCGACCAATCGTTCAGAACTACGCAAGATAACCTTAACTTGTTTTTTGTAAGAACGGCAAGCGGAACTATGGTACCACTTACAGCACTCGGAAAAACCGACTACACTACCGGTCCCGGAAGCATTGCGAGATTTAATATGTACACGGCAGCATCTATGCAAGTTACCCCTTCGGCAGGAAATAGTAGCGGTCAGGTGATGAATATTATTGAAAAAGTTGCGCGTGAAAAGCTACCGGATAACATAGGCATAGCATGGAGCGGACTATCATTCCAAGAAAAAAAGGCTAGCGGACAAACAGGGGTAGTTATGCTACTGGTATTTCTTTTTGTGTTCCTATTTCTCGCGGCACAATATGAAAGCTGGACTGTACCAATATCTGCCCTACTATCTTTACCCATTGCCGCACTTGGCGCGTACCTAGGCATACTTGTTCTTGGGCTGGAGAATGATATCTATTTTAAGATCGGGCTTGTAACGCTTATAGGTCTCGCTGCTAAGAATGCCATTCTTATTATTGAGTTTGCTAAAGTACAGACAGACCAATGTGTTGACCCAGTTCAAGCGGCGATTCAAGCGGCAAAGCTTCGTTTTCGTCCAATATTAATGACATCGCTTGCGTTTGTATTGGGAATGCTGCCTATGGTTCTCGCATCGGGTCCGGGTTCGGCAAGCCGTCATTCAATTGGTACGGGGGTATTTTTCGGCATGATTGTCGCTATAACCATTGGCATCGTTATGATACCGTTCTTCTTTGTAATGATACACAAAGTAAAGAAACAGTTTAAAATTCCCGAATTTCGGTTTCGCAAAAGAAAAAAATGTAATTGTGATAACTAAAAAGAGATGAATCGTATAGCTTATTTAATAGTAATAATTTCATTCGCATTACTCTGTAACTCATGCAGGATAGGACGTGTACACAAGCTACCTGAAATGAATATGCCTGCAGAATTCGATAAAGATGGCCTACAAGAAGGTATTGTTGCCGATATTGGATGGAGTACAATATATGCCGACACTGTTCTGCAAAGCCTGATAACAAAGGCACTTGACAACAATAAGGATATGCTGATTGCTTCGGCACGCATTAAAGAGATGATTGCCGAAAAGCGCATAAATCTCTCGTATCTGTTTCCCGATATTGGTATAAACATATATGCGCAGCGCGACTACACTAACTACGCCGGCAATAACGAGGTCTTTGATCCCGAAATAGGCACGAAAGGGACTATTGGCTGGGAGCTGGATATATGGGGAAAGCTACGTTGGCAAAACGAAGCAGGCGTTGCCACCTACCTACAATCAGTTGAAGCAAGACAGGCACTTCAGCTAACTATTATTTCGCAAGTTGCGCAAGCATACTTCGAACTTAAAGCATTAGACCGAGAGCTGACTATTGTAAAACAAACACTAGATGCGCGCCATGAAGGTGTTCGTTTTGCTAAGCTGAGATACGAAGGCGGACTTACATCAGAAATTCCGTATCGACAGAGTCTTGTAGAGCTGGCACGTACCGAAACACTAGTACCAACTCTTGAAAACGAAATTAAGCTGAAAGAGAACGATCTATCGTTGTT
>JAVBOE010000077.1:0-16416 GCA_031550925.1 Bacteroidales bacterium | reverse complement strand
ATATTTTATTGATGGTTCCATCCGGAAGGAAGCCTACCATTAATGTTATGCGTCCGCCGAATCCCTGGTTGGTAAATGTTTCTACCGCCATACCAACTAGCTCTCCATTTTTAGTAGCAGGGTAGAAGGTAAGGCTCTCGGGGGCAGACTCGCGATACAAGCTTGATTGAACGGCATCAGCACCTTCTAGCGGTAAATCCATTTTATCTTCAAACGGATTGTTATCAAACTCAGGAAGTACATCTTGTATTGCGGAGTTTACTTTGTTTACCCCTGCTTGAGCAATAGGCTCTTTAGTCAGTCCGTAAACTGTTGCAAGTAGTGCTGCTGCCACACACGTAATTAACGTGAGTATAAGCACCATATTTTTAAGGGTAGATTCTTTAGCCATTTTTCTTTACCTCCCCAAAACGTTTAGGTTTTACATAACGATTAATAAGCGGAACGAATGCGTTCATAAACAGAATGGCAAACGATATACCTTCGGGATATCCACCAAACGCACGGATAACAATAGTTACAACACCAATACCAATACCGAATATAACCATTCCCTTTTTTGTCATTGGCGATGTTACGTAGTCGGTTGCCATAAATATTGCGCCAAGCATAATACCTCCGGTAAGCAAATGGAACAAGGGATCTACGTAGTGTGCCGGATCTGCTAAATGAAGGATTCCTGCAAAAACAAAAATAGTTGCAAAAATGGTTATGGGGATATGCCATGTAATTACCTTACGGAACAGCAAATATCCAAATCCTATGAGTAGCGCCAAAGTTGATACTTCTCCCAGCGATCCTCCTATCTGACCGAAAAGCATTTGAACGTATGAGAAAGAGTCGGGATTTGCTGCGGTAATTTCTGGCACAGTCATTCCGTTTGCTAAACCTTCTTTCATAATAGCAAGCGGTGTGGCACCTGTGGCAGCATCAATAGATGTAAGGAATCCGGTTGGCTTGGGCCAGGTTGTCATTTGAACAGGGAAGGAGATAAGCATAAAAACACGTCCTACCAATGCAGGGTTGAACGGGTTGTTGCCTAATCCTCCGAAGGTCATTTTGCCAACTCCGATAGCTACAACGCTACCCAATACTACCAATAGTGGAGACAGGTTAGAAGGTAGGTTGAATGCCAAAATAAGCCCTGTTACAATAGCCGACATGTCTTTAATGCTGGGCTCCTGTTTCAGCATAAATTTTTGGATAAGCCACTCACAAAGTACGCACGATAGAATGGCTGTAAGCGTAACTATTATTGTTCCCCATCCAAAAAAGTAAATGGAAACGGCAAGAGCGGGCAAGAGCGCGATAATTACATCGCGCATCAGGCTTCGCGTATTTTGCTTGCCTTGTATATGAGGAGCAGGTGATATTCTCATATTGCTCATAGGTCGATGGTATGTTTATCTTATGTTATTAGTAGTCTTTTTACTTTCTTGAACGCATTATTTTCAGTACTTCTGCTTTACCTAGCCTGATATAATCTACCAAAGGTAAACGTGCAGGACAGGTATAAAGGCAGCAGCCACACTCAATGCAGTTGTGTACACAGTTAGCTTCAAGCTCATCATTCATTTTGCGTTCTGCCAACCGAAGCAGTAGGTATGGCTCCAATCCCATAGGGCAAGCGCTTACACATTTTGCACAGCGTATGCAGTTTGACGAATCGCCTCTGCTGGATTCCTCTTCTGTCATAAACAGAATAGATGATGAACCTTTAAGCGTAGGAGCATCAATGTTTGCAATAGGCTTACCCATCATAGGCCCGCCGCTTACAACCTTGCCTGTTCCCTCCGGTATTCCGCCAACAGCATCAATCAGCTGATTCATTGGTGTACCAACACGAACAAGATAGTTTTTCTGTGTCTTTAGATTTTTACCGGTAATAGTAACCGTATTGTCTATAAGAGGTTTGTTTTTTTGTACAGCTTCATAAACCGAGTAAACCGTACCAATATTACAAACTACATAGCCTGTATCTATTGGTAGTCCGTTGATTGGAACTTCTTTACCCGTAATAGCTTTTATCAGCTGCTTTTCGCCACCTTGCGGATAGCGTGGCTTAAGTGGAACAATCTCAATATGCTTAGTCAATTCTTTGAACGAATTTAAATGGTTAATAGCATCCATCTTATTCGTTTCTATACCAACGTAAACCTTATCAACCTTAAGTGCTGTGCGGATAATCTCTGCTCCGATTAAGAACTGCTCGCCGTATTCCAGCATCAACCTATAGTCTGATGTAAGGTATGGTTCGCATTCCGCACCGTTTACAATCAAGGCCTCAGCTTTTTTTCCGGGAGGAATGCTTAGCTTAACGTTGGTTGGGAATGTTGCTCCGCCAAGACCAACAACACCAGCATCGGCTATTTTCTTTATAATCTCTTCGGGTGTATGCTTTATCTCCCTGATAATATCGGGGCTGCGATCTATCGACTCTTCCCACTCATCGCCTTCTATCTTAATGCAGATAGCGGTCTTTTTAAATCCCATGTGGTCAGCAATAGGTTCGATAGAAGTAACCGTGCCGGATACAGAAGAGTGTACGTTGGCCGAAATAAAGCCTGATGCTTTTGCTATCAGCTGCCCGACTTTTACCTTATCGCCTTTTAAAACTACAGGTTCTGCAGGTGCACCAAGGTGTTGAGAGGTGAATATACATACTATATCTTGGGTATTGAAAACCTCTATTGCGACTTGTGCCGAGATTTTATTCTCCGGCGGATGTACACCGCCTCGTTTAAACGTTTTAATCATCACGGGTTAGTATAGTGTCTTAGGTTTATGCATTACTTATATTTTCTGTTGTAGGAGCTGCTGCCTCTTCCTTCTTTTTAGGAGGAAAGTTTAGCTCGTGTATAGCGTTGGTGGGACATACCTCCACGCACTTACGGCATAGCTTACACTTATTGAAATCAATGTAAGCCAAGTTATTTTCAATGGTAATGGCTTCAAACGGACATGCTTTTTTACAAGCGCCACAGGCAATACAAGCAACCTTACACGCTTTACGTGCGGGTCCGCCTTTATCTTTGTTGATACAAGAAACAAATACACGGCGGCTTTTCGGTCCCTTTTTACGTAGCTCGATTATGAACTTTGGACAGGCTTTAACGCAAGCACCACAAGCGGTACATTTATCGTCAATAACTTCTGGTAGTAGCGTTTCGGGGTTCATGTGTATGGCATCAAAATCGCAAACCAACGTGCAATCACCGCGACCAAGACATCCGAATGTACAACCCGTATCGCCTGCATATACAGATGCCATTACCGCACATGACTGTGCACCATCATAAATACTGGTACGTGGTCGATGTGCAGGAGAACCCGAACAGCGAACAACAGCTACCATAGGTTCTTTTTCTGCTGCTGTTTTGCCTAAGGCCTCGGCTATGCTTTTCATACAATCGTTACCGCCAACAGGACAGAAAATTGTAGAAAGATCTTCGGCCTTAACAGCTGCTTCGGCACAGGCTCTACAGCCTGCAAATCCGCAACCACCGCAGTTTGCACCAGGTAGTATTTTTTCAACAATGTCAATACGCGGATCTTCGTAAACTTTAAACTTTTGGGCTACTGCATACAAGATAATAGCCAGTAGTAAAGCCACAGAACCAAGTGCTATAACGGTAAACAGAATGTTAGAGTAATCCATTATTGTAGTTTTTCGATATGGAAAATAAATTTTTTGGTGAATTTATAGTTGAATAAACGAAGCAGCAAGAAGTATGGTACTAGCGATGCTAAACCGATTATCCCCGACAGCTCTTCGCTTAGGCTAGCTACAGCTGGTAAAGTAAAAATTACGACAAGCAATAATACGATAGGCAAGATAAAAGCAAAAATAACAGCCTGAAAACCTACCGAACGATCAATAGAAACCTCAACCTCTTCATTTAAAGAAATGTTATCGCCTCTATTAGGAATGGACATTGTTGTTTCTTTAGAATCGGTACTGGTACAAAAACCTTTGGCGTGACAGCTACCACATGCAGACGCACGAGGAACGAGAACGGTAATTTTTTCATCGTTTATTCCTATAACTTTTCCTATGTGCGTAATTGTGTTATTTCTCCCCGCTGTCATGTCGAGAAACAAATGTATTGAGGGCAACAAAGATAAAAATTAATAATTGATATAAAAGGGAAACATTTGGCAAACTACTGTTATTGCATGTAATATTTTGATTTACAGGATGTATGTTGTGTGGTTTTAACCTAAATCAAATGAGGTTAAAAAAAGATTGTAAATATTATGGAATATCATATTTCACTTCATCTATATAGTAGTTGAAGTAAATAAAGTGTCATTATAAAATCATGAGTTATGAAAAAAATTCTTTTTCTTACCTGTTTATCGGCTGGTGTACTATCGTTATCCGCTCAACCCAAAGTTCTTGAAAAGGCCTATTCGCATAAAAATCTTACCATTTACCTGTTGCAGGGCGAAAATCTTGTGCAGAGAGAGTATATTACGCTTGAAGAGGCATTGAAAGACAACAAAATTACGCTACATGAGACAAGCTCGGTTAATGAGCTAAAAGTTGATAATAAATCAAGCGACTATGTATTTATCATGTCGGGCGATATTGTTAAAGGAGGAAGGCAAGACCGTACTATCTCGGAAGATATAGTGCTGAAGCCCAGAAGCAAAAACATTCCACTGACATCGTTCTGTGTTGAGCAGAGTCGCTGGGAGAAAAGGGGTAGTGAAGATGTTTCGAAGTTTACATCTTCGTCTAACGCGTTAAGCAATCGAAATTTAAAAATTGCTGCTCGTTCAAGCAAAAGCCAATCGGCGGTGTGGGCAGAAGTTGCCGAATTTCAGGTGAGCGCAGGTGCGAATGCTCAGGCAGATATTCGGAGCAGAGAATCTGCAACTAGTCTTCAGCTTTCGCTAGAGAATAAAGATTTTCAAAAAATGCTTGCCGAGTATAAAAAAGCGTTATCATCTGCATTTGTCGGAAAGCAAAATATTGTTGGTTTTGTGTGTTGCATAAACGGAAAGATGGCGTCTGCCGAATGGTTTGGCAATGTTAAGCTTGCCGGAAAAATGCAACCAAAGCTGCTAGAATCTGCGATAAGCGAAGCAATCTTTGCCTACAATAAAGACTTGTCGTTTACAGCTTGTGGTATTGCTAGTGTAAACAGCTTTTTAGGAGAAGCGCAAAAGGGCGAAGAAACAGTTAGCGAAACGGGCGAAGATATGCTATTGCGTAAGCGCGAAGCTGATAAAGCAATTATATTTAAGTCGTACAACGTAAGTGCCAGCGAACATCCGTTGCATGTAAGCATCTATTCGACAGAAGATCTAAAAACAGCTGAAAGCAGCAGTAGTACAAATCAGCAATACCAATATGGCGGTTTTAGAAATATTAGGAATAGGTAGCGATTAATGTAATAATGTGATAATATGCTAATATGCTGATGATTAATCGAAAGCATATTATCACATTTATTTTTACACATGCTCCCTCAGCGCCTTTTCAATAAATGTTCTTAAAATATCAATGGCTACTTCGTTGTGTCCACCTTGAGGAACAATAATATCTGCATAACGTTTAGTGGGTTCAATAAACTGTAGGTGCATAGGTTTTACTGTCTTCTCGTAGCGTTCAAGTACCATCTCAACTGATCGGCCACGCTCTATGATATCACGACAGATAACACGGCTCAAACGATCGTCGGCTTCGGCATCTACAAAAACCTTTAAGTCCATCAGCTTGCGAAGTTCCGGATAGCAAAAAATAAGAATCCCCTCAATAATAATTACAGGCTTAGGCTCTATATGTACCGTTTCTTTGGCACGAGTGCAGGTAAGGTACGAGTATATGGGTTGTTCTATTGCTTTGTTGTGTTTTAAGGCTTTTACTTGTTTTACAAGCAGCTCTGTATCTATAGAATCCGGATGGTCGAAGTTTAGCTCCAGCCGTTCTTCTAACGGAAGATGTCCGGAGTCTTTATAGTACGAGTCTTGAGGAATAATAACAACTCCGCCTTTTGGAACCAAGTCCATAATCTTTTTTACAACAGTGGTTTTACCAGACCCTGTGCCCCCTGCTATGCCTATTACTAACATAAAATATTATTATTTTTATGCTATAAAAATACGGTAAATAAGCGTTATATGTATGTTAAGCAAACAAAAAGTTAACGATTCTATCTTTATTTGTTTTTTTAAGATTATTTTTGCAGTCTTTGAGTAAAAAGGAAATTAAATACCATAAACAAAATGAAAAAACTTACATTCTTATTTTTCGTCTTTTTATTTAGCAGTATGGTTCTGCAAGCACAAACAGCAGATACAACAGCTATACCTGAGCCTTGGAAGTTATCAGGATCGGCAGCTCTTAATATGACGCAGTCTTCATATAGCAACTGGTCTGCCGGAGGTCAAAACTCTGTGGCAGGAGTGGCTAGCGGAGGCTTGGTTTTAGATTATGCTAAAAATAAATGGCAGTGGAATACTACGCTGGATTTAGCATATGGGCTTATGGTTCAAGATGAATCGGGTAGAAGTAAAACGGATGATAAGATAGAATTTGCATCGAAGCTAGGACATAAGGCCACAAAGTATTGGTACTATACGTTTTTGGCACAGTTCAAAACACAGTTTGACAAAGGTTATAGCAAATACCCTGTGGCAGATGAAGATAAATGGGACTATACTTCAAGGTTTATGGCTCCCGGATATCTTACGCTTTCGTTAGGTATGGATTATAATCCTAATGCCGATTTTTCGTTATTCATATCTCCGATAACGCTGCGTGCTACATATGTTCAAGACAAGCGGCTATCGGATGCCGGCAGCTATGGTCTAGATCCGGGCAAGAAAAGTCTTGTTCAGTATGGTGGTTTTTTAAAAGCAACTTACCAAAAAAAGATGGCAGAGGATAGAATACTATTCAAAACTAAGCTGGAGCTATTTACCGATTGGGGAAATAAACCACAAAACGTTGATGTAAACTGGGAAATGAATATCGACTTTAAGGTAACTAAATGGTTATCTACAAGGTTATACACTCAAATGATTTATGATGACGATGTTCGTATTCCTGATGCCGATGGAGTTTTACAAGGTCCAAATCTTCAGTTTAAAGAAGTATTAGGTATAGGACTTTCATATATCTTCTAAGAATACCTTAACATAGGTTTTACATTTATCTAACGCTCTATGCAAAGCTTGTTGCTAACTTTGTATAGAGCGTTTTTATTGTATAATCTATTTGCTATAAACGCAGAGATGTGTTAACTTGCAAATTCTTTATTGTAATCCATATTTTGATAACTACTTATGAACGTTAAGTTATTCTTCGCTGGTTGTTTGCTGATGCTTTCATCTCAGCTGTTTGCTCAAGAGGATGGTGATGTTAAAGTAGCCAACAACATGACTATACCAAAAGTAGAAAAGGCAGAAGTTAAAAAGAAGACCTGGACGGTAGGCGGGAAAAACTCGTTGACAATGAGCCAAACGTCATACTCTAACTGGGCAGCCGGAGGGCAGAACTCTCTCTCGGGTGTGATAGCCGGAACTTTTTGGCTGAAGCATGCACATAAAAAGTTCTCATGGGAGAGTGGTCTCGATTTGGCATATGGTACGCTATATCAATATGAAGAATCGGATAGAAGAAAAACCGACGATAAAATAGAGTGCTCAACAAAGCTGGGGTATGCAGCGTCAAAACATTGGAATTATACAGTTCTTCTCCAATTCAAGTCTCAGTTTGACAAAGGTTATAAATCATATCCTATAGAAGATAAACAGGCTTATACATCAATGTTTATGTCGCCAGGCTATCTTACTTTCTCAATTGGCATGGACTATAAGCCAAATAAAGAGCTATCGGTTTACTTATCTCCTCTTTCATTAAGAAATACAATTGTGCTGGATGATACCTTATCTAATAAAGGAGCGTTTGGCGTAAAACATGGTAGCCATATTTATTCGGAGTATGGCGCAATGGTAAAAGCAACCTACCATAAAACTTTTTTTGAAAAAGTACAGGTGAAATCAAAGGTAGAGCTCTTCTCAAATTTAGAGCACGATCCTCAAAATATTAACGTAAACGTGGAAGTTGATATAGGTATTAAAACAACATCTTGGTTAACTACACGATTATATACTCAGCTGTTGTATGACGATAAGGTTGACGTTTCGGATGACGAAGGTCCTGCCTTACAGGTTAAAGAAGTGTTAGGCGTGGGGCTTTCCTACTCTTTCTGATGTTATTATACTTTATCATTACAAAACCGAAATAGAAATGAATTTATATCCCATAAAATTTAAACCTCAGCTTAAAGAGCGTGTATGGGGTAGCCCTATGCTCACTAAATTTAAATCGCTGAAAGCCTCAGAAAAGATTTTGGGCGAGAGCTGGGAGATCTCGTCGGTACGTGATAATCTTTCTGTTGTAAGCAACGGGTTTCTGAAGGGTAATACCATAGATGAGCTGATAGAGATTTATATGGGCGACTTGGTGGGAGAAAAAGTATATGATAAGTTTGGTCTGGAATTTCCGTTGCTGCTTAAGTTTATCGGTACATCTCAAGAGCTGTCGATTCAAGTACATCCAAATGATGACCTGGCATTGAATAGACATGCGGCGTATGGCAAAACGGAAATGTGGTACATTATTTCTGCCGAAGCTGACTCAAGAATATATATCGGATTAAAGAATGGAACCGATAAGCAGCGGTTAAATTCGGCAATAGAAGAAAGAAATCTACTCGGTTTGCTTAATGTGGAAGTTCCAAAATCCGGTGATGTTTTTTATTTACCTGCCGGACGAATACATGCTATAGGGCGAAATATTTTGCTGGCAGAGATTCAACAAACATCAGATGTAACATATCGCATATATGATTGGGGGCGCGAGTTTGACCCTAAAACTGCTCGCGAAACGCATGTGGACTTGGCAATGGATGCAATTGATTATACCATTCCCGAATCATACAAAACATTATACACGGAAAAGAAGAACGAAGAAGTTACGTTGGTGGAGTGTCCGTACTTTAAGACCAATCTTATAGAGTTTAATAAACCGCTGGAGTTAGAATATCACGAGCTGGACTCGTTTGTTGTATATATGTGTGTTGATGGAACTTGCAATATAGAATATGACGAGGGTGAGGAAGTTCTTACAAAGGGTGAAACAATACTTATTCCTGCCTCGCTTAGAGAGCTGACATTAGTACCGGATAAAAATTGTAAGGTTTTAGAGGTTTATGTTCCATAGAAAAGCCCCCAACCCCCCAAAGGGGGCTTTAAGCCTGTGCTAACATTATTACATTTTCACATTAGCAAATCTGCAAATTAGCACATTATTTTTTTCGCTTAATACTGTTATTAATACTATCAATGTAGCTGAGCATTTCGTCTTTTCCTGTCTGTTTCTCGGCAGAGGTGAAGAATATAGGCGGCAGCTCTTCCCAGTATTCTAAAAGAGTTTTTTTATAGCGATTAATGTTTGTATCCAGCTCTCGTTTGTTCAGCTTATCAATTTTGGTAAAAACAAGAGCAAAAGCTACTCCATATTCGCCTAGCTTATTAATAAAATTGAGGTCTATTTCTTGAGGCTCAAGTCGACTGTCCACCAGAACAAATAGGAGCGTTAAATTTTCTCTGTTGGTAATATAATCGCCAATAATTGTAGAGAAAACGCTCCGTTCTTTTTTAGATGTACGGGCATAACCATAACCGGGCAAATCTACCAGGTGCCACTCATTATTTATCAAAAAGTGATTGATCAGTTTCGTTTTTCCTGGTTGAGATGATACTTTTGCCAGAATTCTTTGACCTGTCAGCATATTTATAAGGGACGATTTGCCCACATTAGAGCGCCCGATAAAGGCATACTCGGGCATCTCGGTTTTAGGACACTGAGATACTTTACTGCTACTGCAAATAAATTTGGCTTCTTTTATAAACATAAGAGGTTTTACTATTTTTTCTACGAAAATAAACATTTAATAGTTATGATGAAAAAAAGTCTATTTATAGAAATTGCTATTGTTGTTCTTGCTTCATGCAAGGGTAAAAATGCCGTGCCCGATCAAACCCTACTCAACACCCGTTGGATACTACAAACCATTGGAGAAGAGGTCATAGATAATTCTGATGAAGATAGACCAATTTACCTGTTTATGGAGGATGGAAGCTATCAGCTAACCGGTTTTGCCGGATGTAACAGCTTTTTCGGTTCATTTCTTGCAGACGATAGCAATGATTTAATGTTTGTTGGTGCTCGTCCGCAGCTGCTAGATACTAAGTGGTTGTTAGAGTCTATTGGTGATGAAAAGGTTGAGAATGCTGATAAAGAAAAGCCTATTTACATTGAGCTAACCGAAACGGAAGAAGGTGCTCGTGTTGCGGGTATGGCCGGATGCAACCGCTATTTTGGAGAGTTTAGCGAGTCGAATGATAGTCTCTCATTTGGTAAAATGGAAGCAACTCGTATGATGTGTACTAATATGGAAACAGAAACAAAATATCTTAAGGCGTTGGATGAAGTGGATTCATATAAAGTAGACGGTCGATGCATGTATCTTATGAGTAAAGGTGAGATTATTCTTACCTATAAGGTGGACGAAGATGCTATTAAATTTTCTGTTACCAGTACTATGATGGCGTGCGATAAAATGGAAGTAGAAAATAAATTCCACAAAGCGCTAGGCGAAGTTAGAAAATATGATGTAGAAGGCCTTAACCTATACTTGATGGATACAAGCGGAAAACGATTGTTAGGTTTCAAAGCATTCTACGAAGAGTAAAATAAGAGCTGGCGAACAAAAAAGGCATCGGAAATATTCCCGATGCCTTTTTGCTGTATGGTATATTGATTACTTTATAAAAGGCTTTCCAACACATAACATTTGTTTTCCGAAGAAATCGTTCAAATATTTTGCAGAAAGAACGTAGAAAGTAAGCAGCGAAATTGCCAGCTCGGTATATGCGGCAACGCTATGCCATATGTGACCACAGCCAAAAGCATCAAGGCCTAATGCCAAAAATAGCAACGTTATCAGACAAAGTAAGAAAAACATAGCCTTCGACATTTTTAGCGAGGATACAACAAATACTATGGTTAGTATCATATAGCCAAAGAAGATAGCTCCTAGCTGTCTTACATCGGTAGTGCTTGCCAGTGTTTCTCCAAAGCATCCCAGCTTAATAAGCCAGCTCATACCCATTCCAATCCAAAACAGACCATAAGCGCTAAATGCTGTGGCCCCGAAGAGGTTGTTGTGCTTAAAATCAAACATTGATGCGATAACTTGTGCTATTCCGCCAAGAAACAAAGCCCAAGGTAAAACAAATGCAAGTCCATCTGTTAACCCCAGCTTTTGAGATGATGCAACCAATGTTACCATTGCCAATCCAAACAAACCAAGGGTTGTAGGGTCGGCAACTACTACTTTTACGTGTGTCTTTTCCATAAGTGCGTTTTAAAATTCGCGGCAAAGATATAATATAAAGTTATACTACAAACTTATTTACGTATAAAGCGAGATAACATGTGAAAGGATGTTAATAGATATTTGTGGAGCGTGAAGCGAAAAAGAACACGTCTTGTCAAGCAGAGTGAGACAAGACGTGTTCTTTTTATCGTGATACTTGATACGTGTATCGTGATACGTTATGTTACATCTTAAACAGCATACCTCCAATATTATCTTGCGATGCACCTGTAACTGAAGTTAAGCAGCTCTTTTGGTCGAACATATACATTGCGCCCAATAATGCAAATACCAACGCTTCTTTAAAAGCGATAATAATAGGGTCGGGGATAACTACTTCAAATCCGCCTTTTTCTTTTATCAGCTCAACAAGATATTTGTTGAACGCGCCACCACCTGTAATTAGCATTTTACCGCCTTTACCTACACGCGAAACTTGGTAAGCAACATGCTCGTATAGTGTGCGGAGCTTATCTTCTAGCGTTAGTCCGTATTTCTCGAATAGAGGGAACACATCATCTTCAACCCATTCTCGTGCTAGCGATTTTGGTCCGCTTTGATGGTAGAAAGCCAATCCGTTTAAGTCGTCTAGCAAAGGTTGACAAATGGTACCTTTTCTTCCAAGCTTACCATCTTCGTCATATTCTAAACCAATCTGACGGCAGTAGTAGTTGCTTACATAGTTGGCAGGCGACACATCGTAGGCAAGGCGTTGCCCGTCTTTTTCGTATGATACGTTAGAGAAACCACCAATATTAAGGCAGTAATCGTACTCTGCAAAAAGCGTTCTGTCTCCTATAGGTACAAGCGGTGCGCCTTGTCCGCCAAGCATAATATCTAAGCGGCGAAAATCTGATACAACAGGTATTTTAGTTTCGGCAGCAATGGCAGCACCGTCTCCAATCTGGTACATAATATGCTTTTGAGGTACATGAAAGATAGAGTGTCCGTGAGAGGCAATAATATCAGGTTTTATACCAAACTCCTTAATAAATTGGTTTACTATTTTACCAATCTCGAAACCGTATTGGCTATGCAACGTAATAAACGATAGCGCGTCATAGTTCTGTGCTTTCGCCAAGTGTTCCTTCAGCTCGTCTGTATAGCTATAAGTTTCTGCGTGTAGAATTTCAAATTTCCATCCGGGGTTTGAAAATTCAAAGTCGCATAAGCATACATCAAGCCCATCAAGCGATGTACCCGACATTAATCCGATTACTTTAATCTTTTGTGTAGCCATAATAGGTTATGTTTATTAGAGTTTAGCCCACCCCAACCCTCCCAAAGGGAGGGAGCATTCCCCCTCCCTTTGGGAGGGTTGGGGTGGGCATTTTGTTATGTTTTACCATGTAAATTCGCTGATAAGTGTAGTCACGTTGTCTTTCCTATCGCTTACTTCAAGCACTAGCTTATGTTTTTTACCTTGTGTGGTACGGGTTTTATCAAAGGTATAGGTCAGTAAGTTTCTTTTTGCATCATACTCAAATAGTACCCATTTATCATCAATATATCCGTTATATGATTTTATACCGGATAAATCGTCCCATATTTTTACGGTCATCATCTTTTGTCCGCGTAAATCTGCCTTATCTTTGAAGTTAGGAGTGATAACGGGCGGAATGGTATCGACCGTTACGTAAAAGTAGCCAAAATTTGATGATGAAGCGTTGATGTATCCGTCATAAATCTCTCCTCCAAGGCTACCTTTCCTAGATGATAGCGATGAGCTGTGGAAAGCCACTAAAGCTTTACTTTGTAACGAGTCCGGCACATTTGTTTTTATAGATAGCTGTATGGGTTTATTAAGCGGTGTTTCGGGGTTATGCAGCCGAAAGATAGGTGAATAAAAACAGGCTGTACTATCTATTTTTTCTATATCAAATAGTATGTTATTGTAGAGCGCCTCTTTTGGCACATGAACAACTAAACCTGATGATATATGGAAGTTGTCTTTATTCCATTTGAAAAACTTGCCCCCATTGTCTGTTGTTTTTATTCCTTTTTCTTTTTTCTCGCATATGCGTAGGCTAAGCGTACTAGTGTTATTGTAGTCGTCTGTAACGCTAATGGTTAGATTGTGTACCTGATTATCGTTAAGAATAATGAGTCCGCTATTTTTGACCGCATTATAAATGTCAAGGGTGTTCCCCGGCTCAACATACGATTTCATTAGCCTATTTTTACTCCGAACCAGCTCGTGGTATGCAATAAAGCTGTTGATATACTTGGTTTGCGAGAAAGGTATATTGTCGATAGTAGTAGAAAATATAAGTTCATTATCCAGCTTAACCGTCATTTTTCTTGCACCAAATTTATTGTGGGTATCATTCATTCTATCGGTACATTCTATCCCAATGTATGCAGGGCTTTCGATATTAATAACGCTATCTATTTTCACATTGCCGCTTCTTGCGTTCAGGTTTATAAGATGAGTGGTACGATTATGCGCAACAGTGCGTATAGAGTCGATTGTAAATATACCCAAGGCGTTTAGCTCAGGTGCTTTTGTATCTGCAAAAGGGTAGTAGTTAATAACATTTAGAGGAACTTGCGCCGTATCTCTTATTTCGAAATGTAGATGCGGACCAAACGAGTTGCCACTGTTTCCGGCATATCCGATAAGCGTTCCTCTATTAACCGGAAGCTGTTCGGGAGTTAGAAGGGTATCAATCTCGTACTGCTGTTTTTCATATTGAATATTTTCTACAAGCTTATCTATGGGGTCGGCAAATTCATGCAAATGGGCGTAAACGCTAGTTGTTCCATCGTTATGCTTTATGTATATACTTTTGCCATATCCGCCTGTCCGAATCTGAATACGAGCAATATGACCGCTATTAATGGCGTATAGCTTAGCACCCACAACGCCGCCTACCTTTATATCTATACCCGAGTGGAAGTGATTATCTCTTAGCTCGGAAAAATTTGCAGATAGCAGCATTTTTCCGTCAACCGGCTGACGAAGATTTGATTGAGCAAAGCTGAATATGGGGAGGAAAAGCAGGCAGGTAACTGCTGCTATAACTTTTTTTATATTAACTCTTAACAAGATACAATAAGGTTTAATGTTAGTAAAAATGGCGTTTGGCTTGTTTAGGGCAGAATATCAATTTTTGAAAAGTCAAAAATAAGTATTTTCTTTGTATTCAGTATTATTATGTTGTGATGGATTTTGAACTAAGAAATAAAGTTGAGCGTCTAATTTCACTTTACGAACAAGTGAAAATGGAGCGTGATATGATTCTTAACGAGAAAACATTACTACAAGAGGCTGTTGATACAAAAGACAGGCAAATACGGGAGCTTGAAGCTAAAAATAAAAAATTACAGCTTGCAGAGGCTTTTAAAGCATCAAGTACAGATAAGCAAGATGCCAAACAAAAGATTGGTAAGATTGTTAAAGAGATAGAAAGATGCATTGGGCTTTTGAATAGCTAAAGAAACATGAACGAACAGGACAAAATAGTAGAGAATGAAGCTATGCTCGATTCGGATTCAAATGATAGTAAGCTTTCGATAAAGGTTAATATAGCCGATCGTTACTATCCTTTGCGGATTGTAAGAAAAGATGAAGAAAAGATAAGAAGCGCAGCTAAACGAATTAACGAGAAAGTGTTATACTATAAGCAACGCTATGCAGATAGAGACATCCAAGATGCGTTATCGATGGCTACGCTACAGTTTGTGATTAGGCTGCTTGAATTAGAAGAAAACAAAACCACTCCGCCAATTGTTGATGAATTAAACAGACTCGATAAAGAGTTGGAGGATTATTTAAATTCTCTTGTTTAGTCACAAAGTACGTTTGTTTGTAATATTTTTAAGTAGATAGAAAGCTTGCCCGTATTGTTTGCTTGCTCTTTGCGAAACTCAACATTAAAACAATAAGGAGTTTAACTTGGAAATCTAGAACAGGCCTAGTAGTCTTGCTTGCAAGATGATTCCGATTCTTCGGGACGTTGGACGTTCGAAATCTATCCGGAAGCTCCTAACCTTGACTTTACAGGGTTTCATTAGAACAGCGAGTAGCAGTACGGGCTTTTTGTATCTAATAGGGAACGAAATAAATTGTATAAACATATATTGAAAATAAGGATGAAAGAATGAAAATATACTATAATAATATAAATCTACTGAAATGGAATCAACAACTATAATAGCTGCTGTGGTTGCTCTTGTTGTGGGCGGAACCATCTCCTTTTTCGTAATGGTGGCAGCACTTGGAAAGAAACGGAAACGGATGCTTAAAGAAGCAGAACTTGAAGCAGAAAATTTAAAAAAGGAAAAAAACTTGCAGGCAAAGGAGAAATTCCTGCAAATGAAATCGGAGTTTGACAAAGATGTTACTGAGCGTAATACAAAGCTACTACAGCTGGAAAATAAGGTTAAGCAAAAAGAAAATACGTTGAACCAGCAAAATGGAGAGCTGCAACGCAAACAAAAAGAAGTTGATGCGATAAAAGAAAATCTTACAACCCAAATAGAGCTGGTAGAAAAACGCATTGATGAATACGAAAAGCTACATAAACAACAAATTGATAAGCTGGAAGCATTAGCTGGTATGTCGGCAGAGGCTGCTAAGAATATGCTGGTAGAGTCTTTAAAGAGCGAGGCAAAAACTCAGGCAATGTCATACATCAACGAAGTAATTGATGAGGCTAAGATGACTGCTACTAAAGAGGCTAAGAAGATTGTGGTTAAATCTATTCAGCGTGTTGCGACTGAAGCTGCTGTCGAAAATTCGGTTACTATATTTAATATAGAGAACGACGAAGTAAAAGGACGTATTATTGGACGCGAAGGTAGAAACATTCGCGCGCTAGAAGCAGCAACAGGTGTAGAGATTGTTGTAGATGATACTCCAGAAGCAATTGTACTTTCTGCATTCGATCCGGTTCGTAGAGAAGTTGCTCGTCTTGCTCTACACCAATTGGTAACAGACGGACGTATTCACCCT
>JAVBOE010000126.1:0-19707 GCA_031550925.1 Bacteroidales bacterium | reverse complement strand
AACGGTTCGAATGCAATGCCTAAGTTTGCACAAATCTGTAGCGATATGTTTAAGATTGTTGCAACCTTATCCATATCTGTTTTTGCCAGCTTCCAAGGTTCGGTATCAGCTAAATATTTATTGCCAAGACGAGCAAGATTCATCGCTTCTTTTAGTGCTTCGCGGAAGTGGAATGTATTCAGATTTTCTTCTATACGTTGTTTGATTTGCGGAATCTCGGCAAGTACAGATTGGTCATACTCATCAACCGCGCCACGTGCAGGAACTTTTCCCTCGAAGTATTTTTGAGTTAGCACAACCGCTCTGTTTACAAAGTTACCAAATACAGCAACCAGCTCGCTATTGTTGCGGGTCTGAAAATCTTTCCATGTAAAATCGTTATCCTTTGTTTCGGGGGCGTTTGCACATAGTACATAGCGTAACACATCTTCTTGTCCGGGGAATTCATCCAGGTATTCGTGCAGCCAAACCGCCCAGTTGCGTGAAGTAGAAATCTTGTCCCCCTCAAGGTTTAGGAACTCATTAGCAGGAACATTTTCGGGAAGAATGTAGCTGCCATGTGCCTTAAGCATAACAGGGAATACAATGCAGTGGAATACGATATTATCTTTTCCGATGAAATGAACCATGCGCGTATCTTCGTCTTTCCACCATGTTTCCCATTCATCAGGTAGCAGCTCAATGGTATTAGAGATGTAGCCAATAGGCGCATCAAACCAAACGTATAGCACTTTTCCTTCTGCACCTTCTACCGGAACAGGAACACCCCAATCTAAGTCGCGACTTACCGCACGGGGCAGTAAGCCACCATCGAGCCATGACTTACATTGACCATATACGTTAACTTTCCACTCTTTATGCCCCTCTAAAATCCACTCGCGTAACCAACTCTCGTATTGATCGAGTGGCAGGTACCAATGCTTAGTTGCTTTCATTATGGGCTTACTGCCACTGATAGCAGAGCGAGGATTAATCAGCTCTGTCGGACTAAGTGTACTGCCGCATTTTTCGCACTGATCGCCGTATGCATTTTCTGCACCACATTTTGGGCATGTACCTACAATGTAGCGGTCGGCTAGAAACTGCTTTGCTTCTTCGTCGTAGTATTGTTCAGTTTCTTTTTCTATAAACTTGTCATCATCATACAGCTTACGGAAAAAGTTTGCCGCTGTTTTATGATGAATCTTTGATGAGGTGCGCGAGTATATATCGAACGAAATGCCAAAGCGGGCAAACGCATCCTTAATTATGGTATGATATTTATCTACTACATCCTGCGGACTTATACCCAGCTGACGTGCCTTAATAGTAATAGGAACACCGTGTTCATCAGATCCGCATATAAATTTTACATCCTCTCCTTTTGAGCGTAGATAGCGTACATAAATATCGGCAGGAACATAAACTCCGGCAAGGTGCCCGATATGAACGGGTCCGTTAGCATACGGAAGCGCAGAGGTAACTAGGTGGCGTTTGCAATTGGTTGACATATATCTTACTTATAAATCTGGTTGAAAACTCATATTTAGGAAACGACAAAAGTACAAAAAAAGCATGAGGATTAGCTGTTTGTAGTAAGTGTTATTTAGAGGAATCAATGTAAAAATAGAAGAAGGACTATAAGAACAAAGACTACAGGACTTAAAAAACAAAAAGTTACCAGTTATTTCGGCTAAAGGGAGAAATGATATGCAACTTCTTAATCAACTCCATCTATTTTACATTGATTTCTTTAAAGCTCAATAAATAGCTGTATTTACAAACAGAGCAATATTTCGATTTTCAATAAAAGTCTTTAGGTCTTAAAATCCTTAAGTCTTGGAGTCTATATAATAGATTTGTATCTTGCGGTATAAAAAATAGACAAAAGTGAGCACTAGAGATATCGGAAAGCAAGCGGAAGAACAGGCGGCAGAGTATCTGAAAGAACAAGGTTTTGCTATTAGAGACGTTAACTGGCAGCAGGGACAAAAAGAAATAGATATTGTTGCCGAGAAGAACGGTGTACTCCATATCGTAGAGGTTCGCTCGTTGTCCTCAACAAGTGTTATGCAGCCATATCAGAGTATAAATCGGCAAAAGCAGCGCAACCTTATTTGGGCGGCAAATGCCTACATCGAAAAGTATAAGTTGGATATCGAGGTACAGTTTGATATTATTTCATTGGTACGAAACAGAGGTTCTATACAAATAGAATATATTCCCAACGCATTTTATCCTCAGCTATGACAATAGAAACAATTCGCGAGTATTGCCTTGCTAAAAAAGAAACAACTGAAAGCCTGCCTTTTGATGAACTAACCTTAGTGTTTAAGGTCTGTGGTAAAATGTTTATGCTAATTTCTTTGGATACTAACTTTATCACGCTTAAGTGCGATCCTGATAAAGCAATTGAGCTAAGAGAAAGATATCCGGCAGTTACAGCAGGTTATCATATGAATAAGGTGCAGTGGAATACTGTTGCTTTAGATAACACAGTTCCGCTACCCCTTATTCTAGAATGGATTGATGATTCTTATGCTTTAATAGTGCAGAAACTGCCTAAAAAAGTAAGAGAGAAGCTAGCTTGATTTGATAGACTTACTTATGTTGATAAATCCTAAAGAAACAGCTCTTCCTGCAATCATTACAGTAGGTTTAACACGTATGCCTATTTTAGAGTCTGCATCGCCTGCGTTTGCAATATTCAAAGCAAGGTTTAGCAAGTCGTTCTGAGAACCGTTGTTTATCAGCTTCAGCAAATCAACCTGTAGCGTAAACGGAATAGTTGTGCTACCCCCATTTGCGGGTATGCTAATTTGCTGGTTTACTACACCCTGTAGAATTTCATTATTTTCTAGATCTACAGCCCACTCCAGCTTTTGGATTTGTGCTAACGTTGATCCTGGGTTGGTAGCCTTTACATTTACAGTTGCAGATAGGGGAAGCGAACCTTGCGCAATAGATGCTGCCAGCTTAACTACGCTGAGAGCGTTAATCTGGCTGATATTGGTAATATTATTTAGGCTAATACCTCCTACCGATGGGTTGACAACGCCTCCAAGGTCGTATTTACAGTTAATAAAACCTGCGGCATTGCTTAGCGTGTCGCAAGAGCTAATTGTGCCACATAAAGCAACACACAGAATTAAAAAACAGTTTTTTAGCTTCTTCATCTCTTGAATAATTTTTATGATGAGCAAAAGTACAAGTTTTTTTAACACATTTGCATATTCAACAAACATTAGCTGCTCGTCATCTATGGAACTACCACATGCGTTTATTGCTCAAATGCAGACTATTCTGGGAAAAGAGTCGGAAGCGTTTTTTGATGCGTTGCAATTAGATTCACCGATCAGCGTACGATTAAACCCGGCAAAGGCAGCGGCTATACCTTCTCAAGATATGGTTGGATGGAGTAATTACGGATATTATCTTTCTGAACGACCTATATTTACGCTCGACCCTTTGTTTCATGCCGGAACATACTATGTACAAGAGGCCGCATCAATGTTTGTGGAGCAGGCGATTAATCAGCTGTTGGAAACAAAGGAAGGACTAAATGTACTTGATCTGTGTGCTGCTCCCGGAGGTAAATCTACACATTTGCTATCGTTGCTACCGACAAGTAGCATGCTGGTATCGAATGAAATTATTCGCAGCAGGGCAAACATACTGCACGAAAACGTTTGTAAATGGGGCTATCCGAATGCTATTGTTACCAACAATGCGCCGAAAGACTTTGCGCGCTTAAAAGGATTCTTTGATGTAATACTGGTTGATGCTCCATGTTCGGGAGAAGGGTTGTTCCGCAAAGATCCTGATGCGGTAAACGAATGGTCGGAGAACAACGTAGCGCTTTGTGCTGAGCGTCAACGTAAGATTTTGGCAGAAGTTTGGCCTGCTTTAAAAAATGGAGGATTACTTATTTATAGTACCTGCACTTACAATAAAAAAGAAAACGAGGAGAACGCTGCATGGCTAAGTAAAGAGTTTAGTGCCAAGTCTCAACGCGTTGCCATGAAAGAAGAGTGGGGTATAGCAGAGGTAGAAGAAAACGGAATATTTGGCTACCATTTCTATCCCCATCGCACTAGGAGCGAGGGTTTTTTCTTGTCGGCATTTAGAAAAGAAGGAGCTGTAGAGGGAAAACCTACCAAAGGTTCAAACCAGCAGAGTAAAAAAATGCCGAAAGAATTTGAATATTTGAAACAGCTGGTTAAGGATGAAAATGCGTACGATTTTTCGATGTTTGGTAGTAAGATAAAAGCGATACCTATTAATAAACTCAATGATTATAGATTGGTAGAGCAAAGCTTATATATTTTGAATTCGGGCATAGAGCTGGGAGAAATAAAGGGGAAAGATTTTATTCCTTCCCCTTCATTAGCGTTAAGCACACAGCTTAACAATTCTATTTTTCATACTGTATATGTGGATTTGAATACAATACTCAGCTACTTGCGACGAGATACCATTTCTATCGATTCTACCGAAAAAGGCTTCGTCCTTATTTGCTATAATAATACCCCTTTAGGCTGGGTAAAGAATCTCGGTAATCGCGTGAATAACCTTTATCCCAACGAATGGCGAATCAGAATGCGCTAGCTATAATTTAAACGACAAACCAACAGTGTATGGGAACAGCTTATGTGCCTTTCCATCTTCAAACATGGGTGTCATCTGGTAGTTGAAGTAAATACCTACCCACCTGTAACCCGCACGGAGCGTAAGGTCGTAGCGCAATAGGTTAAGGTTAAATGAGCTGTGATCTTTCTCTTTCTTACCACTATCTTCATATTTTACTTTTGTATGCGAGCCTATTTTTACTCCGCCAATAATCCCGGCGCTTAAGTAAAATTGTTTGTATGAGCTTCCGCTAACAGGAATGTTCAGCTTCAATAAGAGAGGAACGTTTAAATATACAGTCGTCAATTTCGACTTTGATAGCAGATTATCTCCATTCGGACGATATTGGTCTGGAACCGTTATACCATTTACTTTGGCTAGCGTCCATCCATCCTCAAAACGATAGTTGCCCCAGTCGAAACCAAGCCCTGTTTGAATATTCAGCAGGTTGTTTTTTGTTATTTTGAATGTTCTGAAAACAGGATATACGGCAACGTTTACAGATTTAGAAGTATTGAGATCTAGATATCCTATGCCGGTATTATCTTTGCTTCCGGTAAAGGCATTCTTGTCACTGTAGCTGTTGAATCCTATTTCAAATAAAACATTCCAGCGAGACGACCAATCTTTACGCTTATTTTTGTAGTATATAATTTCTTTTGTTTTTCCTTTATCATCTCGTTCTATCACAACAACCTTGCGTTTATCGTTTATGTTTACAATTACAGTATCGGGGTTTGTTGCCAATTCGGCAATCACAGATAAGTCCGATAGTTTATGCGATTCTGCAGGCTGAGATAAATCATGGTTTGATATCGTATTAAGCGTAGAATCTAATTTAGAGTTAGCTTGCTTTTGGGCTTTTAGTGTACCGGTAAATAGTAGTGTAGCGACAATAGTTATGAATAAAAACGTTGTTTTCATAGTAATAGTTATTGTGTTTTTTACTTTTTATTTGATATGGATTTACACAAGGTCGCGACAAGTGTATAGATTATTCTGTATATTCTTTTTCAAAATTCAGCGTGTTCGATTGTACAGCGTATAAAGTAAGCTTGCCATCACTATCGTATTCTTTTACAACCATCGTACTTTCTCCTAGCAGTCGGTTAACGTTTACAATACTCTTTTCTTTTAACCTGTCTAAGAAGCTGGCTTTTTCAACTTCTATTGGTTGAATTTCATCAGACGAAGCAAGTATTACTACATCTTGGTTTTGGGTTAACAGCTGAGGTTCTGTATCTTTTGTTATGCTTGCTACAACAGCTGCAGCTTGCGAAGTATATGCCAGCGTTCTTAACCCTAAGCTTTCTCTTTTTACTTCTTGTATGGTCTTTCCGGCTTTAATACTTTTTTCTTCAGTGCTGTTTTGAGTAGATACTTTTACCTCTGCTTTCTGCTTTGGCTGAGTTGCAATATTATTGGTATTAGTCGTATTGTTTGCTATTTGTTTGTTCTCTTCATCAACCTGAGTTTGAATAGGAGTTTGTACCTTTTCAGGAGCGGGAGATGTAGTTGCAACTTGAGGTACATTTGTATCCGGAGAACTATTTCGCAGAATAGCAGGAATTGCAATAAACAAGGCAATAGTAGCAGCGGCAACACTTATCCATAGCCCTATTTTATAGTTACTCTTTTTTAGTGAATTTTTATTTGGATAAGAAATTTGCTTGTTTGCTGTTAGCTTTAACGATTTATATTTGCTTACCTCTTGCTTAAATTCTTCGTTGTTTAGTAGCGTATTATTGACTTGATGTTCATTTTCGGAGGCGGCAATACATAATTCTTCCCACTGGCTGGCATCTAGTCCATCCATTTCAGAACGCTTCAGCTTTTCCGGAAGAGAGAACTTCTCCTCTCTTGGAGTTAAGCAAAGGTTGCTATCATCTATATGCGAAGAATCATTCATTGTCTTTCATCTTTTGTCCCTTGTATTCTTGTCTCTAAGTCCTTTGTCTATATTCTATATCACCGCACTTACCGATCCGATATAATTTCTTAAAAACTGCCTTCCCCTGAATATGTACACCTTTACTTGCGATTCGGTTAATCCTGTAATCTCTCCTATCTCGTTGTAGCTGTACCCCTCATAATCTCTTAGTAGAATTACCATTCGTTGTTCGTCGGGTAGCTGTTGTATTGCCAGGTGTAGCACCTCGTTTAGATCTGAGTACTGCTTTGTATGATAGTGCGTATTTAAATCTGTATCACTCATTTGTCCTATTCGCTTTTCTTTTCTCAGCATATCTATCATGGCATGGTATGCTACCGTAAATAAGAACGACTTGCATTTTTCGGCTTCTATCTCACCGTGCTTTCTCCACAGCCTTTCAAAAGCATCCTGCACCAGATCTTTGGCTTTTTCTACGTCTTTTATGCTGCTTAACATAAAACGGTAGAGTCCATCTGCATGATCATCAACACACGCATTATATTCTTTCTTGGTCATTAAGGTGAGGTTGCCTCGTTTTGTTGTTTTTTCAAATGTATAACGAAATGTTGATTCTAAAAGTTACAGCATGGTTGAAATAAATTATAAGTGGCTGATTTTTAATTATAAAAATTCAAGCTGCTACTTGTTATTTTTGTAATCGTGCCTGCTTAGCCCCTAAATCCCCTAAAGGGGACTTTAAGTCAGCGACTTCAGACAGTCCCCTTTAGGGGATTTAGGGGCTAAGCTACTTTTGAGTCATCCTCTTGGGCTAAGCTACCAACTTGAGTTAAAAAATTGTAATTGAGCGATTTTTACTACCTTCGCAAAGTTTTTTGAAAACCAGAGAGCATTTTTTAAGAACAATTTAACGAAATATTTTGTGAGATTATGAGGCTAGGTTGGCTAACTGCCAGCTTCTCAAACTAAAAAATGTTGAAAACCTGTTTGTAAATCGAAAAACTTACGCTACCTTTGCAGCCCATTTTGTCAAAAAACTAACGTAAAACAAAGAAGAATAATTCTTTATGCCAACAATTCAACAGCTAGTAAGAAAAGGACGCGAGTTGAGCACATATAACAGCAAGGCACCTGCATTGGATTCTTGTCCGCAGCGCCGTGGTGTTTGTGTTCGCGTTTACACCACCACGCCTAAGAAGCCAAATTCAGCTATGCGTAAGGTGGCCAGAGTTCGCTTAACAAACAGTAAAGAAGTGAACGCTTATATCCCAGGAGAAGGACACAACCTGCAAGAGCACTCTATCGTGCTTGTACGTGGTGGTCGTGTTAAAGACCTTCCCGGAGTTCGTTACCACCTTGTACGCGGAGCGCTAGATGCATCCGGTGTAGATGGTCGTAACCAGCGTCGCTCAAAATATGGAACAAAGCGTCCTAAAGCTAAAGCAGCAGCAAAGAAGTAATATACTTATATAATAATACGATTAAAAACAAATGAGAAAAGCGAAGCCTAAAAAGAGGATTCTACTTCCCGACTCTAAGTACAGCGATGTGATGGTTACAAGATTTGTAAACAACCTAATGTACGACGGTAAGAAGAGTATTGCCTACAACATTTTTTACGATGCACTTAATATCGTAGGCGAAAAGATGAAAGATTCAGAACAGGCTCCTTTAGAAATTTGGAAAAAAGCTATTGAAAATATAACGCCTCAAGTTGAAGTAAAGAGTCGTCGTATTGGTGGTGCTAACTTCCAGGTTCCTATTGAAGTGAGACCCGAACGGAAAATTTCTATCAGTATGAAAAACATGGTTCTGTTTGCACGTAAGCGCTCGGGTCGATCAATGGCAGAAAAGTTAGCTGGCGAAATTGTGGCAGCATATAACAACGAAGGTGCTGCATACAAGCGTAAAGAAGACATGCACAGAATGGCCGAAGCAAACAAGGCGTTTGCTCACTTTAGATTCTAATATTTTAAGGAGGAAAGCAGAAATTTAATGGCAAGAGATTTAAAGCTAACGAGAAATATTGGAATCATGGCGCATATCGATGCCGGTAAAACTACCACATCGGAGCGTATTTTGTTTTATACCGGAAAGACTCACCGTGTTGGCGAAACCCATGAAGGAACAGCTACCATGGACTGGATGGCACAGGAGCAGGAGCGTGGTATTACCATTACCTCTGCTGCCACCACCACTTTCTGGCACTATGATGATAAGACCTTCCAAATTAATATTATAGACACTCCGGGTCACGTTGACTTTACTGTCGAAGTAGAACGTTCGTTACGTGTACTAGATGGTGCTGTTGCAACATTTTGCGCAGTAGGAGGGGTAGAACCCCAGTCGGAAACCGTATGGCGTCAGGCAGACAAATATATGGTTCCCCGAATTGGTTACGTAAATAAAATGGACCGTGTTGGTGCAGACTTCCTTAATGTAGTACAAGAAATTAAGGATAAGTTAGGTGCTAACGCTATTCCTGTTGTTCTTCCTATAGGAGTGGAAGAAACTTTCAAAGGTGTTGTCGATCTTATCAGCAATAAGGCTATTATTTACTTTGATGATAAGAACGTTCGCGACAACTTTACCGTTGAAGAAGTTCCTGCCGATATGAAAGCAGAGGTTGAAGAATGGCGCGGTAAGCTTATCGAAGCCATTGCTGAACATAACGACGAGTTGCTCGAAAAGTTCTTCGATAACCCTGATACCATTTCAGAGCAGGAAATTGTTGATACACTGAGAAAGGCTACCATTGCAATGACAGTTGTACCTGTTATGTGCGGTTCGTCTTTCAAGAATAAAGGTGTTCAATACCTTTTAGATGCAGTTGTTCGTTACTTACCTAGTCCGTTAGATATTGGCGCGGTTATAGGAACAAACCCATCTACTGAGAAAGAAGAAGATCGTAAACCCGATGCATCAGAACCATTCTGTGGTTTGGTGTTTAAGATTGCTACTGACCCTTATGTAGGTCGTTTAGCATTTATTCGTGCTTATTCAGGTAAGCTAGATGGAGGTTCATATGTGCTTAATACCCGTTCCGGTAAAAAAGAACGCGTTGCACGTTTGTACCAGATGCACTCTAACAAGCAGAACCCTATTGAGTTTGTAGAAGCAGGTGATATCTGCGCATGCGTTGGTTTTAAAGATCTTCGTACAGGCGATACCATTTGCGAAGAAAAACGTCCTATCGTACTTGAGTCTATGACTTTCCCTGATCCGGTTATCGGATTGGCGATTGAGCCTAAAACTCAAAAAGATTTGGATAAGTTAGGTGTTGCGCTTGGTAAGCTTTCCGAAGAAGATCCGACTTTTACTGTAAAGTCTGACGAAGACAGCGGACAAACAATTATCAGCGGTATGGGTGAGCTTCACCTCGAAATTATCGTTGACCGTTTGAAACGCGAGTTCGGTGTAGAAATTAACCAAGGTGCGCCTCAGGTTAACTACAAGGAAGCTTTACGCAGTAAGATTGAGCATCGCGAAGTATTTAAGAAGCAATCAGGTGGTCGTGGTAAGTTTGCCGATATCATTGTTGAGATTGGACCTGCTGACGATAAGGAAACACTCGGATTACAGTTTGTTGATGTAGTTAAGGGTGGTAACATTCCTAAAGAGTATATTCCATCTGTTGAGAAAGGATTCAAGGCTGCTATGGTTAATGGTCCCCTGGCCGGCTTTGAGGTAGAAAGTATGAAGGTTACGCTGAAGGACGGTTCGTTCCACGCGGTTGACTCTGACTCGCTGTCATTCGAAATTTGCGCCCGCGCAGCATTCCGTCATGCAGCATCAAAGGCTAACCCTGTGCTTATGGAGCCTATCATGTCGCTCGAAGTTGTTACTCCCGAAGAGTACATGGGCGATGTAATTGGCGACTTGAACAAGCGTCGTGGTCAGATTACCGGCATGGAATCTAAGGCTAATGCCCGTGTGGTTAAGGCTAAAGTTCCGCTATCAGAGCAGTTCGGTTATGTAACCGTGCTACGTACGTTAAGTTCAGGACGTGCCACAAGCACTATGGAGTTTTCGCACTATGACGAGGTTCCTGCAAACATTGCTAAGGAAATTATCGAAAAAGCCAGTGGTAAAAAGAAAGTAGATGATGACGAATAATAAATAATCAACCATGAGCCAAAAAATTAGAATTAAATTAAAATCGTATGATCACTCTTTGGTTGACAAGTCGGCCGAGAAGATCGTGAAGACAGTAAAGGCAACAGGTGCGGTAGTTAGCGGACCTATTCCCCTTCCTTCGCAAAAGAAGATTTTTACTGTTAACCGTTCAACATTCGTAAACAAGAAATCGCGCGAGCAGTTTCAGCTATGTACATTCAAGCGTTTGCTTGATATCTACAGCTCAACTCCTAAAACAGTTGACGCGCTAATGAAGCTTGAGCTACCTAGCGGAGTTGAAGTAGAAATCAAAGTTTGATAGAAACGGTGCCGATGACCTCTGCTGGGGTTATGCACAATTATTAATAGAGAAAGACGGTAGAACAAGGACGTTTAGAACAAAGACAAAAGAATAAAAATACTATTGCTGATTTTGTGGCTACAATAAGCATTAACATTTTAATCTTTAAATCTTTTGTCCATAAGTCTTTAAGTCATAAAGTCTAGAAGTCTTCTCAAAGTAAAACTAAACATGCCAGGAATTATTGGAAAAAAAATCGGAATGACTTCCGTGTTCGATGCAGATGGAAAAAACATCCCCTGCACCGTTATTGAGGCTGGTCCATGTGTTGTTACGCAAGTACGCTCGAATGAGATAGACGGTTACGAAGCCGTTCAGCTTGCCTATGACGATAAGAAAGAAAAGCAAACCAGCAATGCTCTTGTAGGGCATTTTAAGAAAGCCAACACGGCTCCTAAGTACAAGGTGGTTGAAACTATCATGGACTGGGAGAGGGAGATTAAACTAGGCGACATTGTTACTGTTGCCGATTTTGAGGAAAACGATTGGGTAGATATTGCAGGTATCTCCAAAGGTAAAGGATTTCAGGGCGTAGTTAAGCGTCACGGTTTTGCTGGTGTGGGTGGACAAACTCACGGTCAGCACAATCGCCAACGCTCTCTTGGTTCATTAGGTGCATCATCTTATCCATCACGCGTATTTAAGGGAAAGAAGCTTCCCGGACGCATGGGTGGTGTAAGAGTAAAGGTGCTTAACCTAAGAATACTTAAAGTTATCCCCGAAAGTAACTTGATGTTGGTAAAAGGTTCTATACCCGGAGCCAAAGGGTCTTACGTAATTATTGAAGATTAGAGAGATGGAATTAGCAGTATATACTAAAGAAGGTAATAAATCAGCGAAAACAGTTACGCTTGATGATGCCATTTTCGGAATAGAACCGAACGACCATGCTATCTATCTTGACGTGAAACAATACCTGGCTAACCAACGCCAAGGAACCCACAAGACGAAAGAAAAGTGGGAAGTTGCCTACAGTACCAAAAAGGTTATTCGCCAAAAAGGTACAGGTGGTGCTCGTCACGGTAGCATTAAAGCAAACATCTATGTTGGTGGAGGTCGTGTATTCGGCCCAAGACCTCGTGATTATAGTTTTAAGCTGAATAAGAAGCTTAAACAATTAGCCCGTAAAAGTGCTCTTGCCTATAAGGCAAAGAACGAAGGACTTATTGTTTTAGAGTCGTTAGAAATGGATGCACCAAAAACCAAAGAAATTATCAATATCAGTAAAAATTTGAAAGTTGCTGATAAAAAATTACTTATGGTGCTTCCCGAATCAAATAAAAATGTATATTTGTCGTCCCGAAATTTACCGAATGTTAAAACGGTACTTGCTTCGGACTTAACCACTTACGATATTATGAACGCTTCAAGCCTCATTCTTACCGAAAAATCGGTAGAGGTATTGCATGGCGTTTTTGGTATTGGTCAAGAGTAATACTGAATAAGTGATGAATATGATTATTAAGCCTATAGTAACCGAAAAAATGACGATTCAGGGCGATAAGTTGAATCGTTACGGTTTTATTGTTGACCTCAGGGCTAACAAGCTTGAGATTAAGAAGGCTGTAGAAGAGCTTTACAACGTAACTGTTGAAGCTGTTAACACAGCTAGCTACGCTGGTAAAAGAAAAAGCCGCTTTACAAAGGCTGGTTTACTAACCGGTAGAGCTAACCACTACAAGAAGGCCTTCGTTACCCTGAAAGGAAATGACAAAATTGATTTTTATAGCAACATCTAAGAGCCATGGGAGTAAGAAAGTTTAAACCGGTAACACCCGGTACAAGACATAAGATTATCGGTTCGTTCGAGGATATTACCTCGTCAACACCGGAGAAATCGTTACTCACCCCTCTTAAAAGGTCCGGAGGACGTAATAAAGATGGGAAGATGACCATGCGCTATATGGGTGGTGGCCATAAAAAGAAGTATCGTATTGTAGATTTTAAGAGAGACAAGGACAACATGACCGCTAGCGTTAAGACCATCGAGTATGATCCTAACCGTAGCGCGCGTATTGCACTTGTAGCGTACACCGATGGCGAAAAACGCTATATCGTAGCCCCCCACGGGTTAAAAGTAGGACAGGTAATATCATCTGGTAAAGGTGTTGCTCCCGAAGTTGGAAACACACTTCTTCTTGCCGAAATTCCCCTTGGAACAGTTATTCACAATATTGAGCTTCAGCCGGGACAAGGAGCAGTTATGGCACGTAGCGCCGGAGCATATGCTCAGCTTCTTGCACGCGAAGGTAAGTTTGCAGTTATTAAGCTTCCTTCAGGCGAAACTCGTATGGTGTTAACGACATGTAGAGCAACCATAGGTTCGGTTTCTAACCCCGACCATATTCTTGAATCGCACGGAAAAGCCGGTAGAAAACGCTGGTTAGGCCGCCGCCCAAGAGTGAGAGGTGTAGTGATGAACCCAGTAGATCACCCGATGGGTGGTGGTGAAGGACGCGCGTCCGGAGGTCACCCACGCTCACGCAAGGGTATTCCTGCTAAGGGTTATAAGACTCGTAATCCGAAGAAGAACTCTAACAAGTTCATCATCGAGAGAAGAAAGAAATAATTTGATTAAAACAGAATTAGTATGAGTCGTTCACTGAAAAAAGGTCCATATATAGAACCTAAGTTAGAAAAGAAAATACTTGCACAAAACGAGACCAACAAGAAAACGGTTATCAAAACGTGGTCGCGTGCAACAATGATCTCACCAGATTTTGTAGGTCATACAATTGCAGTGCATAATGGTAATAAGTTTATTCCCGTTTACGTTACCGAGAACATGGTAGGTCACAAGCTTGGAGAGTTTGCGCCAACCCGCACGTTCAAGGGACACAGCGGTAATAGAAAGTAGTCGTAACACCGAAATATTTCGAATATAATGGGTGCAAGAAAAACAGAAATGGCCAAAAGGCTGAAAGAAGAAAGGGCTAAGGTAGCTTATGCTAAGCTTAACGACTGCCCTACCTCTCCTCGTAAGATGCGCTTAATGGCCGACTTGATAAGAGGAATGGAGGTTAACCACGCTCTTGATGTACTAAAATATAGCAAGAAAGACACGTCTATTCGTTTAGAAAAGCTTTTAAAGTCAGCAATTGCTAACTGGGAAGTAAAGAACGAAGGCGAAAAGAAAGAACTTGAAAGCGGTAATGTGCACATTACGCAGATTTTCGTTAACGAAGGTAGAACACTTAAGAGAATTCAACCCGCTCCGCAAGGGCGCGCGCACAGAATTCGCAAAAGATCTAACCACGTTACCATTATCGTAGGTACAAAACAAGCAAACGTAGCAGAGGAGAAATAGTTTATGGGACAAAAAGTAAATCCGATAGCAAATAGACTTGGAATCATTCGCGGATGGGATTCAAACTGGTTCGGCGGTAAAGATTTCGCCGGTAAGATTGTTGAAGACGCAAAGATTCGTAAGTATCTCAATGCTCGTTTAGCAAAAGCAAGTATCTCGAAGATAATTATCGAAAGAACGCTTAAGCTTATCACTGTAACTATAAATACTGCTCGCCCTGGTATCATTATTGGTAAAGGCGGTCAGGAAGTAGATAAGCTGAAAGAAGAGTTGAAGAAAATCACCAGCAAAGATGTTCAGATTAACATCTTTGAGGTAAAGCGTCCGGAGCTGGATGCTATGATTGTAGCTAATAACATTGCTCGCCAGATTGAGGGACGTATCTCTTACCGCCGTGCAATTAAAACAGCTATCGCTTCAACTATGCGTATGGGTGCAGAAGGAATTAAGGTACAGATCTCAGGTCGTCTTGGTGGTGCTGAAATGGCACGTAACGAGACGTTGAAAGAAGGTCGTATTCCTCTTCACACATTCCGTGCAGATATTGACTATGCTTTAGGCGAAGCGCTTACTAAGGTAGGTTTGCTTGGTATTAAGGTATGGATTTGCAACGGTTTGGTTTACGGAAAGCGCGATCTTACCCCTAACGTAGGAGTTGCTGCACTTAGCGGCCCTTCAGGCGGACAAGGTAACGATAGAGGCGACAGAGGTGACAGAGGAGAACGTGGAGATAGAAGACCTCGTAATCCTAAAAAAGGTAAAAAGTAGTGTAGGTTCGATAAAGACGAAAGAAAATGTTACAACCGAAAAAAACTAAATTTAGAAGGCAGCAGAAGGGCAAAATGAAAGGTAATGCCCAACGTGGTAACCAGCTTGCATTCGGTTCATTCGGAATCAAAGCAATGGAAGAGTGCTGGATGACCGGACAACAGATAGAAGCTGCACGTCAGGCTATCGTTCGTTACATGAAGCGTGAAGGCCAGCTGTGGATCAGAGTATTCCCCGATAAGCCTATCACTAAGAAGCCTGCTGAAGTACGTATGGGTAAAGGTAAAGGAGCACCCGAAGGGTTTGTTGCCTGTATCTCTCCCGGACGCATTATTATGGAAGCAGAAGGCGTGCCTTTAGAAGTGGCTAAAGAAGCGCTTCGCCTTGGAGCACAGAAGTTACCTATCTCAACCAAGTTTATTGTGAGAAGGGATTTTGACGAATCAATCTAAATCTGGAATATAAAATGAAAGCAACAGAAATTCGTGAACTTTCAACAAAAGATTTGATTGAAAGAATAGAAACAGAAAGAGCTAACCTTGACCGCATGAAGATGAATCATGCTATCTCGCCTATCGAAAACTCAGGTCAGATAAGGGCAGCACGTAAGGATATCGCTCGCATGCTTACCGTATTGCGTGAGAAACAAATTAACGAAACAAAGAAATAATCGTTCATGGAAACCAGGAACCTAAGAAAAGAAAGAGTAGGGGTTGTTGTGAGCAATAAGATGGAAAAATCTATTGTTGTTGCCGTTAAGCGTAAAGTAAAACACCCTATGTACGGTAAATTCGTGAATAAAACTACGAAGTTCGTGGCTCATGACGATAAGAATGAGTGCAGCGAAGGCGATACCGTGAAAATAATGGAAACCCGTCCGCTTAGCAAAACTAAGCGTTGGAGGTTAGTTGAAATCCTAGAAAAAGTAAAATAGCCATGATACAACAAGAAAGTAGACTACAAGTGGCTGATAACAGCGGAGCAAAGGAAGTGCTTTGTATCCGTGTACTTGGTGGAACAAAAAGACGTTACGCTTCTATAGGCGATAAGATCGTTGTTTCTATCAAGCATGCTATACCGGGAGGTGAAGCAAAGAAAGGAACAGTTTCAAAAGCTGTAATTGTTAGAGTGAAAAAAGAAATCCGTCGTGCAGATGGTTCTTACATTCGCTTTGACGATAACGCTTGCGTACTGCTAAATGCTCAGGGTGAAATTCGTGGAACACGTATTTTCGGACCTGTTGCCAGAGAGCTACGCGACGGTTACATGAAAATTGTATCACTTGCTCCTGAAGTGTTGTAAAGATAAAACTGTAAAAAGATGAAACTACACATTAAAAAGGGCGATACAGTATATGTAAATACTGGTGAAGACAGAGGTAAAACCGGTAAGGTGCTTCAGGTTCTTGTAAAAGACCAGCGCGCCATTGTTGAAGGTCTTAACATGGTAAGCAAGCACACTAAGCCCAACGCAAAAAATACGCAAGGCGGAATTGTTAAGCAAGAAGCTCCTATCCACATCTCTAACCTGCAGCTGGTAGAAAATGGCAAGCCTATCCGCATCGGTCGTAGATTAAACGATAAGGGTAAGCTGGTACGTTACTCAAAAAAATCCAACGAGGAAATTAAATAATAATGGCAAAGAAAAGTGAAGGAGTTAAAGCTACAGCTGGCGCTCAGGCTGCTGTTCCAAAGGGATATATTCCTGCTCTAAAAAAGAAATACACTGAAGAGATTGCTCCGGCTCTTATGAAAGAGTTCGGTTACAAGAATGTTATGCAAGTTCCCCGCTTAGAGAAAATAATTGTTAATCAAGGTGTTGGTAGCGCTGTTGCCGATAAGAAGTTAATTGAAGTTGCTCAGAACGAGCTTACTACAATTACCGGACAAAAAGCTATCCAAACATACTCGAAGAAAGACATTTCTAACTTTAAGCTGAGAAAAGGCATGCCTATCGGAACGAAGGTTACACTTCGTCGCGATAAAATGTACGAATTCCTAGATCGCTTGGTAGCCATTGCGCTTCCTCGTATTCGCGACTTCCAAGGTATCAGCGATAAGCTTGATGGCCGTGGTAACTACAGCTTAGGTATTCGCGAACAGATTATTTTCCCTGAAATTGATATCGATAAGATTACCAAAATTATGGGAATGGAGATTACCTTTGTAACCTCAACCGAAAAGGACGAAGAAGCTTATGCGCTGCTTCGTGGCTTTGGTCTACCATTTAAAAACGCAAAAAAGAACGAATAAGCTATGGCAAAAGAGTCGATGAAAGCGCGTGAAGTAAAGCGTGCAAAGATGGTTGCGAAATATGCAGAGAAGCGTAAAGCACTTAAAGAAGCAGGCGATTATGCAGGCTTAGCAAAGCTTCCTAAAAATTCCAACCCTATTCGTCTACATAACCGTTGCTCGCTTACCGGTCGTCCAAAAGGATATATTCGCATCTTTGGTATTAGCCGTATCCAATTTAGAGAAATGGCATCTAAAGGTCTTATCCCGGGCGTAACCAAAGCCAGCTGGTAGAAGAAGAGAACATATACTCCGTATACTGCAGGAGTTTTACATAGAGCAGTAAATTGTATTGGATATCGGTTACACACTCACCGTGTATCGATAAAACTAAAAAATTAATAACGTAATGACTGATCCAATTGCAGACTTCCTTACCCGAATAAGGAATGCGGTAAAAGCAGGACATAAAACAGTAGAAATCCCTGCTTCAAAAATGAAGAAGGAGCTGACAAGAATCCTTCACGAAAAGGGCTACATCCTTAGCTATAAGTTTATGGAAGAAGGCCCTCAAGGTACTATCAAAATAGCGTTGAAGTACCATCCCGAAAGTAAAAAATCTGCTATCAAAACCTTAAAGCGTGTTAGTACCCCGGGTTTACGTAGATATACCGGTGTGCAGGATATGCCTCGTGTTCTTAACGGACTAGGTATTGCTATCATGTCAACTTCGAGAGGAGTTATGACTGATAAGGAAGCAAGAGAGCTGAACGTTGGTGGCGAAGTTGTTTGCTTCATAAGCTAGCATTAGTAGAAAAATTAGTATAAACTAAGTATAACAAAAACAGAATGTCACGAATAGGAAAATTACCTGTAAACCTTCCCGCTTGAGTAACCGTTACGGTTGGCTCTGATAATGTGGTAAAGGTTAAAGGACCTCTTGGTGAGCTTACTCAGGCAGTAAATCCTGATATTAAGGTTACCGTTGAGGGTACAGAGCTTAAGGTAGAACGCCCTACCGATCAGCCCCGCCACCGCTCAATGCATGGTTTGTACCGTGCTCTTATAAGCAACATGGTAGTGGGTGTATCTACAGGCTATACCATTCAGCAGGAGCTGGTAGGTGTTGGATATAAAGTTGAAGCTAAAGGCCAAATGTTAGAGTTCAGCCTTGGTTACTCACACGATATCCACTTCGAGCTACCCGCTGAAGTTAAGGCTACCGCAGTTACCGAAAAGAAAGGTAACCCCAAACTAACATTAACCAGCCACGACAAGCAGCTGCTTGGTCAAGTTGCTGCAAAGATTCGCTCGTTCCGTAAGCCGGAGCCTTACAAGGGTAAAGGTATTAAGTTTATGGGTGAACAGCTTCGCAGAAAAGCTGGTAAGTCTGCTAATGCAAAATAACGGGAGGTTGAGATTATGGCACTTACAAAAATAGAAAGAAGACAACGTATTAAATACCGTGTTGCTAAAGTTGTTAGCGGCACAGCCGAAAGACCTCGCATGTCTGTGTTTAGAAGCAACAAGCAGATCTACGTTCAGTTTATCGACGACGTAGCAGGTCAGACGTTAGCATCAGCCTCATCAAGCGACAAGGCATTGGCTGAGCAAGTAAAAGGAAAACCAGGTTTAGAAGTTGCTAAAATGGTTGGCAAGCTAGCCGCCGAAAAAGCACAAGAAAAAGGTATCTCGGCAGTAGTATTCGACCGTAACGGATACCTATACCATGGTAGAGTAAAAAGTTTAGCAGAATCGGCCAGAGAAGCCGGCCTTAAATTCTAAAAGAGCATATGGCACAAAATTCAAACGTACGTAAGGTGAAGACTACCGACCTAGAGCTTAAAGACAGGTTAGTAGCAATTCAGCGTGTTACCAAGGTAACTAAAGGGGGACGCCACTTTAGCTTTGCAGCAATTGTTGTTGTAGGAAACGAAAACGGCATTGTTGGATACGGACTTGGTAAAGCAGGCGAAGTAACCTCTGCCATCTCTAAAGGAATAGAGGATGCAAAGAAGAATCTAGTTAAAGTACCCGTGCATAACGGTACAATTCCTCACGAGCAAATTGCCAAGTTTGGCGGCGCAAACGTGTTCATGAAACCTGCAGCTCCCGGATCGGGTGTAAAGGCAGGGGGTGCTATGCGTGCAGTGTTCGAAAGTGTTGGAATTACCGATGTGTTGGCAAAATCAAAAGGCTCATCTAACCCTCACAACTTGGTGAAGGCTACAGTTAACGCTTTACTTGAGCTTAGAGATGCTTACACCGTTGCAGATGTTCGCGGTATATCTATGAACAAAGTGTTTAAAGGATAGGAGACTTAGCAATGGCGACATATAAAATTACACAAGTAAAAAGTAAGATAGGCTCAACCCAACGTCAGCGCGACACCTTGGCATCTCTTGGTATTCGCAGAATGAACCAC
>JAVBOE010000045.1:0-8482 GCA_031550925.1 Bacteroidales bacterium | reverse complement strand
ATCAATAACCTTTTCTGCTGCGTTCTCCCACTTCAGATTATTTACCTCTTCTTGTCCGTTTCTGACAAAAAACCTTGAAAGTGCAGGATATTGTAGCAATCCATACATTACATCTGCCATAGCATCAACATCCCAAAAATCAATCTTAAGGGCATAATGGAGTACTTCGGCAACGCCGGATTGTTTTGATATAATAACAGGAACATTTGAGGCCATTGCTTCTAACGGAGAAATACCAAACGGCTCGGAAACCGATGGCATAACATATACATCGCTAAGCGAAAACATTTGACTTACCTCTTCTCCCTGCAAAAATCCTGTAAAATGAAAATGGTTGGCAACGCGAAGCTGCGCAACACGCCGCACAACACGGTTCAACATGTCGCCACTACCGGCCATAACAAACCGAACATTTTTAAGCTTCTTTAGAACTTTATTCGCCGCTTCAACATAATAGTCAGGACCTTTTTGATAGGTAACTCTACCCAAGAAAGTCACAACCTTATCTTCAATGCTTCTCTCATGGCACTGAACGTCTCTGTTACTAAAGTCAACAGCGTTATGTACGGTAAACACTTTATTGGGGTTAATACCATACCTTTTAATTACTATATTGCGAGTAAGGTTACTAACCGTAATTACACGGTCGGCTTCCTCCATTCCTCGCTTCTCAATATCGTAAACATTTTGATTTACGTTTTCTCCGCTACGATCAAACTCTGTTGCATGAACATGTACAACCAGCGGTTTTCCCGATATTTTTTTTGCAGCTACTCCGGCAGGATAGGTTAACCAATCGTGAGCATGTATTACATCAAACTGGTTGTTTTTGGCAATTGTTGCCGCAACCAAAGCATATCTCGATACTTCTTGTGTAAGATCGGTACCATATTTTCCGGAGAAGCTGAACTTAGAATAAAAGGTATTCCCATTTTTTTCTTTCAAAAAGTTTTGCTCTTCGGTAACAATTCTCTTAAATTCTTCTTCGCCAACATACGGAATAAGGTTAGACCCTATCTCCATAAACGTAATCTTATTCCATAGCTCTTCCAACTCCATAGCCGTAGCGGGAATAACTACATCGCTTGCGTTTACAATACGAGCAACGCTTTTATCCTCGTCGCCATAAGCCTTTGGCATAACAAATAAAATATCTACGCCATGTTTGGCTAATCCCTTAACCAGTCCATAACATGCCGTACCAAGTCCCCCTGTTATATGCGGCGGAAAGTCCCACCCAAACATCAAAACCCTCATAGCTATTTAGGATTTTTATAGTATTCTATCATCCGAATAATGCGAAGCAATTCGCCAACACTCCATGCTTGAGAAATGCATCCTCCGGGCTCTTGAGGCGGATCACCATCGTAAACTTCGGGTACCGACCCAATACCATAATATGTCATATCTTCTTCAAAATTATTTACCAGCTGCTCTGCTGTTGCTACAAATGCTTCGCCATAGAGCTTAAAGTTTGTTTCGACATAATGCCCCAGTAGCCAAGGCCATACTGTACCTTGATGGTATGCCTCGTCGCGAGTGGGCTGATCGCCTTCATATCGTCCTTTATAAAGCGGATTTCTAGGTGACAATGTCCGGATACCTTTTGGCGTTAGCAGCTCTCTTTCTACTGCCGACATTATTATTCCTTTAACCTCATCGCTGATTACTGAATAAGGGAGTGATGCCGCAAGTATTTGGTTAGGACGGGTAGATATATTCTGCCCTTCAGAATCGACATAATCTGCCAAATGCTGCCTTTCTTGACACCAGAAAGTAGGCATAAACGATTGCTCTATCAACGAAGGGATATCTTTCCATGCTTTTACAAAAACAGTATCTTTAAATTTTCTGGCTAAATCTAATGTATAGCAAACGGCATTATACCAAAGCGCGTTTATCTCTACAGCAAACCCGGCACGGGGTGTAACAGGTTTGCCAAAAACAATGGCATCCATCCAAGTAAGTGCTTTGCCTTTTTCTTCGGCCCAAATTAACCCGTTATCGTGCATACAGATGTTATGGCTCGCTCCTTCTCTATACGACTTAAGAATCGCTTTCATCTTTTTACCATACAGCTTCCACACCTCCGCGCTATCTTTTGTAAAATCGTCATACTGTTGGATAGCCCAAAAATACCATAACGGAGCGTCCACAGAATTATACGCGGCATCAGCGCTTTTACCGATGTTAGGGAAAAGACCGTTCTTCAATTCGCTCGACATGGTATCGAGAACATCTTTGCATGTCTTTGTGTCTCCAAATGCCGAAAGGGTAAGTCCCGGCAGGGCGATAAACGTATCGCGCCCCCAGCGGCCAAACCAAGGATAACCGGCCACTACCTCTGTTGTTCTTCCTCTTTTTACAATAAACTGCGAAGCCGAATTTTTGAGGCAATCGACAAAATTATTTTTAGGCGGACGTTTTTCCAGCTCATTATTAAAGCGCTTATTAAAACCGGACGGTGCTATTTCTTTAAAGCCTGCCGAAAAAATAACGCTATCCCCTTTCTTCAGCGATACTTCAAAATATCCGGGAACAAAAAGATCTTCCTGAAAATCATACCCGCGTTTTTGCTCTTCCAGATATTCTATGTTGTAGTACCAGTCGGGTGTAGGAATAAATTCATTTTTCTTATCCAGCTGCATAAACAACGTCGGAAATCCGAGGTATAGCTTAGAAGAAATTCCATTGGCAACCGTATTATACTTTGCATTCGCGTTCATATTAGCCTTACTTAGCTTATGTATCTGCCGAAAAGCCAAGAAAGGTTTAAGCCGAAGCTTGATAGAAGATTGAGCATCAAGCACCGTATAGCGAATCAATAGATGATCATCGTAGTGCAACAACAACAGCTCTTTTTTCAGTATAATATTTCCTACTTGATAAGTTATGGCAGGCGTTGGCTCGTACTCAAAGTTTGTAATATACTTATGCCCTCTCGGCTCATATATACCGGGGTATCTATGAATACCCAGATTAAAGCTTTCTTTTTGCTTAACAATTGTTTCGTCGAGCGTTGATAGGATAACGTGGTTATCGCCGTTGAATTCATCAATAGGAGCAACTAATAACCCATGATATTTTCGCGTATTAGAGCAAACAATGGTTGTGCTTAAATATCCACCGGCCCTATTTGTACTCAGCATTTCACGCTTCAGGGAATATTCCAGATTAACAAGCTTATTTTTATCAAATTTTAAGTATCCCATACGATAGAGAGTATTTTAAAAACACAATGGATAGTAAACACCCTAAAGATAATAAATGTTTTGCTTGGATTAGCAAAATATTAATCTATTTTTGTTGTCTAAAATCATCTATTTGTGTAATGCGAGCATAAAAAACCTCCAGTATGAGCATAAAATCAGGTATATTAGCTACTATTAATTCTGTTATCTTTTCATTAATTCTTGTTTCGTGTGGAAGTGAAGATACTTCTACCATTGAAGGAAACGCCAAAGCCGCAAGCGGTAAAACTGTTTATCTGGAACGAACAGAGCCTTTGCTTATCAGGCGACTTGACTCAACTAAGGTGAAAAGTAACGGAGATTTTTCGTTTAAAGTTGAAATTCCTTCCGAGCCATATTTTCTTACATTACGAACAGACTCTTTGTACCTAGGTATGTTATTGGTAGATAAAGGTGAGAAAATAAGCTTTCGCTACGCTGACGGTCAATATGAGATAGAAGGCTCTGAAGGGTCAACCCTGCTAAAAGAGCTGGACAACCTGATGGACAAAAATGATTATAGCCGCGACTCTATAGTACAAACGCTCGAACCTAACAACGAAAATCTAACCGAAGTAAATCATGCTTTGGTAAGACTTCTTACTAAACATAAACAAAACAGCATTCGGTTTATTATATCGCATCCTAAATCGTTTGCGTCTATTGTTGCCATTTATCAAGAGTTTTCTCCCGGATATCCGCTATTTGGTAGAACAGAAGATTCTCCATACTACCAAATACTGATAGATTCGCTACAAACAAAATACATGGGTTCTGCATACATTGAAAACCTGAAAACAGATAGCAAGAGCTTAAGAAATCAAGCCGAGCTACAGAATAGAATAGAAAATATTACAAGCATTCAAGACTTTCCGGAACTTTCGCTGCCGGATAAATCCGGAAAAGAAATAAAGCTGTCTTCACTAAAAGGGAAAACCATACTGCTCTACTTTTGGTCCACCACAATGGAAGGAAACCAGCTTGATAACAGAGAACTGCTGAATCTATACGAAAAATATCAGGCGAAAGGACTGGAAATATATCAAGTATCGCTGGACATTGACAGGACACAATGGATTAAGGCAATAGAAACTCAGCTGCTACCTTGGATAAATGTATGCGACGGAAGAGGTGCTGCATCTCCTGCTGCTTTAACTTATAACGTTCAGGACTTACCTTACGATTTTATTATTAATAAAAACGGCGACATTGTTGCCAGAAATTTATTTGGCGAAGCTTTAGAAAAGAAGCTGGCAGAGCTGACGCGATAACATAACCCAATGGGCGAAAAAAAAACATACTGTGTTTCCGATATTCACCTAGGTTTACGTGCCGAAGAAAAATCGCTTAAGCGAGACAAACTTTTCGCTCGCTGGCTTACCGAAGCTGCTACCGATGCCGAAAGTATTTACATTCTTGGCGATTTATTCGACTACTGGTATGAGTATAAGACCGTTGTACCAAAAGGGTTTACCCGTGTGCTGGGTAAGCTGGCAGAGCTAGCAGATTCGGGCATTAATATCCACATATTCCCCGGCAACCACGATATATGGATGTTTACCTATTTTCAGGAAGAGCTGGGAGCAACCGTTCATCATAAGCAACCATACGAGGTTGATATTGCAGGCAAAAAATTTCTTATGGGCCATGGCGATGGTTTAGGTCCCGGAGACAAAGGCTATAAATTTCTTCGTAGTATATTTACCAGCCGTTTCTGTCAATTCCTTTATGCCATGATACACCCGCGCATTACCATGGGCTTTGCGCATAGATGGTCTAAGCATAGCAGGTTATCAAAAGGGGTTGCCACACCTTTTTACGGCAAAGATGAGCTGCTTTACAAATACGCCCAAGGTGTTTTAAAAGAAAAGCACATAGATTATTTTGTTTTTGGTCATCGTCACACTCCTATAATTATGAGCGTGGCAGAAAGTTCTTCTCTTGTTATTTTAGGCGAGTGGATTAGAGGATGCGAATATGCTGTATTTGATGAGCAAAAAATAGAACTGAAAAAGTTTGAGTAAATACATCTACTTTTTTAATTTTTGCTCAATGCGATATACCTTTATATTATAGTCTATTTTTAGGTAAACTAAATTACCATTTCAATATCTGTTTAAGTTTAAAAGCCATGCAAAAACTATTTTTCGTTAAGCTGCTGGTAATTCTTTTCAGCTTACATATTTCACATACAACAAATGCTCAAACCTTATCTCCGGATGCGAAAATATCGCTGCTAACCTGCGGATCGGGAGATGAGCTGTACTCAACATTTGGGCATAGCGCCGTACGTGTTTGCGATACAGCTCAAAATTTTGATATAGTTTTTAACTACGGTATTTTCAACTTTAGCGACCCTAACTTCTACTCAAATTTTGTTCGCGGTAAGCTAAACTACATGCTTGCCACTCAGCAGTTCGATCATTTTATATTCGAATACAAAATGGATGAGCGTTGGGTTTACGAGCAAACGCTTAATCTAACACAAGAACAACAACAGGAACTATTCAACTTTCTAGAATGGAACAGTCAACCTGAAAATAGATTCTACTTGTACGACTTCTTATTTGATAACTGCTCGTCGCGAATAAGAGATGTTCTACTCAAAGTATTTCCCAATCAAATTGTTTTTCCCGACAGGTATGATGGCATTGTTGGCGAACCTACTTTTAGAGATTTACTACACTCGTACCTCAACGATAGTCCATGGACAAAGCTGGGTATAGATATTCTTTTAGGGAAAAGGGTGGACAGAGTGGCTACCGCCAGCGAGTATATGTTCTTACCCGATTTTTTACTCGAAGCTTTTGGAAAAGCGACTATAAACCAGCAACCATTAGTATTAACAACGGAAGCGGGTTACTTATACCAAAGTGATGAAGCCTTTGCCGGCAAAAAGCCGCTTATTGTTCCTCTCATTGCTTTTATTGTTTTACTTGTGCTTACAATCGCGGCCTATGTTATGAAAATTCCTTTTAAATGGATCGATTTTACAATATTTTTCGTTATCGGGTTGTTAGGAATTTTTCTTCTTTTTATGTGGTTCGGAACGGATCATTACGTTACTAAATACAACTATAACATCTTATGGGCAATACCGCTACATTGTATCGTGGCGTTCTTCTTGCTCAAAAAGAATCGTCCGCGCTGGGTGTTGTGGTATTTTGCAGCTTGTACATTGCTTTATATATCATTGTTGGTTTTCAGAGGTTCTCTTCCTCAACAGCTGAACAATGCGTTAGTACCTATTGTTTGTATATTGGGATTCCGATCATATGCTATTGCAAAAGCATTATTTGTACGAGGTATAAGATAACGCTTACAAAAGAGAACTCCCGGTTATTACCTACATAACTATACTAACATGAACTATTGGCTTGTTAAATCAGAGCCGGCAAAATACAGCTGGGAAGCTTTTTTAAAGGATAAACGAACTTTTTGGGATGGAGTGCGAAACTACCAGGCACGAAATAATCTCGTAGCAATGAAAAAAGGCGACCTCGTACTTTTTTACCATAGCGTAGAAGGGAAAGAGGTTATAGGCATGGCCGAGATTGTAAAAGAGCATTATCAAGACCCCACAACAAAAGATACGCATTGGGTTGCGGTAGATCTCAAACCTGTTGAGACACTAAAGAAACCGGTTACTCTTGAAGCGATAAGAAAAGATAGCAGGCTGCAAAATATTGGGCTAATCCGTCAGCAAAGGCTCTCGGTAATGCCATTAGCTGCTGCAGAATTCAACCGCATACTAGAACTAAGCGAGGCGGAATAAGCCTTTCCCTTAAAACAATCGACAAATGGAATGTGCAATAATACACAACAAAGATGCTCAACGATTTGAAACAGAAGTTGAAGGGCATAAAGCTAGTATTGAATACATTTTAGAAGATAATACTATAGACATACTTCATACGCGGGTACCTCGTCCGATAGAAGGAAAAGGTATAGCTGCTGCATTAACTAAGTATGCCTTAGAATATGCCAAAGAAAACCAGCTGAAAGTCATTCCTACCTGCTCTTATACACAAATCTACATTAAAAGACACAACGAGTATAAAACGCTTTGTGAGTAAAAGCATTGTCCTAAATAAGAAAAATCTTAAGATTTAGATTCGGCAGCTTTAGGAACAGGCTTGAATATAACAAGAGAAAGCAGCTTATCTAAGCGGCAACAATTTCTCAATTCAAAATAAAACTGCAACACTAAATAGCATCCCCCTCCCACAAATATACCAAAAGCGGCTCCACCTATAACATCCAACGGGTAATGTTTGCCAAGGTAAATTCTGCTATACGATACGACTAAAGCCCATATAAAAATAGAGATGCTGTACCATCTCTTCTTAAAGAAAAGAGCGGTAATCATTGCAAACCCAAAGACATTAGAAGCATGGTTAGATATAAAGCTGTAGCCATTACCACATTGTTCTAACAGGTAAACATTTGCTAAAGCATTACACGGTCGCGGTCGTTCTACGGCATACTTTATAATGGTTGACATTTGATCTACTATAAGAATACATGCCGCCATTGCTGCCAAATATAAAAGCCCGTTCCACTTATACTTTTTAAAAATAAAGAAAGTCACGATAAGGTAAAGCGGAATCCAAACAGGAACACTACTAATAGTGACCATAATCGGATCAAGCCAATTTACGTGAAGACTATTGAGAAAAGTAAAAAGTTCGCTATCCCACGCTGGGAAGTTTACCACAGACAGCATTTAAGTATATTTTTGGTGGTATGCAAATGTACGAATAATATTACATAGATTCCAAGATTTAAGGATTTTAAGACTTAGAGACTTTCTTGAAAATCAAGATGCCACCTCGCTTATAGATGTCTTTTTATTGGGCTTTATATAACAAGGAGCCAAATATTTGCCTCTTATTATTATCAGCTAAGAGCCTATTTAAATTTATAAATTCAACATTTATAGGCAGTGCTTTACGTTAGTAGTAGCTGTTGGTAGGCATCCTCTCTCCCTACTTTTGTCTTGATACAAAAGTAGGCAAAAGATCAAGGCCGCCCGACACTAGTAGCTTTCCATGGGCTAGCCTGCTCTCCGTCGGAACGCCGTCCGGCCAAGCACTAATGAACTGTTTGCAGTTTTTTCTTGCCAAAGCTGAATAGCATGTGCGGAATGTAATTCCGCTATTAAAGAGAAGTCCTTACTGAAAATTTTCCGTGCAAGCGAAGCCGACAGGCGGAGCGCGTTAAAATTTTCTAGCCCTTTTTGATACTTTTTG
>JAVBOE010000119.1:0-24394 GCA_031550925.1 Bacteroidales bacterium | reverse complement strand
AAACAGCCACCCCAAGCTAACCGACGAAGATAAGATAAACCTGCAGCAATACGTTACCCGCATATACGGCAGCCTTACCACATTCAACATTCTGTTTAAAGAGAAAGATGACAACTTTGTAGGAAGTGGGAAGAAGGATTAAATAAATTATCATAATAAGAACCACAAGACAGCCTACCTGCTGTCTTGTTTGCTTTTAATATTTAAATAACAACAACCTTTTGCATTACACCTCAAAACTTGTACATTTGTGATATGGCAAAATATCGCACTTTACAGCTGGTGTTAATTGGTAGCGGAAGAGTTGCACGCAACTTAGGTCATGCTTTTAAAGAGGCAGGGCATTGCATTGTGCAGGTATATAGCCCTACTATAACCCACGCAAAGAGCTTGGCAACCGAGCTGGACTCGAGCATATATACTAACAATCTCGATGACCTTATTCGTAATGCCAACTGCTACATTGTTGCCATAAAAGATGATGCCATTGCCGATGTGGTAAAACAGCTGAATGTGGGTAACGGTCTTGTCGTTCATACATCAGGTAGTACGCCTGTCGATGTTTTTAAAGAGAATGCCAACATAAAGTATTATGGTGTATTCTACCCATTCCAAACATTTACAAATACACTTGTACCATTTCAGGATATCCCCATTTTTATTGAGAGTCCTTTTAGCGAGTGTGTTTCGCACCTAAAAGAGATGGGTGGTTTTATCTCTAACAAAGTTTCGGTGCTTAGCTCAGAAAACAGGTTGAGGCTACATCTCGCAGGTGTTTTTGCCTGTAACTTTCTTAACCACATGCTGGTTCTCAGTAACAAAGTACTTCTCGAAGCCGGTTTAGAATTATCCATGCTTCAGTCTTTAGTTAACAAGACCGTTAGCAACGCGTTTTCTACCGATAATCCAGCAAAAGTTCAAACCGGACCGGCATCGCGCAACGATACAAACATTATAAATAAACATATAGAGCTGTTGGCCGCGCATCCTAACTTGCAGACAATATACCAACAGCTAACAGATAGTATTTTAAAGCACCAAAATGAGTAACTATAAAGCAGACTTACACAAAATAAAAGCATTCGCTTTTGATGTTGACGGAGTATTTACAGACGGTTCTGTTCTTACCTATATTGATGGAGACCTACTGCGTACCTACAACGCAAAAGACGGTTATGCCATACGCTATGCCGCAGAAAAAGGTTACCCTATTGCAATTATTACAGGCGGAGGATCGGAAACCATAAGAAACCGTTTTAACCAGCTAAAGGTTACAGATATATACCTACGTTCGTTTGATAAGCTACCGGACTTTGAAGATTTTTGCTATAAGTATGACTTGCAGCCCGAAGAAGTTCTATTCATGGGCGATGATATTCCGGATATCCCGATAATGGAAAAATGTGGTGTAGCCAGCTGCCCATCTGATGCTGTAATTGAAGTGAAAAGGACTGCAACATTTATCTCGCCATATAAAGGAGGTCAGGGATGCGTTCGAGATATTATAGAACAAGTTCTGAAAATACATGGTAAATGGCATAATAACGACGAACATATTGCCTCTACCTAAAGATTTTTAATTAATTAATAAAAAACTCATAAGCTAAAAACCTAAATACTATTTACTATGTTACTGGATACCATAAAAGATTACAACATAATACTAGGCTCACGGTCACCGCGCAGGGCCGAGTTGATGAAAGGCCTAGGCATAGCGTTTACGCAATGTGACGATATGGACAAAGACGAAGAACGACCGACCGGTCTTTCTAAGAACGGCGTGCCAACCTTCATTTCAGAAAAAAAATCGAAGGCCTACCCTAAAGAGCTGGAAGAAAAGGATATTCTTATTACAGCGGACACCGTTGTTTGGATAGACGACGAGGTGCTGAATAAGCCCAAAGATAGAAACGATGCAATTAGAATGCTTGATATGCTTTCGGGTAGAATGCACGAGGTAATTACGGCTGTTACCCTCCGCTCTAAAGATAAGATGCAGACATTTATCGCATCATCTTTTGTTCATATTCGTCCGCTTGAAGACGAAGAAATAGAGTACTATGTTGACAACTATAAACCTTACGATAAAGCCGGAGCATACGGTATTCAAGAATGGTTGGGATTCATTGCTGTCGAACGTCTCGAGGGATCTTACTTCAACGTTATGGGGCTTCCTGTTCAACGTTTGTATGTAGAGCTGAAAAGATTTACCAGCACATACGAGTCGGCCGGTATTGACGGTTACTATCAAGAATAAGAGAAAGGTTAATGATAAATTATCAATGTTTAATTATTAAGGATTATCCATTGATGCATTCTTTTTTGGCTCTTTATATTTACCCCTAAATCCCCTTAAGGGGATTTAGGGGTAAAACATTAATAACTTATAATTAATAATTAGTCCCATCAATAACATGAAAAAATTACTCATACTACTTTGTTTTGTAATCATTACACCCCGATCTCTCTTGGCAGACGAGGGTATGTGGTTGCCTATGCTTCTTAAAAAATATAATGAGAAGGATATGCAGCAAAAAGGGTTTAAGCTTACTGCCGATGACCTATACAGCATAAACAACGCCAGCCTTAAGGATGCCATTGTTCAGTTTGGCGGAGGTTGTACCGGAGAAGTAGTTTCTGCCGAAGGATTGCTGCTAACCAACCACCATTGCGGTTATAGCCAAATTCAATCGCACAGTTCGCTTGAAAACAACTACCTTGAATATGGTTTTTGGGCTAAAACCCGAAGTGAGGAATTGCCTAACCCTAAGCTCACAGTAAAATTCCTTGTCCGTATGGATGATGTAACAGATCGCATACTTGAAGGCATCAATGATCAAACTCCCGAAGACGAGCGTATAAAGCTGGTTGAGGAGCGCAGTAAAACCGTTGCGAAAGAATCTGAAACAGAGAAAGGTTACACATCTATTGTAAAACCCATCTACTACGGCAATCAATATATATTATACGTATATGAAGAGTTTACAGATGTACGTTTAGTTGGTACCCCACCCGATGCCATTGGTAAGTTTGGTGGTGATAGCGACAACTGGATGTTTCCACGTCATACAGGCGATTTTTCTGTGTTTCGCATATACGCCGGAAAAGACAATAAGCCTGCACCCTACTCTACCGACAACGTTCCGTATAAGCCAAAAAAGTATTTCCACGTTTCGCTAAACGGTATCAACCAAAACGATTTCACATTTATATACGGATTTCCCGGAACAACACAAGAGTACATTCCTTCTTATGCTGTCGAAATGCTTATGCAGCACAACCCTCATAAGATTGCCCTTCGCGACCAACGCTTAGAAATTATTAATGCAGCTATGGCTAAAGACCAGAGCATTCGTATAAAATATGCATCAAAGCAAAACAGCATTGCTAACGCATGGAAGAAGTGGCAAGGCGAGCTAAAAGGGCTGGATAGGTTGAATGCTGTACAAAAGAAGCAGCTGCAAGAACAGCAATTCACCAGCTGGGTTGCACAAAATGCAGCACATAATGCTCGTTATGGTAAAGTTCTTAGCCTGCTAAAAGAAGTCTATGCTAATATGAACGAGATATCGTTGGTAAACGACTACTATCGTGAGGCAATACTTGGAATTGAGCTGCTAAACTTCTGCTCTCAGCTAGGCAAGGCTATTGATAAAGATCAGCTACCAGAAGAATTCATAAAAGAAGCAGAAGGGTTAACAACCGCTACAGTCCCCACCTTCTATAAAAACTACAGCCAGCTTATAGATCAGAAGCTTTTTGTTGCAATGGCTAGCAGCTACCACAAGAACATTGCCAAACCATACCACCCTGAGTATTATACGCAGCTGTATATGGAATGCGGAAACAATATCGACAAGCTGATGGATAAGGTATTCAAAGAAACGAAGCTATTAGATGAAGCATACCTTACCAATCTACTAAATAGCAAAGATGCTGCAACTATAAAGAATGCCATTACAACCGACATCGCATATAGATTGTACAGTTCATTCACCCAGATGATGAAAGAAAAGGTTGACGATACTCTTAAGCAGCACAAAGAAAAAGCAAATCTGCTACAGCGTACCTACATGTCGGGCTTAATGGAAATGGAACCCGATAAGAAATTCTACCCCGATGCAAACTCTACCTTGCGTGTTGCATACGGCTATGTTGATGGATTCAACCCTGTAGATGGCGTGAGATATGGCTACTATACCACACTTAATGGAGTGATAGAAAAATCGTTACTACCTGCTGATGATTATAAAGTTCCCGATAAACTGAAACAGCTACATGCAAACCACGACTATGGTCGTTATGCCAACGCTAAAGGCGAACAACCCGTTTGCTTTATCGCAACTAACCACACAACAGGCGGTAACTCAGGTAGCCCTATTCTTAATGCAAAAGGCGAGCTGATTGGTATCAACTTCGACCGTTGTTGGGAATCGACTATGAGCGATATTATGTTCGACCCGAATTACTGTCGTAATATATCTGTGGATATTCGTTACGTTTTATTTATTATTGATAAGTATGCAGGCGCAACACATTTGGTTAACGAAATGACTATTGCAAAATAGCGTTTCTAAAGCATAAAAATAAAACGGACGGAGTTAAACTCTGTCCGTTTTATTTTTATTCCGTTACCTTATCTTCTACAACATCCGGCTCTTCTTCCTCCGGCTTTGTTCTATATATCTTATAGCCCGACGCCGCAATAATACAATCCATTATTGGGCTCAATAAGTTGAAGAAGCAATACGGTAGATATACGAAGGTTGAAATACCGAGAATCATGGATTGCGTCATACCGCAGGTATTCCATGGAACAAGAGGAGATGTTACCGTTGCCCCGCTCTCTATGGTACGCGACAATAGCCGACTTTCGAACCCTTTCCGTCTATAAACATCTCTAAACATATTACCTGTAAGGATAATAGAAATGTATTGGTCGGCAGTGGTAATATTCATGAATATGCCTGTTACAGCCGTAGATGCAACCGTGCTGAACCTACGCTTCATAAAACGAACAAATACCGACATAATACTCATCAGCATACCGCTAGCCATCATTGTTCCACCAAATACCATTGCGCAAATAATAAGCCATACGGTATTCAGCATCCCCAGCATCCCATTCGTACTAACCAAATCGTTCAATACTGCATCTCCGGTTTCAACGCCTGTACTTCCATATAAGGTCATCATCAACCCTTTAAATATAGAGCCGTCTCCTGCTATCTCTTGTAAAACATCCGGTTGCACTATAACTGCTGTGATACCGGCAAGCATAGCTGATAAAAACAGCGTGATTAATGCAGGAACACGCTTAATAATCATGAAGAGCGTTATTGCAGGAACAATCAACAGCCAAGGCGATATGGTAAACTTTTCTTTCAGCAATGATGTGAATGTGTCTATATGCTCAGTTGTTGCAATATCATGAGAAAAACCTGCGACAGTAAAAATGGCAAGAGTAATAAGCATTGTAGGAACTGTCGTTATCATTAAATAACGAAGGTGCGTAAATAATGGCGTACCTGTTATAGATGCGCACAAAACCGTTGTATCCGACAATGGCGATACCTTATCGCCAAAATATGCCCCCGAAATAATTGCTCCGCCTATCCATCCGGGTGAGAAACCTAATGCCTGTCCTATTCCCAGTAAGGCAATCCCAACAGTTGCAATTGTTGTCCACGAGCTGCCTATCACCACTGATACTATTGCACAAATAACACAAGTAGAAACCAAGTAGTAGCTGGGGTGAATAATACCCATTCCGTAATATATCAATGTTGGTACAACTCCGCTGATCATCCATGCTCCCGATAATGCCCCGATAATTAGAAGAATCAGTATAGCAGGCGAAACATTTGCTATATTTTTTGCTATAGTTTCTTCTATTGTATCCCACTTAATTCTACAATAAGTTAATGCTATCAAGCAGCATACCGCAGACGCAACTAGCAAAACTATCTGACTGCTACCCGATAAGGCATCGTTTCCGAACATCCGTATCGTAATAAACAAAAGGCAAACAAGTACAATTACAGGAACAAGCGATAGTAAAGGGGTAGGTTTTCTAGTGGATTGGTCTTTCATGGTACTACTTTTTTCTTACAGGTTTAGGTTAAGCACACAAAGTAAAGCTATTTTTCCGTTTATCAATACTAGCAGCTGTTTAAATTTGATGAACGTTACATTTACAAGCAGCGTTTCGGGCACCCCCTCCCTAGCCCTCATCCGAAGGGTGAGGGAATCTCCCTCCCTTGGGGAGGGTTGGGGTGGGTGTTTTTATTGCCAACAACATCAACATACTTCACTAACCGCAATAATTCATAACTTTGTATCCACATGTCAAACGCAGAAGATACATATAAGACCATAGCTGCTCCTGCACAAGGTATTTATAAAGAAAAAGGTAGTAAATTTCTAGCCTATGTATATCCTATTGGTACCGAAGATGAAGTAAAAGAACATGTGCAAAAGCTGAAGAAAGAATACTTTGATGCGCGCCACCATTGCCACGCCTATCGTTTAGGCGGAAAAGGTGAACAATTTCGTGTTAACGATGACGGCGAGCCTTCGGGCACAGCGGGCAAACCAATACTTGGTCAGCTACTCTCGCATGAGCTTACTAATATTCTGGTTGTTGTAATACGCTATTTTGGAGGTATTAAACTGGGAACATCGGGGCTTATATATGCCTACAAAACAGCCACAGCCGATGCTATTGCCAATGCCGAAATAGTAGAACGCACTATAGACGAACAGCTAAGTATTAGCTTTGGCTATGCTGTTATGAATGATGTAATGCGTATTCTTAAAGAAGAACAACCTGATATTTTAAGCCAGCAGCTGGATATATCTTGTCACATAAATTTAGCTATCCGTAAAAGTAAATCCGATAGATTAAAAGAACGTTTGCAAAAGGTGGAAGGACTGGAAATAGAAATTATCAGTTATTAATGTTTAATGTTTAGCCCCTAACTCCTAAAGGGGAGCAGTCGTCGATAAAAGGGCTTCCCCTTTAGGGGACGGGAGGGGCAAATACTATCTTTTCATTCTCACATTCTCATATTTGCATATTAGCACATTATTTTTTCGACTAACGATTAAATTTTGTAAATTTGCACAAACGCATTTCTAAAACACTTTCGTATGATAAAACATCTTGTATCCATTACCGATTTTACGAAAGAAGAGATTCTCTCCGTTCTTCAGCTGGCCGCAGAATTCGAGCAAAATAAGAATCAACGGTTGTTACACGAGAAAGTTGTAGCATCCGTTTTTTTTGAGCCATCGACACGTACCCGCCTCAGCTTCGAAACAGCTGTAAACCGTTTAGGCGGAAGGGTTATAGGTTTCTCTGACTCACGCAATACCAGTGTCAGCAAGGGAGAAACGTTAAAAGACAGCATTATGATGGTTGCCAACTATGCCGACCTTATCATTATGCGCCATCCGGTTGAAGGCAGCGCGCGTTATGCCAGCGAAATATCGCGTGTACCCGTGATAAACGCAGGTGACGGAGCAAATCAGCATCCTTCGCAAACTATGCTTGATTTATATTCAATTCAAAAGACACAAGGTACTTTAGATGGATTAACGATCACTATGGTTGGCGATTTAAAGTATGGGCGTACCGTGCATTCGCTCATTATGGCAATGTCTCATTTCAATACCCGCTTTAAGTTTATTGCCCCAACAGAGCTGCAGATTCCCGGAGAATACAAACGCTTTCTCGATCAGAAAGGTCTGCCATATTCAGAACACCGAGAGCTGGCAGAAAACATACGTGATGCCGATATTATATACATGACCCGTGTTCAGCAAGAACGTTTTACAGATCCGGTTGAATACGAAAAGGTTAAAAACGTGTACAGCTTACGTAACAGTATGCTTGACGATACTAAAGACAACGTAAAGATTCTGCATCCCCTACCCCGTGTAAACGAGATAAATGTTGATGTTGACAGCAACCCGAAAGCTTACTATTTTACTCAGGCAGAAAATGGCGTATATGCCCGCATGGGTATTATTACCTACGTTATGCGCCAAAGTGGATTGATATAGCATTTGACTAATGACAGATGATAAGTTGGAAATAAAAGAGTTGTTCGCAAACAACAATATTCCTTACGACTTGTTATACCTTGCCGATCCCTCTAAGGAAGCAGTAGAGGATTATCTTAAAAGAGGTTTTTGTTATATGGCATTTATAAATAATGTCTTAGTTGGCGAATATGTCTTACTCCCTACCCGTCCATATACCTATGAACTTGTAAACCTTGCTGTTGATGAAAACCATCAAAACAAAGGCATTGGCAAGCTACTCATAAGCCATGCTATCGAAACTGCTAAACGTAAAAATGCTAAAGTGCTTGAAGTAGGAACAGGGAATTGCGGAACACTGCAGCTTGCGCTCTACCAAAAATGTGGATTCACTATCAGCTGGATAGACTTCGATTTTTTCACAAAACATTATAAAGAAGAAGAAATCGTAGAAAATGGCATCCAATGCAAGCACATGGTTCGCCTAAGAATGGATTTATAAAATCCGTAAGAGTCTGCTATAAAACGTCCTTTCTTCTGCAAATTTTTCCTATGTTTGTTGTTTCATATAGCTAGATAAATGACGTTTAAGAGCCTATTTATTTAACACATACGAAATTATTAATCCTATTTTATAACAAATTAAAAAATAACATATACAATGAACTTCGATTTAGTAGTTATCGGTAGCGGACCGGGCGGATATGTTGCAGCAATACGTGCATCTCAGCTTGGTATGAACGTTGCTGTAGTAGAAAGAGCCGAACTTGGCGGAATATGCCTTAACTGGGGTTGTATTCCTACAAAAGCATTGCTTAAAAGCGCTCAAGTTTACGAATATGCAGTCCATGCAGCCGAATATGGTATTACAGTTGAAGGTAGCGTAAAACCTGATTTAGCAAAGGTTGTAGAGCGTAGTCGTAACGTTGCAGCCGGCATGAGTAAAGGCATTGAATTTCTGTTTAAGAAGAATAAAATAGCTGTTATTAAAGGCTCAGGCAAATTGGTAGAAAAAGGTAAAGTAGAAGTAACAGCCGAAGATGGAAGTAAAGAAATCGTAGAAGCAAAACATATAATTATTGCAACCGGAGCGCGTTCTCGCGTACTTCCTAACATGCCTATTGATGGTAAAAAGATTATAGGTTATCGCCAAGCACTAGTACCGTCTAAGCTACCCGAATCAATGGTTGTTGTAGGATCGGGCGCTATCGGAAGTGAATTTGCATACTTCTATAACGCAATGGGAACAAAGGTTACATTGGTTGAGTATCTACCGAATATTGTTCCGTTAGAAGACCAAGAAGTATCTGCACAGCTAAGCCGTTCATTCCGTAAAGCAGGTATCAAAGTATTGGTGGATGCTTCTGTTGAGTCTGTTGACACATCCGGTGATGTATGCAAAGTAACTATTAAAACAAAGAAAGGCGAAGAAGTTGTTGAAGCGGAAGTAGTGCTCTCGGCTGTAGGTATATCACCAAACATAGAGAATATTGGACTTGAAGAGCTGGGCATTGAAGTAGAAAGAGGTCGTGTAAAAGTTGATGAATTTTATCGCACCAACGTTGAAGGCATCTATGCTATAGGCGATATTATCAACACTCCTGCACTTGCACACGTTGCTTCGGCAGAAGCTCTTGCCTGTGTTGAAAAGATTGCGGGTCTTGACGTTCATCCTATCTGCTACAAAAATATTCCGGGCTGTACTTATGCTACTCCAGAAATATCATCGGTTGGAATGACTGAAAAAGCAGCCACAGATGCGGGACATAAAGTTAAGGTAGGTAAGTTTCCTTATACGGCATCGGGTAAGGCTGCTGCCGCAGGTGCAAAAGATGGCTTTGTAAAGTTAATATTCGATGAAGATACCAACGAACTGCTTGGCGCGCATATGATAGGAGCCAACGTAACAGAGATGGTTGCCGGCTTGGTTACCGCCCGTAATTTAGGTGTAAAGGGACACGATTTAATCAAATCTATCCATCCCCACCCCACTATGAGCGAAGCAATAATGGAGGCGGCGGCAGCTGCTTATGGAGAAGTGGTGCATCTGTAACGATAGTATCACGATGCAAGTATCGAGTATCACAACAAGGATATGCGTATAGCGATATGTGATCTAAGAAATTCAAAAATCTAACCAATTCAAAAGATTCAAAGAAAGATTTAAATCACTTATATTTTTTAGATATTTGAATCTTAAACATTAAACTATTTAAACATTAAATATAATTCAAATGAAAAGAGATACACAAATTTTTGACTTAATTGCTAAAGAGCGCGAACGTCAGCTACACGGTATCGAACTTATCGCTTCAGAGAAGTTTGTAAGCGAGCAAGTAATGGAGGCTATGGGTTCTGTAATGAACAACAAGTATGCAGAAGGCTATCCGGGGGCACGCTACTATGGTGGTTGCGAGGTTGTAGATCAATCGGAGCAGCTGGCTATTGATAGGCTATGCAAGCTATTTGGTGCCGAATTTGCAAACGTTCAGCCTCACTCGGGTGCGCAGGCAAACATGGCAGCATTTATGGCTGTAATGCAACCCGGCGATACCTTCTTAGGTCTAGACTTGGCGCATGGCGGTCACCTTTCGCACGGTTCTCCTGTAAACATGTCGGGTATGTGGTTTAAGCCCATTTCGTATGGTGTAAATCAAGAAACAGGTCGTGTTGATTACGACATGATGGAGAAGCTGGCTATAGAGCATAAACCAAAGCTGCTGCTTGGTGGCGCTTCAGCTTATTCTCGCGAGTGGGATTACAAACGCATGCGCGAAATTGCAGATAAGGTAGGCGCAATCTTTATGGTAGATATGGCTCACCCTGCTGGACTTATTGCAGCAGGCTTACTCGAGAACCCTGTTAAGTATGCACATATTGTTACTTCTACTACCCATAAAACCCTTCGTGGACCTCGTGGTGGTGTAATCCTTATTGGCAAAGATTTTGAAAATCCTTGGGGCTTAAAAACACCAAAAGGACAAACCAAAATGATGTCGCAGCTGATTAACTCTGCTGTATTCCCCGGAATACAAGGCGGACCGCTTGAGCACATTATCGCAGCCAAAGCCGTATCATTTGGTGAGGCATTAGAGCCCGAATACAAAACATACCAATCGCAAGTACAGAAAAATGCGGCTGTTATGGCAAAAGCATTTATTGATAAGGGTTACAAGATTATATCGGGTGGTACGGATAACCACTCTATGCTTATCGACCTACGTACTAAGTTCCCTGAACTTACAGGTAAGGTTGCAGAAAAAGCATTGGTTCAAGCCGATATTACGGTTAACAAAAACATGGTTCCATTCGATAGCCGCTCGCCATTTCAGACATCAGGTATCCGTGTAGGCACCCCTGCTGTTTCTACCCGCGGATTGCTTGAAGAGCACATGGCTCCTATTGTTGAGTTTATGGATAGAGTACTTTCTGCTCCGGAAGATGAAAAGGTAATAGCAGCTGTTCGTGGAGAAGTAAACGCTATGATGAAAAGCTTTAAGCTGTTTGCTTGGTAAAAGAACAAAACTATACGATATATAACATAAAAATCCCGACGAATTTTTGTCGGGATTTTTATGTTATAATTAGAATCTGATTCGTACCGGAATAAGGATAGTAACACTTACATTTTTTCCCCTACGAGTAGCCGGCTGCCATCGGGGCGATTCATTTACTACCCGAAGAACTTCCACATCCATCAATCTATCTATAGGTCTAACAATTTTTGCGTTACAAACATCACCATTGCGGTTTACAATAAACTCAACAATTATAGTCGCTTGAAATGCCTCATCACCATACTCTTGTGGAATACGGATATTTTCATACACCCACTCCCTAAATTTAAGAAGGTCTTCATCTCCATTAAAAAGGGGTTTTTCTTCAATTATCGCATAAGGTAAGGCTTCCTCGTCAGGAAGCAGGCAAGTAATATCCGGCTGCACAGCTGTTATTGTAACCTTTTGCTGTGCTGTAAGGCCAATACTTACAGCCATTAGCATAGCTACTAATATAATCCTCATATATTCATATTTACTATGAATACAACAGCTATTATGCCACAATATTTTTACTCGGAAAAAATTACAAATACGCAGAAACAGGTACGCCAATAACAACACTTACAGGTACAGGTTTACTATCCTGCATTGCAGGAACCCATTTCGGAGCTGTGCTCAACATGTATAGCACCTCCGTTGTAAGTAGCTTATGAGGCGAACTCATAATGCTTACATTAGCGATAGAACCATCGCTAGCAACCACAATCTCAACCGTAACATAACCATTCAGCTCTTGTCGTAAACCTTCGGGATAACACATGTTATCGCCTATCCATAAAGCGAACTTATTGTAGTTGCCGCCGTTAAAAGTTGGCTTCTGCTGAACCTGTGAGTATGGTATAATCTGTTCTTCTATTACAGGTATAATAACATTTTCAAATCGAGAACACCTTGTTCTTTTATTTGCAGTCTCCTGTTCCTCCGATGCTCCAGCCGTTGCTGTATTTACATTCAACATACTAGCTGCTTCTTCTAAATTCTGTGTGGTGTTAGTACTTCTTACTCCTAAACCCATCACATCACTTTTAGATTCAATTGGTTTTATATTTTCATAATCTATTTTATCAACAATAGTTGGTTGCGGTCTTTTTCTTCCACGATCCTCAAAAACAGGAGGAGCAGTAAGATCAATAAACTTAGGTTGACTAACCACCTCTGTTGCCTCTTGCTTCCTGTTCCAATAGTCTTTAGCGATTTCTTCCGTCACTACAAAAACAGACGGATCGGTATTTGTCGCTTCATTCACAGGTTGACTCTCCAGAACCTTTATATTCTCAGCAACTTTTTGTTCTGCATTGCTGCTGATTGTATTTATTGCAGTGGTTGTAGGCGTAGCTGGAGTTGCTGCTGCAACTTTTACTTCAGAACTTACCGGACGTTTCTTTACCTCCTTAATAGCCAATAAACGATTTAAACCTGTACCAGATACTGATAAATTGCTTGCTCTAACAGCCATATTAAGTGGCTTTATATCATCTGTACTTATGGTCGGTTCCGGTTGTTTTATAACAGGAGCTATGCTTGAAGTTAACGTTGTGCCTACGGTTGACGAGTTTGTATTTAAACTTGTATTATCAATAGGTAGAACTGTTTCCGGAACGTTTACATCTAAAGAAACATCAGGCTTTTTTTCTACGGGTGTTATGGTTGATATCAACGTTTTTTCAGCTGTAGATATTGAGGTATTTAAGCTAACCGTATTGTCCGCCAGCTTCATTTCTGATTTAGCAACATCCACATCTACCGACACATCCGGGCGTTTTTCTACAGGTGTTATTGCTAATGTATTCCCTGCATTTGTAGTGGCTGTAATATCTTTTGTTGAAGCAACCATCACGGAGTTTTGTGTGATATCTTTAATCTCAAAAGCAACATCAGGTCTCTTTACAACAGGTGTTATTGTTGATATCAACGTCTTTTCGGCTGTTGATGTTGATGTGTTCAGATTGGCACTAGCAAGCGTAACAGTTGGTTTAGCTACATCTACATTTAAAGCCACATCCGGACGCTTTACTACAGGATATATTGGCAACAAATTTCCTTCTATAGACCGTATAGGTTTTTGTTGTGCTGTTGCTAAGCTAAAGACCGGCAGCTGCTGTTTCTGTATATCAAAATTCCATTCTACGACCGGAGGTTTGATATAACCGCCTTTAAATACAACCAGTTCTGTTGGTTCGGTAATCTTTACAGGAACTGCTTCCAGATTTTTTTCTTCTGCTTGTACATCTCCACGACTAGCTCTAAGTAAGTTAGCCAGCTCCGATGTATTTTTTGCCATTTCAGGATTTGCAGCGTTATTCTTAGGCGCAGGTTCTGCAAATGGAGACGGTTGTGGAGCTATGGTAGGAGTAGTTAACTCCTGTGCATACAACACTTCTACTTCCTCTTCATCTTTCTTCAAATCCAGCTCAATCTCTTTTCCGGGAACGGTAGATTTTATAGCTGAGAGCATCATCAGATAGTCGTTCAAATCTTTTTGTAGGTCTGCCTTACGAAGCGTTTTTATAATATTATCATACTTGGAAAGCTCCGAATCACTTTCCGGAATAACAATAAATTCTATTAATATGTTGTTTGCTAAATAGTAGTAGCCATGTACGCGTTGCCCCAGCCCTTCGTTAAATGCAGAATAATGGGTAAAAGATGCAAACGGAGTTCTAAGAGTACGAAGGCTCTTGTAGTCTTTCTTTTTTCTTATCGACTCTAAAAAATCTTTTTCGTCGTTGTTCTTAAACTCTGCCACTCTATACCTCATATTTCCGGCATAGCTACCAAACAAAGCAAAATCGGTGTAGCTGTCGTTAAGGTAATACTTGTATAAGCAGTAGCTTACAATAGAGTCGTTAGTGATTAAGTATGCATTATGCTTAAGCAGGTATGGGACTTTGTAGTATGATTGCTTGGGAATGCTAATTGTTAGCCCATATTGCGGCAGCTGATACTCGTACCCATTAGGGGCAAGGTAAAAACCGGGTGCGACCCTAGCCTCGCTAAGCTCGTATTTCTGCTCTTGCGCATACATAGAAATTGCCGCAAGCATTAAGCATACGGCAATTACTATGATCTTTGTCCCTTTCATCGTATGGTTCTACCTTTTACTTATCTTTTGTTAAAAGTACAAAGATAATACGACGAAAGCTAAAAACGGGTGTTCAAAAGCTATTTAGTGTCAATTTTTGACCAACTCCCAAAATTTTCGTTGTAGTCAAAATCAATATTAATAGCATTGACCTTTCCGTTGAAATCTGTCTCGAATACTAAGGGGAATGTATGCCCATCCATGTTAAAGCTGAACTTGTTGCCGCTAACATGCTTCATTGGTTTTTCCCATCCTCTTGAGCCTACCTTTATCCAAAGCTGGTCGCCCTTTAGCGTTATAACAGCATCTCCAAATACTTCTTTATTGTATGTTCCTATGTATGAGACCAAATCCATCGCAGGCTTAGGAGCAGGTCTATTTGCCTGATCTTCCTTTCTTTTCGCCTCTCTTTCTACATTATCTTTATAGTATTTATCAAAGTATTCTTTGTTGAAATCTTTCTTAATACCATCGTTCATGTATAAATCCACAATTCTACGCATAATAGCATAGCGAGAGTTTACAGGAGCATCGTTATTGAAAAGCATAGCAAAACCTAAGTTCAGCTCCGGAACAAATGCGACAAGCGTTGTATATCCCCATGTAGTACCGGTATGGAAGTATAAGCGATAGCGGTTATTTTGCTCAATAAACCAGCAAAAACCGTAAAGATTTGTACGAACAGAATCTTGACTGGTAATAAGCTGTCCTCTATGAAGGTACTCCATGTTTTTTTCTGAAATAAGCTGCTTATCTCCTACCTTACCCATATTCAGGTGGAACTGAGACCACTTGATAAGATCTGCTATACCGGAGTTAACACCACCCGCAGGACCAATACCTGTAAGCCATACAAGCGCTCTGTCTTCGCCTTCCATTTCTTCGTTCTGGCATTGACCGTCTTTAAAATAGTGCTCGTAGCAGCTGGTTAAGTTCTTGCTTGCCAAGTATCCTTCGCCTCCGGTTGACGCCGTTGTCATACCCAGCGGGTTAAAGATGCGTTCTTGTACGTTTTGTTCCCACGATTTGCCGGTGTACTTTTTAATCAGCTGCTCAGCTATAAGAAAAGTCATATTATTATAGTCATACGAAGTACGCGCGCTGGTTGAAGGAGCAATCAGCTTAAACATGTGGTACATTTCATCACGGGTATAGCCCATGTTAGGAATATAAGTTCCCGATTGGTATGGAAGCCCTGTGCGATGTATTAGCACATCTCTTACCTGCAGGTTTTCGCTTACCCATGGATCGTACATCTCAAAATCGGGTAAATGCTTACGTATAGGGTCGTCCCATTTTAGCTTACCTTCGTCAACAAGCATGGCAACAAGTGCTGCTGTAAATGATTTTGAAACCGAACCGATTTGAAAAACGCTATTCGCATCAACAGGCTCGTTTGTCTTTAGCGATTTTACGCCTAGCCCCTTAGCATAAATAACCTGATCGTCTTTTATAATAGACAAGCCTACACCGGGTACTTTCCAATCGCTCATTACCTGCAGAGTATATTGCTCAATTTCGGCAAGGATTTTCTTGTTATCCAGCGGTTTCTTTTGTGCGCTAACCGGACTCAGCCAAAGCACACCGATAAACAGTAGCGATAAAAATGTAAATACGTTTCTTTTCATATTGCTTTTATTTAGGTTTATTAGGTTGCTAAAGTAAAAGCCCCCTCCCTGCCCTCCCTCAAAGGGTGAGGGTAAACTCCCTCCCTTTGGGAGGGTTGGGGTGGGCTTCTCTAATTAATCTCGGCAATTAACCGCATTAACTTTTCTAAGCGCTGTGTAACCTCGCGTCCATACTTATAGTTATTCATAATAATAGAGAATACCAGCTCTTGTCCGCTTTTAGTAGTCACATAACCCGAGTATGCTCTGGCATCCGACAGTGTTCCGCTCTTTGCTCTGAGGTTTCCCTGGGCAGCAGTACCTTTCAGCATATTTTTCAACGTTCCGTCAACTCCAGCAAGCGGAAGCGATTCGTCGAATATTTCGTACACCGGCGTTTTTTTCATCATAGACAAGAAATCGCACAAAAATGCAGGATTCAACATGTCCTTTCTTGCCAGACCACTACCATCCGATAGAGTTATACCTTTTGTATTAAGCCCTTCTTTTTCTAGTAGCCTTGTAAAGAGTTTGGTACCAATCCATCTAGAACCTACGCCCTCTTGCTCGTACGCAACAATTTTCAGTAAGCTTTCGGCATAACCATTATTACTTACTTTATTTGTTTCTTTTACAATTTTACTCATTGCCGGAGAGTAGTATGTGCTTAGGGTAAACAAGTCTTTCGTATCAATCGGAGCTTTTATATGATAAACCTGTAAGTTACCTGTAGTTGCTATTCCATTCCAGTTCAAATACTGGTTAAAGTGCCAAGCACAAACGTATGCAGGGTCGGGCATTGCAATAGTCTGAACGTATTCTTTTCTATTTAATGCTATTGTTCCTGTCATAATAATACGCGGAGAGCTTGGCGAGCTAACTACGTCAATACCTCCAATACTATCTGCCTTTATAGTAGTCATATAATTTTCGAATGCAACGTTAGGTATGTAAGGTACTACTGATTTTATTAAAGCAGCATCGCCTTCTTTTGCACCGGGTACTATTGTTACATTGAAAAGGTTATCAGAAAACTGAAGACCACTTAAACCCGATCCGTAGCCTGTAGTAATATCACCCAAAGCCCATGTTGACGGGCGATATTCTTCGTCGAATACGGTTGTAGGATCGACAATAATACTACCTGTAATGCGCTTGATACCCGCTTCCTTTAATGCCTTAGTCCAATGATTAAACACCGAATCAGGTGTTGTTTCGGGAAATGCGTCAGAGCCAAGTGTCGGATCTCCTCCTCCTACAATATAAAGATTACCGGTCAATACCGAGTCTGCAGCAATCTCGCCATCATATTTCAGGTGAGTTTCGTAACGATAATCAGGTCCCAAAGTCAGTAGTGTAAGACCTGTGGTTACTAATTTCATGTTGGAAGCGGGCGACATGCTGGCATCCTCGTTATACGATACAACGATATCGCCATTTGCAGGGTTCATAACTTTAATGCCCCACAACGCGTGATGAAGAACAGTATCGCGACTTTTTAGTTCCTCAACATAGCTTACAAGAGCCGCTTTTGATTCTTTAGAAATAGTATGCTGTTTCTTTTGCGCAACAGAAATACTTGGCAACAAAAATATGATTGCCAGGTAGATTAATATAAATTTTTTCATGGTCAAGATAGGTTTAAAAGGTTTCGGTAAATGTAAGAAAAATACCGATGCAAAATTCACTACAAGTAGTGATTGATTAATATGTTTTTCACCACTACTTTTGCATTGTCGTTAACCCGCAAATGACGACAGCACAACAAATGTATTTATAGTTTATGAGCCTTTCTAAGTAAAACCCTGTTCGTCATGTCAGGGTTTTTACTTTTTATAAGCCCCCAACCCCCAAAGGGGGCAAAAGTAAGGATATGTGTATTGCAATATGTGATATGCAACAAAAACAATGTGAAAATATGAAAATGTGTAAATGTAATAATGTTTGCACAAGCAAAAGTCCCCTAAAGGGGAACCGAGTTTACGAGTTCGGCGAAGCCATTTAGGGGGCAATCGTATATTACAATACTATGTGCTTTTCTTTTTCTTTGGGTTTGCCGGAAACCATCCTTTTTCTACCCGCTTCTTTTGCTCAAAAATCTCAAGGATACTCCAAAAAGATGAGAACGCCACAACACCTGTAATAACAGACCATATAAGGCTACAGATAAGTATAGATACTACAACATTTGCCAAGCCAAAAATAAGAAACAGCCACCATGATTTTGTCCCTAAGTAATATTCTGCCTTAATTACCAACGGATGAAACAGCCCAATGATAAGAAAGGTTACAATACCGATAAAAAGCCCGGTAAGGTTATATGTTTCCATGTGTTAAGTGTTAATAGTTAATAGTAAGTGGGAAATAATGAATTGGGGGAAATAGTATTGTAGCATGAAATATGTGACAAAATGGACAATTTCAAACTCTCTTTTTCTCTTATCTTAACGATTAACCATTTACCATTTACCTCCTTACCAGCTAAACTTTAATGTTGCTCCTACCTGTAAGGGATTACCTTTTTGTGCAAAAGCATTGTTATTAAGCCCTTTAAAATAAAACAACATGTAGTTGGTATCGGTAATATTTTTCATCCAAAACTTTAGGGCAAATTTACTTTTTTCGAATGTTACATCGCCGTTTAGCAGGCTGTAAAAATTTTGCTGAGCATCGTTTGCTTCGGTAAAATAAATACGCCCTATCCCTTGATACTGCGCACCTATAGTCAGCTTATCTAACCATGCATTTTTAAATGCAAACGTATAATCTGCCCTAACCGAAAGAAGGTGCTGAGGTACAAAAGGCACAAACTTTCCTTTATAGTCAATAGGTGTATCAACACCACTTACCTTAATGGTATCGGTATATTTCAGAAAGGTTGCATGGGTATATCCATAGCTAAGACTTGCAGATAATCCGTTGAAATGCCCCATTACCGAGAGCTCCGCTCCATAGCGTTCAGAATGTCCGGCATTACGCATAACACGACCTAAACCGCTTGCTACAAACTGTGTAATTTGCTGGTTACGGCTATCGATATAAAACGTAGAAGCATCAATATGTAAGCGATCTTCGATAAGACACACACGACCCCCTACCTCATAATTCCAGCTATACTCGGGTTTATATGCAATGGAGCTTTCATCTAAATCAACCTCTTTTACGGTAGATGTTCTGCTGCTCATTGCTACAGCTTTCAGCTCGTCACTAACAATATCCGAAAACAGCTGAATGTTATATCCACCCGAACGATAACCACGACTAACCGAAGCATATACCCTATCTGTTTTGTTGATATCATAGTTTAGCGTAAACTTGGGCGATACCTGCACAAATGATTGCTCGTCTTTTCCTTTAACAATAGCACCTACAGCATACTGCATATCTAGCGAAGGACGTGGAGGTGGCATGGGCATAACAAAATGTAAGGCTAGATTTTCGGCACGTGTATCGTGATCTATAGATACCTTTTCGTAATCATAGCGAATACCTGCCGATAGCGTTAATCCTTTAGTCAAGAAATCACGAATAGTCGATTGATGAAAGGCTGCATATCCATACGAGGGCGTATCATAAGTTCCGGATGTTGGACAATCTTCTGTTACTGATATTGAAGCCCCCGAAGGAAAAGGAATTCCGGCAAACATATTAGCAAAGAAGTCTTGCTTAAGTAATACAGGGGCCTCTGTTTTCAGCGATTTATAAAAACCGAAAACACCAAATAGCCATTGATACCTATGCTCGTTAGCCGACTTAATTACTACTTCTTGCGTATAGGCATTTTGCCGTTGTTTTTGGTTTATAGTAAACAAGTTTGCAGTAGTAAAATCTTGGTCAAGCATCATATCATCATCAAAGTATTGGTATGATGTAGCACCTGCCAACGAGAACCCTTTACCACTATATTGCCAGTAAAGGCTGCTTACCAGCCACTGCCGCTTGTAACCCATTTCGTCGTTATAGCTGATATCGCCTACGCTTCCGTCTGCATTTACCAAACCATAAGGATATCCGTTCTGCTTACTTTTTTCCGCACTAATAGAATAGTTAAGCAGCCAACGGTCATTTATTTTCCAATCAAGGCGGATACGTGCGCTACCCGACTTCACCTCATCGGTATTTTCGTTATTATAAGTATTGGTATAAAAACCGTCTGTCTGCATGTAGTTTACACCTACCAATAGCCCCAGCTTATCGTTCAACTTAGACGACTGCATAATATTTGCATCAAATGTATTACCGTTACCATACGAAAGATGTGCGATACCTCCTTGATAATACAATGGCGACAACGTATATAGGTTAATAATACCGCCCATAGAGTTACGTCCGTATAAGGAGCCTTGGGGACCTCTAAGCACTTCTATTCTTGATATACCGTAGTAATCAAAGTTGTACATACTCTTATCCAAAAATGGAACGTTATCTACGTATAGACCAACAGCAGGGTCATTCATCCGAGACCCCACCCCTCTGATATAAATAGCCGATGTAAGCTTAGAGCCGTAATCGGGCATATAAAAGTTAGGTACTACCGCGCTTAGCTTTGTAGGAATATCAACTCCATTCTTTTCTAACGCTTTACCCGAAAGTACCGATACAGAAGCCGGTAGCTCTCTGGTAGTTTCTATGGTTTTAAAAGCGTGTACCGTAGCTTCCATTAGGTAAAAATCGGTAGGCAGCGACATGGAAGTATAAGGAACAATCTCTTGGGATACAGCTAGGCTGTCGGAATCGGTTTTCTGTTGAGCATGTATAGCATTTACTACAAGTAAAAATAAAAGCAAAAGTCTTGTCTTCATCTTATGTTAACTACAAATTTGTTATTGGTGGGTACAAAAATACAACTTAAGTCAGCATATTAATGCCGATTTTTATTGCTTTCAAACATTAGCGGTGTAAATTACTATAAAAAAGAACGCACGTTTAAAAACGTGCGTACAAAGCTACAAATTATTAATATTGCTCTTTATCACTGGGAAAATTCTTGCTTTTCACATCGCTAACATAACTGGAGAACGCCCTCTTCATCTCTTCATAAAAGTTGCCATACCGCCTAAGGAAACGTGGAGAGAACTCGTTGTTAAGCCCTAACATATCATGTACTACAAGTACTTGCCCGTCAACACCGTTGCCAGCACCTATACCAATAATAGGAATTTTAAGCTCTTCGGCAACCCGTTTACCCAGCGTTGCCGGAATTTTTTCCAGCACGATAGCAAAGCAGCCAGCCTCTTCCAGTAAGTGAGCATCACTCAGCAGCTTCTCTGCCTCCGCTTCTTCCTTTGCCCTTACCGAGTATGTACCAAACTTATGTATAGATTGGGGTGTTAGTCCTAAATGTCCCATAACAGGTATGCCTGCAGACAAGATACGGTTAACCGATTCGATAACCTCTTTTCCTCCCTCCAGCTTTACCGCATCGGCTTCGCTCTCCTTCATAATGCGAATGGCAGAGTGTAACGCTTCTTTAGAGTTTCCCTGGTACGAACCAAAAGGTAAGTCCACCACAATCAGCGGATTTTTAATGGCACGCACAACCGACTGCGCATGGTAAATCATCTGGTCGAGCGTAATGGGCAGCGTAGATTCGTGTCCGGCCATAACGTTAGCAGCCGAATCGCCCACCAGCACTACATCAATATCAGCATCGTCTAAAATGCGCGCCATGGTGTAATCGTAAGCCGTAAGCATAGCGATTTTTTCGCCTTGCTGCTTCATCTCCATTAATCGTTGGGTTGTAATAACCCTACTTTTTCCTTCTGTTGACATAATACAAAAGTAAATTTAGTTCGGAGCAAAGCTATAAAAGAAAAGGATAAAAAGAAAAAATTTGGAGCCCCCAACCCCCAAAGGGGGCTAAAAATGGCCTGAGAGGTTTAAAAGTTTAAGGTTAAAGATCATTTTGGGCGAAGCGAGCAAAGGGAAGCCAAATTTTCTACATGTTACCCCTAAATCCCCTAAAGGGGACTTTTGTGCAGTGCATAAAAGTCCCCTTTAGGGGATTTAGGGGTAATGAGCAAAACCATCTTTCTACTTCGAACAAAGGGAGAAATCTCCTCATTCAGCGTGCTGCTGCTTTTCAGGAGATTTCTCGCTTCGCTCGAAATGACGCTATTTTTTGTCGTATATCACATATCGCACATCTCAAATCGTGATACTTGATACGTGTATCGTGATACGATATGCTATTTAGAACCCTCTGGCAAACATTTTCCAGAAGGTATCGCCCATTTCTTTCCAGCGATATAGTGTAGCACCAACAAAATCGGTTGTATAGTTTGTTAGATATTCCTTTGCCTTGTCTTCGCCTTGCAATTTTACAAGATCGGCATAGCGTTTTTCAACAAGCGGAAGCTCCAGCTGTCCCTTTTCTTCGAAGTACATCAACGCTTTCTGAATCATATCTTTGGTAAAACCCCAACGTACGGTAGCTAGCTTATTAGCCCGTCTATACGTCCAAATGGTAGCATCCTCGCGGAAACGATGCTGTCCACAAATATTAAAGCTTTCGGGAAGCTTTGTATTTCCGCAGAAAATGGGAAAGCGGGGACTTTGTCCCGGATTATCAAAAGACATCCAAGCAACACCACCTATAGCATCTGGTAACCAATCGCGCAGCTGAATTACGTGAGAGTACGAGCACTGCGGAGCAGCAACCGTACGATAGCGTACAGCCGCACTATCCTTAATGGCGTTCAACATATTTGCCATATCTGCTATCATCCAAGGATTGGCAGAGTAGCTGATAAGCGTATCAACCTTATCGCTGCCTCTTTCTTTATAAGCAACCTTTAGCTTATGAGTTACATCCCATTTAGTTCCCTCGTATGTGGTGCGAAGCAAAGCCATTACATCTGTAGCAGCAACCTGCTTTTCGGGCTTAACGGAGATAGGCAGCTCTTCTGCATCATACGAAAGGTTTAACGATGGTGCAAAGCTGGTAAGTATAAAATACTCGCGAATACTAAACGCTTTTTTACCACCACCATATGCCTTCCAAAAGCAAAAAGGCTCTTTGCCATCCCAGTAGCCTAGGTTTTTAGCAGCATCAAATACATTTACCGATGCCATGCAATTTTCGGTATCCTTAATGTTTATTGAAGAGATACGGGGGATGTTAGCAGAAACACCCACATGGTCGTCGGGTATGCGAATTGCAGCCCAAACACCACCAATTTTATTGGGACCTTCTCCAAATACTTCGAAGTGCCACACCTCTTTAGTATCAGCAACAGTAAGGCATTCGCCTTCGTCGGCATAGCCATATTTTTGCACCAATTCGCCCATCAACTTTATTGCTTGACGAGCTGTGGTACAACGCTCAAGCGCAATACGTTCAAGCTCCTCAATCATAAACATGCCATTTTTGTTAACCAGCTCCATACGGCCTACAATGGTTGTTTCGCCAATAGCCAGCTGCTTTTCGTTCAAGCAAGGATAGGATGTATTTAAAAACTGATAGGTAGAGCGTACTTGAGGAATAGTACCCTTTTGCGTAACTCTGGTTTGGTCGTCGGCAAACTCGGTATGCATTAGACCAGTATATATGCCTACCACAGTGTCTTTATCATAGGTTTTGGCCGGAACAATGTTCATCCATGTGCGGTAGTTAGCATCGCAGGTGTGGCTTGTCATTACCGATCCATCTGTAGATGCTTTCTTACCAACCATAATGCTGGTGCAGCTCTCGGGGTGATTAACGGGCTCTGAAAATTCTATCTCTTGCGCGTTAGCTGTAAAACAGAAAAGAAACAGCGCTATAAAAAAGGTTATTGGTTTATGCATGGTATTTTAGTTTTGGATTGATGGCAAATATATAAATTAAACCTATTACCTTGTCTAATTGCTATACTCCGTATCGTGTCGTACAACATAAGTCTGTCATAATTTTTTGCTACCTACGTTTCGTAGCAAGGAGTAACAAAGGTTATTTTGAGAAACTGTTTAAATTTGATTGCATCATCATATTATTTTTTTTTCAGCTACTTGCAGTTAGCCCCCACATCCCCTAAAGGGGACTTTGGCTGTGCGGTAAAGTCCCCTTTAGGGGATTTGGGGGCTGATGTACACAGCTAATGTTTAGTGCAAATGGGTTA
>JAVBOE010000028.1:0-7747 GCA_031550925.1 Bacteroidales bacterium | reverse complement strand
CGACCCAAACTTAATGTTAAAATATGAAAATGTTCTAATATGTAAATAAAAAGACGTAAAATATTAAATAACAAGCGTTAAACGGAAAAAATAATATGCTGATACAAAAATGTAACAATGCCAGTACAAACCAACATCCCTAAAACCTATCTTACATTAAGGCATTCTCTCATTAGCATATTAACAAATTACCACATTTACTCATTTTTTCTTTTCTTTGTAGAATTAAACGACTTGAAAATCGGGATGATGGACGGTAGCTATATTATAGATTTCGAAGAACTTGAAGTATGTCAAGATGATAACCTTGTGCTTTCTGATGTAAATCTGAAGGTTAGTAAAGGTGAATTTTTATATTTGATAGGCAAAGTTGGCAGCGGAAAGACCAGCTTAATAAAAGTTATTAATGCCGAGCTAGAAACAAAAAAAGCACGAAAAGCCGAAGTTGTAGGATTTGATTTGCTAAGGCTGAAATCGAAGCAAATTCCTCTGCTGCGTAGAAAGTTAGGTGTTGTGTTTCAGGATTTCAAGCTGCTGCCTGATCGTTCTATTTACGATAATCTGCAATTTGTACTTAAAGCTACCAGCTGGAAGGATAAAGCAAAAATTGAGCAGCGTATTAAAGACGTGCTCGAAATGGTGAACTTATACACCAAGGCATATAAAAAGCCTCACCAGCTATCGGGTGGCGAGCAACAACGCGTTGCTATTGCCCGTGCCCTGCTAAATAACCCTGAACTGATTGTTGCCGACGAGCCTACCGGAAACCTAGACCCCGAAACATCTGAAACTATTATGCGCTTACTCTTTGATATTAACAAGGCTGCAGGCATAACCATAGTTATGGCTACCCATAACCATGGGTTGATAAAGAAATTCCCTACCCGTACTATAAGATGCGAAGATGGTATAATCAGCGAAGTAGCGACTAACACCGAAATTGAGCTGGAGTATTAAAATTCAACCAGTTATTAATTATAAATTGTTAATTATTAATTGGCTAGCGTTTTTCTTTTCTATCAAACTTTCCGTCCTCTGTATAGTACTTCCATGTACCTTTAGGGCGATTTGCCTGATATTTACCTCGCAGCTTTAAGCTTCCGCTTTCGTAGTACTCGCGATAACGACCGTTACGTTTGCCATCTTTTACCTCCGATTCGCTTTTCAGCTGCCCTTCAGGGTAAAATTCACGGAGCACATTTCCTTGGAATTTTTCCACATAAAAGCGTTTCAGCTCGCTCATCAGCTCCTTTTCGCTTTCGGCATCTTCGTCAAGCTCATCATCTGTCGTAGTACTTATTGGAGGAACTTCGGCAACGTAAGGCTTATGATCCATAACGTAGTGTAACGATGCTGACTCTTTATCGCCAATAAGTTGCAATGTCCAATACGGAAATGAGTATAGCACATCTTTATTGGACTGCATTTCTTTCCATGTTTCGACAGTAAGCATGGATTTTAGCTGCATATAAAACTTATGCATATCTATGTATAAAAACAGAGTTGAGCTTGATTCATGATGGCTACTTGCCTTTTTAAAACCATCGCTATCTTTAAGCAGATTTTTTTGCTCATAATCTTCAATGAAAGATAATAAAGACGCTGATTTATTACTAAACACTACGTAGTCATCAACGTAAGTATAAAATGGTTTTTCGAATTTATCCAGCAGCTTCCCCAAAAACAAACGGAAAAAGCCTTTCATTTCAATATAGCTAATATCAAAACCCCTATAGCTTACGTTTTTTATTTTTACAGGAGAGCGTTTTTTAATCCGCTGCTCGATATATTCCATGTTTTTGCGCGCATCTTTTATGTCCTTAGCTCTTACAGCCAAAATCAATTCAGGTTCCTGCCCCAATAACCCTGGCTCTAGCTGAGCTATTGCAAACTCTCCGGACATCCAGCTGAAAAAATTCTCATCTAACGAAATTTTGAACCAGCTTTCTATTTTACCTCGAGCGCTATTAAATTCATCATTTGCCGCCTCATCATTTGCTTGCATGGTATTTTCAAGCTCCTTTACAAACTCCGAAACATTACCCAATCCTATGTTAGCATATAGCGCCGTACGAGCAGGCAGTATCTCGTGCGCCATCATTTTGTGCTTGCCAGAGTTAAGCATCGCTGTTATGTAAGGGTTAGCAATCTCTTTTATTATGGTATAACCCTTCATCTCTAATTTTTCCTTATCAATATCGAAATAAAGTCCTGCAAAATCCATCGAACTGCTGAAAAGGTCGAGGTACTCATTTTTATCCATATATATAGACATAAATTGAGGTAATACGGAATAGCTAATATACAGACGTCCCAAACCCTTACCCGACACCTTTTTATTTACTTCTAAGAAAGCATAGTTCAACCCAATTTTGGGGTCCTTACGAGCATCTATAGCGGCCTCTACCAACTTTGATGTATATGATATCACCACATGGTTTTCAACAAAAGCCATGTATAGTATATCGTGCGTTTCATCATCGTGCATTTCTATAATATTGGTGTCGCTATATTTACGATTTGTGACAGTGTTACCCAATACTTTCAATATGTTTTCCAGCTGATCTTTTAAAAGATCAACCTTCGACATCTTTTGCAGGTCCACAACCGCAAGAAAATCCCAGTCGGAAACTCGTGTTTTATGGAGTGATATAAGCAGATCGCGCTTACCTGCTAACGATAGCAGCGTTTCATTACTGTGTATAATTGAGTCTAGCGATGCTATATTTTCGGCGATAGCTTCAAACGACTTTGCCTTTTTTAGGCTTTGCCATGTTTCACTTTTGCTAAACTTTTTCCAATCCTCAACGGGATGTGATGACTGAATTATGAAGACAGCATCATCAGGTATCAAATAAACTTGTTGTATAAACTTATCGGGCAGTATAAAAATTTTTACTGCAGAATATGCTATATATACCACAACAATAGCTACTATAGACAAAAACACTTTCTTTACAATCCGCTTTTTTTTTCGGGGTTGTTTTTCTAAGCTCTTTCTGCCTTCTTGCTCTTTCTGTATTTCACTCTGCACTGTTTGTGCTAAATTATCCAGCTCTTCCATTTGTTCTTGGGTTATATAGTGGAGCAACAAAGTTAAAAATCTGTTTTTGATTTCATAGATATCAGAAACATATAGCTAAGGACAGAAACACAATGTGATTTGAAAAAACTTTTTACAACTATTCTGCAAATATTTATGTAGCATAATCGACTTATCAACACAAATTGTTGATTATTATATTTGCTGATTATTAATACCTTACCTCAAAAAATATTAATTCTAGATTTTTACCTCTTAATTTTTATCAAAATAAGTAATTGAGACTTTATATTTGCACAACTAAATTTTGTCAAAATAAACAACTAAAATTTTATATTTGTACATTATTAACCTTTAAAACCACACGATTATGTCACTATTATGGTATGGTATCGCTACAATCTTATTGAGTCTTGTAGCTGTTCCAAGTCTTATTTTATCAAAGAAACCTAATGCAAAAGAGTTATTAGACAAGGTTGCTCCTTACCAAGGATGGGCCGGAATATTTTTCTGCCTCTTAGGTATTTGGATACTTATTGATAGTATCACCTCTATTGGATGGATGGGAATGCACATCATCTTTACCATTGCTTGGATTATATGGTTATCTTGTGGTCTTGTTATGATTGTACTTGGCTTCATGCTCGGATACAATCTTATCGTTCAGTATGTTCTTTCAAAGAACGAAAAGACTGCTGAAAAAGGAGCTCAAGTACAGGCAAAACTTGCAGGAATACAAGGCAAAGTTGGTATTTTTGGTATTATCGCAGGTTTAGCAGCTGTAGTTTTCTGGATCTATATCAGATTCTTTCTTTTTTAACTAAAACAGCATTTAATAATAATAAAAGCCGAGGTAGAACCTCGGCTTTTATTATTAAAACTCGTCTAAAAGATATATTATATCCTTCCTTTACAATATATATCTTTAACTATTATAACAAGTTTATAGTTAAAGATATTGTGGCGCGATAAATTAGTAAAACCAATCTATAAAATAGCTTGCCATTTTGAACAAATCAGCATATCTTTAGTCAAAGTAATTATTAACCTAAAACCTAACACACCATGAAAAAGAAGCTAGTATGCTTGCAGCTATCCCTTTTGTTTATCTTAGGATTTATGCTGCCTTCCTTTGCACAGAACGATGCAAAAATCACAAAAGAAGTTGAAAAATATGCACAACAGGTAATGACCGACTGGGGTATTCCCGGTATGGGGCTTGGCATTCTGAAAGACGGCAAAGTAATTTACCTGAAAGGGCTGGGAATAAAAGCCGTTGAAGGAAAAGATGCTGTTGATGAAAATACGGCTTTCCAAATTGCTTCTATCTCAAAATCGTTTACAGCCGCAGTTATTTCTATGCTTGTTGATGAAGGTAAGCTGAAGTGGGACGACCCTGTAAGTAAACATCTACCGGACTTTAAGCTGTACGACAAATGGGCAACCGACAACCTGCAAGTACGTGATATCATGACGCACCGTACCGGATTGCCCGAACAAAGCGGTACTTATATATCTAAGCTGGGATATACGCGTAAAGACCTTTACCATATACTACAGCTGATTGAACCGGTAAGCAGCCCGCGTACTACATACGCATATAACAACTCTACCTTTGTGATTGCCGAACAGCTAATTGAGCGGTTAACCGGAAAAACATGGGAAGAAAATATTCAAGAGCGCATATTCAATCCGCTTGGGATGAACAGCTCTACCTACAATGGTGATGGATATTTAGCAGCAAAGAATGTGGCCCAACCACATGGTATGAGCTACAAAGATGGAAAAATCACTTCGTACCAAGTTACAGGAGAGGATAGAGCTATTGAATGGCTCACCGGTCTTGGTCCAGCAGGATCTATTGTATCTACCGCTAATGATATGCTTAAGTGGGTGGACTTCCACCTACACAACAAAATGGTTAACGGTAAGCCGCTGATATCAAAACAAAATTTTGACTTCTTACACTACGGTCAAACCATTATACGTCAAGATAGCACACGCACATCTATATATGGTCAGTGCTGGTTTATGGAGCAGAATAACCGCTACCGCATGATATTCCATACCGGTACGGCTCGTGGATTTACTGCACTTTGCGCTATGGTTCCCGAGCTGGATTTAGGTGCGATTATCCTAGTAAACTCAAGCGCTCCAAGCGAAGCCCGCTATGCCATAATGCGCCGCTTAGTAGATCTATACAGGAATGATGGTGTTATGACCGATTATAATAAAGAAGCACTGGATGAATACAAAAAAGATCGCGAAAAACCACGCTCTGAGCGAGAAACTCCGGTTGTTATTCCAGCCCTAGCTCTTAATGAGTATGTAGGAACATACACCAATACTCCTATTCTTGGTGATGTTGAGATAAAGTTAGCCGATGGCAAGCTTAATATAACCATTGGTACCAAACGGATAACAAAGCCTATGATGCATGTAAGCGGTAACCGCTTCCGTTTCAGTAACGACGGTTCTTCATTTGATGTAACTTTCAGCGACGACTACAACGGAAAGATTACAGGCTTGGCCGTTGAAGATGAATTGCCCGCATGGAGTAAGAAATAGTATGTCATTTCGAGCGAAGTGAGAAATCTCCTGAAAAGTAGCAGTGTGCTGAATCAGGAGATTTTTCTTAACTATGTCCAAACTTGATAATTACGACAGATGCTAAAATGTAACTTATAAGGAAATAAGTTACATTTTAGCATCTGTTTCTGAAATTCTTTGAGGAATAATCTTATCAATTATTTGTTTTTTATCCTTATCCAAATCATCATAAGATAGGCTGAAAAATTGATAAGAATATTGGTCTCTAATTTCATTATATGCTGAGCATATTTCAGTTTGCACGGACATATAAAACTGGTATGTAGTACCTTTATCCGTTAAAAAACGAACTACTCCACTAGAAACTTTTTGTTTCTCAACTATTGGCAAGTTAATTTCATTATCAAATGTTTTCAATAAAAAATTCTTAACTAAAGGTCTCACTTCTGATAAGCTAACAACTTTCCCATTCATAAAAATTTTATTTTCTGCACTAATTTCCATCTGTAACATATTCTGTTCGTCAACAGCATCATCTTTTTCTTCTGCCATAGGGGGCAATCTTCTTTGCAAGCCTCTCTCCTCCTCCTCCATTTTAATTAAGTTAGCAAACATAATAAGTCCAAAAGCCCTATAATAACCATTTTCAAAATCATGTGCACCAAATATTTTCAAATACTCTCCTGCCACAATGCGTGGAGAAATATCACCTTTTTGCTGAATGGAGTCTGCCACTCCAACCAAAAGACTCAACTTTGAATTTGCTAAATCTATAAAATCAATATCTAATACCGAATCAAAGCAAATAATGGCTGGTGGAATATCATCCATTAAATCGATTTCTCTTTTTAGTACACCACCAAAAACATCTCGACCTTGAAGATAAACGTCATTACTGTCATAAATATATTTAAAGACATCAATATAACTTTTTCCAGTTTTATCTGAGAAAAAATGTGTTTCTACAAAAACATTCTCAATACTATCAAGCAAACCTTTAATATCAACTCCTTGCTCTTCATAGTATTGGTAAAAACATTTAAGTATTTTGTTTTCTACTTTATAGTTGTAACCATTGTTTTTAGTGTTGCTACAAGAAAACAATATCAATGCAAATAGTAATAAAGTTGCTCGTTTCATATATGTTTTAGAATTGAATGATTCGTTTTTTATATTTGTAAATATAGTAAAATCCATTCAGCATTTTTATCACATATCCTAATGTAATGCGCAATACTTGTATCATGCATCTATTCAGGATATTTGGCTTCGCCGAACTAGCGGTTCTCGCCTTGCTCGAAATGTCGTAAATAAAAAGCCCTGCTTCAGTTGAAGCAGGGCTTTTACAATAATCTCTAATACTTTATTCTGAAACTACTTCAAACTTAATGTTTGCCTTAATCTCACGGTGTAGCTTAACGGTTGCTTCGTAAGTTCCCACCTCTTTAATATTATCTTCGCCAACAATGGTTATATTCTTACGGTCGATATCAAACCCTTGTGCGGCCAGTGCCTCAGCAAGCTGAATGTTATTAACCGAACCAAAAATCTTACCTGTCGTGCTGGTCTTTGCTCCAACTTTTACAGTTAATCCTTCTAGCTTAGCAGCCATTGCAGTAGCTTCTTCGCGAATCTTGGTTTCTTTATGAGCGCGTTGCTTCATATTTTCGGCATGAACCTTCTTTGCCGAAGCGGTAGCCATTACTGCAAAACCTTGAGGAATCAGGTAGTTCGTTGCATAACCGTTCTTAACGATTACTATGTCATCTTTATGACCTAGGTTTGCAACATCTTGTTTTAGTATAATTTCCATTACTATTTTCTCCTATTCCTTTTACTTCAACATATCGGTTACGAATGGCAGTAAGGCAAGGTGACGCGCACGCTTAACTGCTTGAGATACCTTTCTCTGGAATTTTAAAGATGTTCCGGTTAAACGACGAGGAAGAATCTTACCTTGTTCGTTTAAGAATTTCTTTAAAAATTCGGGGTCTTTGTAATCCACATACTTAATACCGGTTTTCTTAAAACGGCAGTATTTTTTCTTTTTCACCTCAACGGTTGGAGGTGTCAAATATCTAATTTCACTTTGATTTGTTGTACTCATAATGCTTAGTCTTTCTTTTGTTCACCTTTGTTTGCTCTTTTCTTTTC
>JAVBOE010000069.1:0-25371 GCA_031550925.1 Bacteroidales bacterium | reverse complement strand
AACCTTATCATTAAAAGCCATTCCGATAAGGCTACCATAAGCATACCTGTGCCTACAGAGAAGCATGCAGAAGAAGCGCTGGCGGCATATTTGGCAGAAGATGGCTTGCAAAAAGTTGTATCGTTCAAGGTTACTAAGCATGAAACCGATTCTGAGGATAGCAGCGGAACTTACCGCTACTCATCGTTCCGTGCCGATGTGAGGCTGGCCTTCATCTGTCCCGCCATATCGGTTAATGGCGAAGACTTAATACCTGCACCAAAAGTAGGCGATACAGCCCCTGAGGGTATAAAGGATAGCGGCAGGAAAAATTTTATGTACTGGGAAGTCGGCGAAGAGTTAGACTTTGATATAAGCATGCATTACCGTAAAACACAGGCTGATCTGATGTGGAACAAGCCAACCGTCAACCTTATCGACCCTGTTTCGCCGCTTAAATCAAAGAAAACCCTGATGGTGCGCTATGAAGAAACAGATAACGGGCTTACGGTTACTGAAATCAGCCTTATGTAAACAATTAGTAGATACACGATTAAAACCATCACAACAAAATGGCATATTTTGATAGCTACAAAAAAGCGCTTACATCGCCCGAAAAGGTTACCCGACTTTGCATTGATGTAAGCAAAGGTGAAAACGCGTTGACAACGCAAATAGCCTCGTTCATCAACTTAGAAGAATTAAATCTTGAGCACTGCCCCGAAGGCGTGAATCTACCCAACGAAATAGCACAGCTTTCTCGCTTAAAAGAGCTGGAGATTAAATTTGAGGGCGAAACACTTACCATACCACAAGCCTTATGCAATGTGAAGGAATTTACGGTTCGCCAAAAGGGCAAACCAATAACGATAAAAAACATTATCAACCTGCAAAGCGCAGAAGAAATAAAATTGTGGGACTGCAAGGGTAACATCACCCTACCCGATGGAATAGACCGCCTGCCAAAGCTGAAACTTTTAAGAGTAGGCGCAGAAAACGGAAAATCTATTACAGGCTTAGGCTTCACAGGAGTGGTGGCTGATGCTCCATTTGTGGCATTGGAAGAATTATCGTTGGGCGATTGTGCTAATGGGTTTGCATTGAGCAAAGAATTTTACAAAGCTCCTGTGCTACGTAAACTACATGTATCGGCAGGCGATAACGAAAAGCTGATTTCATTACCCCAAACGGCAAGTAAGCTTAAGCTTACATCGCTTGAGATTTATAAGGTTGATGTACGAAGCTGTTTCCACTATCCGGATTTGGTGGACTTGGACATAACATCGGGGGGCGACATTACCAATTGCTTTGCACCCATGGCTCAACACTTCCCTAAGCTAAAAGTATTGACCGTATTTGCTTGCAGCCTGAAAGATAAAATCTTTCCGTCCGAAATTGCACTGCTAAAAAATTTGGAGGAACTGTACATTGTAACCACCATGCTTGTTGGCTTCCCCAAAGAAATGGTGCAAATACCAAAGCTTCGGTTACTATCATGCCGCAACATTGGCATGAAAACTTTTCCCGAAAACCTGACGTTGCTAAGCACTTTGGAAGAATTATACTTTTACCAGCAAGTGCCCTTTTTGCCCGAGTCGTTACGCAACATGAAAGCCTTGCGGGTACTGTGTTTGGAAGGTGCATTGAACAACGGCGCAATGCTATCAAGCTGGGACAAAACCGACCATATTAAGCCCCTGCCTGCCATACTTAGCGAAATGACGTGGCTTACTTCTCTTGATTTAAACTGTTGCGGAGTACTGTCGTTAGAAGGATTGATGCCGCTAACAAAGCTGAAAGCATTGGAGCTGCACTATGCCGGTATCAAAACCCTTGAAGGAATTGAAACCTTTACCGAAATGGAAGAATTGAATTTGGACGATTGCCACAGCCTGAAAGACCTGAAGCCCATTACCCGCCTGCCCAAATTGCGCACGCTGAATATTGACGGGACAAAGATTGAAGACATTTCGGCAATATTGGAGTGCAAGGCATTAGAAGAAATAACCGTATCGACCGATATAAAAGACCTGTCGCCCATATACAAGCACCCCGCGCTAAAAAAGTTGACAATAAGAAACGATGATGCTATGGCAAAGTTTGCCCGCCGTGATGAACTTCAGAACATGGGTACACCTGACGATATACTTGCCGCCATACGCAATGCCATTGACGGTAGCGCCGCCGATGCCGAAAGCGCCTTAAAGAATATGAACGCATACGTAGAAGCCTTCTCCGCAGGTGACAGTAATGCCATTGACACCATATTTGCCAACAGCGACTACAAGAGTGATGAGGAGGAAGATGACGAGGATATGGACGATTACTACACCTCTAAGCCACCCGAACTCGATGCGTTGTTGAGCAAGCATGCCGCTCAGCTCTCGTCGGATGTGTTGGCGGGTGTGGTAGAAAGCACCTTGCGCAGCATTACCGAAACCTGCTACACATCAACCATTCCGGCAGTGCGGGAGTTGGTTAGGCGTAAAGATGTAGAGGCTCAAAAGCGCGTAGTACAGGCCTACATGTATGCTTGCGGATACTACGATGCCGGACACCGCGCCGACGAGGGAACGGTGCAAGACCAGCTGATTGATGACTGGTTTCCGGACTTCGAAGCCGAACCGCTGGCCGACCTGCTGGAGTGGTGCAGGGGTGACCATTTGAACACCAACTCCGGCGACCGCATGGACGAGCTGTTTGCTCCCGCTATGGCAAAGGCCGACAAAGCGACAAAGAAACGCTTAGAAGAAAAGCTGGTAGCCTACTACAGCGAATACTTGGAATACTACGGTGGTGAATACTTCAACGAGCTATTTAAAAATGTAGAACCCTACCTTTCAGAAGAAGCCAAGGGAAAGTTTGCAGGAATGGACGAGCAAAACAAGCTGTTGAGAGATATACAAGACCGGATAGCCACCAAAGACCCAGCCACACTTGAACAATTGTTGGAAGAAATTGGCACAACCATACCGTTTGAATTGTTTAGCACGTTTAAAAGTGACTTCGGCTACACCATCGACGGGTGTGAAAGCCTGAGCCTGTCTGCACGGTTGCAGTATTTGAATATACGAAAGCACACACGCGACTCGGTATATTCGTCCGTCACGCAGTTCATCTACCTTGCCGAAAATAACCGTAGCGAGCTGGAGCAATGGGTTGCCAGTACAGGTACTGATAATGAAACGAGCGAATGGGCAAACGATGTAATTATGTACTCCATTGAGCAGGCAGCGCAAGACGGTAAAGGCGGCGAGCTGCGGGAGTATTTACGCCAGCTATATTTGAAGCACAACAACAAAATCAGCTATGAAAAAATACGCGAGAAAGAACTATGCAACATGCTTGCCTATGGAATGAAAGATGACTACCAGCGAAGTAACAAAATACGCAGTGAGGTATTGTATCGCGCACTAAACGAGCTAGACAAGTTACCTAATAAGCTGATGGTAGAACGCGACTCGTGGGACGATTATTTTACCGGACGCCTTGTAACAATGGTTGAGTGTGAAAGATACGACGATGCTATTGCCGTTGTTTACCGCTTACCCAAGCTCATAGTAGGCAAGCTGAGCTTACAGCGCATACTGGCGCAGGCCATCGCCTTGTCTATGTTGAAGAAAGACACTGCGCTTGAAAAATTGTGCTTGGAGCATTTACCTGCCGAGGTAACTTGGGACATACTATCGTACAATTTGGCTTGCCTGTTTGCAACAAAAGGCAATAAGCCGGACTTGCTGAAGTATGCCAAGCTGTCCATAGAGCTGGGTAAGCCGAGCAAGCAGTTTATGAACGACAGCGATTTCGATGCGTTCAAGAAAGACCCCGATTTCCTTGCTGCCATTGACGACTCGGGTATGGAGAGAAAGGAAAATGAAGATGATGATTTTGATGCTTTCCTAGATAGTATTCTTGATGAGGAGAATGAAGAGTAACTAATAAAAATGGAGGCTCTGCCACTATTGATACAAAAGTCAGCATTAATTTTATCTCATACCGTACTAACGTTACTATTGAATATGTATAAAAGAAAAAGCAGCATATAGCTAATATGCTGCTTTTCTTTTGCATTTCGCGTTTTGTATGCCTTCTTTTACTCTATAGCTATATTGGTACTAAAAGTATCAAGCTTAATATTACAGGTTGCGTTACTACTGGTAGAGCAGGATATGTCTCTTTTCGCCTGTTGCCTTGTTTTTAATATAAAAGACATGTTAGAATTTGAGCTAAATATCGGAAAAAAGAAAGCCGCTTTTCTTGAAAGCCTTGAAAAATAGTAAACAACGAGACAATAAGCTTATTCGGTAAAACATTCGATGCCCATATGAGTGAGCTTCTACATGCGCTATTGTCGCCACCATATTCAATGATCTTTAGCAAAGAATTCTTTCCTGATATGGAGGGCAATAAAAAAGAATGGGATTAGTAACTAAACATAGTTAGCGTTTTATTTCTATGTGCGAAGAACAATTTAAGCGTCAATTCGATCATCTCTTCCGACTTTGAGTGGCATTTTGTTTTTCGTCTGAATCGAGCTAAAAAATGTCTTATCAAAGCATTATAGCTCTCAACGGTATAGGTTTCAGCCTTGGTCTGCAACAGCTTTTCGGGTGGTACAATTTCGTTATAGGCCTTCCAATAATCCGCCATAACCAAACCGGTGGATTGTTTGGCGACCCTGTTCCACAGCTTCATTCCGGTTTGGGTGCCTCTGTTCCCGATGACAAAATCAACGTATTCTTTATCCCCTCGGCTAACACAAGTCCAAATCCATCGGTAGTTTTTTTATGCCCGCAAAACGTATGTAGCTCGTCTAACTCCATGATTTCAACCGGCCTGTCATTACGTATGGCATCTGCTTCACGACCATATTTGCGAACCCATTTCAACACCGAAACATGGCTGACTTTCAAAATCCTGCCGATAGAATGAAACCCCAGACCTTCCAGATACATCAACAACGCCTGCCGCTTAACATCTTCGGGTTTGGCTGTCGACTTGAGCTCAACGCTGTAATTGTAACCGCATACCTTGCATTTATAGCGTTGATTGCCTTGAAGAAAGCCATTCCTAACGCGTTCCGAACTCCCACATCTTTTACATTTCATACCTCAAAATTTGAGGCAATTTACTGAATCTATTATTAATTACCAAACCCGTATGTTTTTTCTTCCGCTATGCTATAAAAAAACCCTAAAATGAGCAAAAATAAAAAAGGGAGAAAGTCTTTCTTTCTCCCTTAACTCCTTGTTTTCAAGGCTTTTCATCGTCGGGGCGAAATGACTCGAACATTCGACCCCTTGCACCCCATGCAAGTGCGCTAGCCAACTGCGCCACGCCCCGATTTTGTGGTTGCAAAAGTAATAATTTATTCCGAGAAAGTAAGTACCTTTGTGGAAATCTTGATCAAAGACTATAGATCAAAGATTAAAGGCAGTCTAGGGAAGTCCTCTCTTTAGCGTTAGTGTTATTTTTTTTGTTCTTTTTATCTTTGCTCTCAGATAAGCTTATTATAAACCAAAAACTCATATATATAGCTATAACATGGAAAAAACAAAATGTCTTATCGTTGGTAGCGGTCCTGCGGGATACACTGCTGCAATATATGCCTCTCGCGCAAACTTATCGCCTATTCTCTATGAAGGCATCCAGCCGGGTGGTCAGCTGACAACTACCACCGAAATCGAGAATTTCCCCGGATATCCCAACGGTATTTCGGGACCTGAAATGATGGAGGATTTGAAAAAACAGGCTTTGCGTTTTGGTGCCGATCTCCGTCATGGAACTATAACAAAAGTAGAGTTGTCTAACCGTCCGTTTAAAATTACCATTGATGGTGAAAAGGAAATAGAGGCTGAAACGCTTATCATTGCTACAGGTGCAACGGCTAAGTATTTGGGGTTACCGTCTGAAGAGAAGTTCCGTGGACAAGGTGTTTCCGCCTGCGCAACCTGCGATGGTTTCTTCTACAAAGGTCTTGATGTTGCTGTTGTTGGTGGTGGAGATACAGCTTGCGAAGAAGCATCGTATCTGGCTGGACTCTGCCGTAAGGTGTATATGATTGTTCGCCGCAATGTGCTACGCGCTTCAAAAGCCATGCAAGAACGGGTTAAGCATACTGAGAATATTGAAATTCTTTGGGAAACACAAACTAAAGAAATTCTTGGTGACGAAATGGGTGTAAATGGCGTACAGCTGGTACATAAGAATGGAGCTGAGAGTACCATTGACGTGCAAGGATTCTTTCTAGCCATAGGACATCATCCCAACTCAGAACTTTTCAAATCGTGGATTAAAACCGATGAGAATGGCTATATCATTACTAAAGCCAAAACCACTGAAACTAATGTACCCGGTGTCTTTGCCTGTGGCGATGTACAGGATACTCGCTACCGTCAAGGTATTACTGCCGCGGGTTCGGGCTGCATGGCCGCCATTGATGCAGAACGCTTCTTACAGGAAGAAAAAGACAAGACTTGCAAGATTAAATAGACTCTTAGCACAAATAGACTAAAAGACTTATAAGGATAAAAGACAAAAGAGCAAAGATATGATTCCTTCATCATCTTTGCTCTTTTTATATCTACTAGTCTTAAAATCTAGCCGCCTATAAGTCTATTTATTTCTTTCTTCGGCAATTGCCTTGCTAAAGGCATTACCCGTATTGTATCCGCCGCTTTTCAGCTTATCACGACATGCGGTAAATGCGTTAAGCGTATATTCAACATCTTCTATTGTATGAACTGCTGTTGGAATAAGACGAAGCAATATCTGCCCTTTAGGTATTACAGGATATGCAACCATAGAGCAAAATACACCGTGATTTTCGCGCAGGTCGATAATCAAGTTTCCGGCCTCATACTCTGAACCGTGCATGTACACAGGGGTTACAGGTGATTGAGTTTTTCCTAAATCAAAACCACGCTCGCGTAATCCGCCTTGTAATGCTCTAACAATAGTCCAAAGCTTTTCTCTATACTCGGGATGAGTCTTAATTAGCTCAAGGCGTTTAATTGCACCCATTACCATTGGCATAGGCAACGATTTTGCAAAAATCTGAGAGCGTAAGTTATACTGTAGATAAGTTACAATATCCTCGTCGGTTGCAAAGAATCCGCCAATTCCGGCCATAGATTTTGCAAACGTAGCAAAGTAAATATCAACCTTATCTTGTACGCCGAAATGTTCTGCAGTACCTGCTCCTGTTGGCCCCATGCAACCAAAGCCATGAGCATCGTCAATAAGCAGGCGGAAGCTGAAGTCCTTCTTCAAATCGGTTATGCCTTTAAGGTCTCCAAGAACACCGGACATCCCGAACATACCTTCCGTAATCACTAAAATACCACCTTTGGTTGTTTTTACATACTCGGTGGCTCTCTCTAGCTGCTTACGCAGGTCGCCCATATCATTATGCTTAAACACGTAGCTTTTACCAACGTGCAAACGTTTTCCATCTACAATACAAGCGTGCGAGTCGGCATCATACACAATAACATCGTTACGGCCAACCAGCGCATCAATGATAGAAATCATTGCCTGATAACCGAAGTTGCAAAGGTAACCTGCAGGTTTACCAACAAAAGCGGCCAGCGCATTCTCCAGCTCTTCGTGCTTACGGGTTTGTCCCGACATCATACGCGCACCCATTGGGTAAGCCATACCGTACTGAGCAGCTGCATCAGCATCAGCCTTGCGAACCTCAGGATGATTAGCCAAACCAAGGTAGTTATTAAGACTCCATGTTAAAACTTCTTTTCCACGGAACTTCATGCGAGGCTGAAGCTCTCCCTCCAGCTTAGGAAACATCAAATAACCATGTACATCGCTTGCATATTTTCCAAGAGGTCCTTGCGAGCTGGTACGAATTCTTTCAAAAATATCCACAATCTTATCTTTTAAATTTAACTGTATTACTTATGATTTTGGGTAGGTAGCACTTTTTTCTAGTAACTCACAAAAGTACAACTTACCTCTGTTAATTCTTAATAATATGTAGAAAAAAACGTAAGGAGGTGTTTTTCAGCATGCACAAGCCCACCCCAACCCTCCCAAAGGGAGGGAGTATCTCCTCCCCTTTTGGGGGAAATCAGGAGGGAGCTTCTTTTAGCTGATTTTTGTCCAAGCGTTTACAATCTCTCCGATGTAAAGCTTATGAAAGTCTTTATGGGGATAGAAGCTACTAAGTATAGAGCTGTCTATAACATTTTCTTCTGTTAGCAGCTGGCCGTATAGCTTACGACATTCAAAAACAAGGTTTGCCTCTCTAAAAAATGGGGTCCCTTTTGGCGAAAAAAGCGGAGTTAAACCTGCATCCTTAACCTTATTGGTATTGCGTCCCGATTTTGTTCCGCATATATTCAACGCTTGACGGTAGCTTCCCTCGAAGAAGCTGAGGCTGAAGTATTTGCTGTTTTCCAGAAATTCAAACGTATATCGCTGCGGACGAACAAATATAAACGCTACAGGCTTATTCCAAAGATTTCCGATACCACCCCAGCTGGCAGTCATTGTATTAAATGACTCTTCATTTCCGGCTGTAATTAGCATCCAATCTTTGGCTATTATGTTTACCGGATTTACCAGTAAATCCTCTATACTAAGCGATACAAATTCTTTCATGAAGTAACGTTAATGGTTAAGTGTTAGTAGTTAATCGAAAGAGTAATGTGCTAATTTGCAAATATAATAATATGTAAATGTAGTAATGAAAAGACGTGAAGCATAGTCTGCAAAGCCTTAAACATTAAATCTTCAAACCTTAAGTTTGAAACTTTTTAAACTCTTTTTTACCCCATTGAAGTAACAGCTATGGGGAAATAAAGTTCTAAAATATTAAATGTTGCAAAAACAACGCTTGCAATGCCATTAGTTGTAAAGAATGCCGCATTAACACGCCGTAAATCGTTTGGACTAATAATGAGGTGCTGAAAACCAAGCAACAGAATAAAAATGGTTGCCCCAATAATGTAGAACAAGCCATAGCCCTTGTAAACACCCAGTACAACCACCAGTATGGCAACTACAAAATGCAGCAGGTTTGAAATCAGCATGGCTTTTGGAATTCCAAATCGTGCAGGTATAGATTTTAGCGAATGTTCTTTATCGAAATCCTCATCCTGCAAAGCATAGATAATATCGAAGCCGGCTGTCCAAAACAACACAATTGCCGAATAGAGCAAAGGTGCTACTGCAAATATTCCGGTTACTGCAATGTAAGCCCCTATTGGCGCAATAGCCAACCCTAAGCCCAGCACAAAATGACAAAGCCATGTAAACCGTTTGGTATAACTGTATATCAATACTACAAATAAGGCTATGGGAGCAAGAATCAGCGTAAGCGTATTGATAAACGCACAGGCAGCGCAAAACAATATCGCATTAACGATGATAAACCATAAAGCCGCCTTAGGGCTTAACCTGCCCGACGGTATATCGCGCTCTTTTGTACGAACATTTTTTGCATCAATATCACGGTCGGCGTAGCGGTTGAAACCCATAGCCACGTTACGAGCAAATACCATACATAGCACAACCAATAATAGCAACTCACAACGAAAAGACAGCTCCGGATGCTCGTTGTAGGCTAAGAAAAAGCCAATAAGAGCAAAGGGCATAGCAAATATGGTATGCGCAAATTTTACTAATGAGAGGTAGCGTTTTATGCTTGGCATTTTCTAATACTTCAGCGTTTAACTTCCCGAAAATCTCAGAACAAAACGTTTTCCGTGACTTTCGAAGGGTTTATATATATACCAAGTATTGTATTCGTACAATATAAATGGTTGCGGCTCTGCTCCATTAAAATAGCTTATCAGATAATCACAATCGGTGCTACATTGATAAACATAATCCTTAAACCCTGTTTGCGGCAGAGTTTCGTAATAATCCCAACCACCAAGAGCTACAAGCGTGGGTATGTTTTCAATATTGTCTATAAATATTATGTAGATATCCGACAGATTGGTTTGTTTATTCATTACTGCAATCTTGCCAAATATTGTGTTAACCTGAGCAGTATCTGTATATATAAGAGGCAGCTCGTTAATAGATGATTTATACATTTCAACCAACATATCTACTCTCTTTTCCACCTCTTTCTGATGATTCTTTTTTGATATACAATCAACCGTAACTATAGCAACAAAAACAAGTATCGTAACAATGGCAACAATAATAATCGTATTCCTAACGACATTAGACTTTTTTATTGTATCAGATTCATTAAAGCGATTTTCATGCGGTATGTTAAGGCTAAGACCAACGTATACAACACCGGATACAATAGCAGCTGCACCGGATATTGCAAATAAAATCAGAGTCCACTCTCGTACCTTTTCTCCAATAAAACTTTGAAACAGCATAAAAAGTATAAATAGCATCAAGCTGAAAGCAAATACCATAGCCGAAATAAGCATTAGCTTTGCCGCTATATTTGCCAGCTGAATTTTAGTTGAGAGCTTCATCTTTATAGGTTTTAAATAGTTTGCTATCTTAGCTGCGCTCCAGCATCTTGTTCAAATGCCTTTAGCAGCTTATCCATAATTATTTCAACCTGTTTATCAGTAAGGGTTTTAGCATCATCGCGCAAAGTAAAGCTAAGTGCATATTGTTTTTTGCCTTCAGGTAGATTCTTACCTTCATAAACATCAAACAAACTAACTTTCTTCAGCAGCTGTCGTTCTGTTTTAAATGCAATACGATACAGGTCGCTGTATAAAATAGCTTTATCTATAACCAACGCCAAATCCCTCTTTACTTCAGGATATTTAGGCAACTCGTGATACTTAACCGTCTGCTTCTTGATAAAATTCATAAACACCGACCAATGTATAGTTGCAACGTAAACATCCTGCTTAATATCCAGCTGGTCTTTTGCCGATTTTGCAACAACACCCATCTCTACAAGTGTTTTACCGTTCAGCTTATAGGTAAGTCCATCGCTTAAGTAAAGAGACGAAACAGGTTCCTCTACAATTGCTTCGAGGTTGATACCAAAACGCTCGAGTAGCATTTCCACCGCACCTTTCAGGTAAAAAAACGTTTGCTCAACAGGTTTAGAATTCCACGATAAAACACCTTCTGTACCCGTTACAAATAGCGATAACAAATAGCTCTCTGAATATGCCTCCAACTTGGTAACATCCTTATCGGGATTCATACTATATACATTACCAAATTCATAAATACGGAGATTTCCGTTTCTGCGATTTATGTTGTATGCAATAGCCTCAAGTCCGCTAAACATGAGCGTTGGACGCATTACGTTTAAATCGTTGCTAAGCGGATTAACTATACGTGCAAGCGTTTGAACGGGAAACGATTCTATATTCTCGAAATAAGCAGATTTTGTAAGCGAATTCGACATAGCTTCGTGAAATCCGTTTGCGCTTAAGAAATCTGCAACCATATTAATCAGCCTGTCTTTATCGGGCTTTGATTGATACGACAGGCTGGAACGTACCTGTGTTGGTATTTCGATATTGTTGTAGCTGTATATGCGTAAAATTTCTTCTACAACATCGGCTTCTATCTTAACATCTACACGGTATGTAGGTACGCTAACGGTAATGCCTGCTGCCGATTCTTTCTCTATACCGAATTCAAGAGCCTTTAAGATGGTTTTCACCGTTTCTGCTCCTAAATCTTTTCCGATAAAACGAAAGATGCACTGGTAATCAACATCAATAATGGCAGGCATTATAGGTGTTGGGTAAACATCTACTATATCAGACGAAATCTCTCCGCCTGCCAACTCTTTAATCAACATGGTAGCACGCTTAAGCGCATAGATTGTAATGTTAGGGTCAGCCCCGCGCTCGTAACGGAAAGATGCATCGGTATGCAACCCATGACGACGGGCAGATTTACGAATCCACACGGGATTGAAGTAGGCGCTTTCTAAGAAAACGTTAGTCGTATTATCAGTAATACCAGAACTTATACCACCGAAAACTCCGGCAATACACATTGGTTTGGTTTCGCTGCTAATCATCAGGTCTTGATCGCTCAACTTACGTTCTTTTTCATCTAACATAACGAACGGAGTACCTTCGGGGAAGGTACGAACTCTTACTTTTTTACCGTCAATTTTGTCTGCATCAAATGCGTGTAGCGGTTGCCCCAACTCGTGTAAAATGAAGTTGGTGATATCTACCACGTTGTTTCTTGGTGCAAGACCTATAGCTTTCAGCTTCTTCTGCAACCACTCCGGCGATGGAGCAATCTTAACATTAGATATGGTAATGCCTGTATATCTAGGGCAAGCCTCAGCTTTTTCTACAACAATGCTGTATGGATTGTTAGTATTATCTACTTTGAAATTATCTACCGATGGATACTTGAAGCCTACATCTGTACCTTTGCTCTTAAAGTACGCCGCCAAATCTCTTGCCACACCCACATGCGATGCTGCATCAATATGGTTTGCAGTAAGACCTATCTCGAATACATACTCGTTCTCTATCTTGAAATATTCACTGGCAGACGTACCTACTTTAGCATCGGCTGCAAGAACCATAATACCGTCATGGTCGGTACCAAGCCCTAATTCATCTTCGGCACAAATCATTCCCTGCGATTCAACACCGCGCAGCTTAGACTTTTTAATCTTAACCTCATCTCCTGATGCAAAGTATAGCGTAGCACCAATGGTTGCTACAGCCACTTTTTGTCCGGCTGCAACGTTGGGGGCACCACATACAATCTGCAGCAACTCGCCTGTTCCAACATCAACTTTTGTTACACTTAAACGGTCGGCCTCAGGATGTTTTCCGCATTCTACAACATGCCCTACAACAACTCCTTTAAATCCGCCTTTAATGGCCTCGATAGCCTCAATCGATTCAACCTCTAATCCGATAGATGTTAGGATAGCACCAAGCTGCTCGGGCGTTTCGTTTGTGTTAAGATAATCTTTTAACCAGCTGTACGATATTTTCATCTGTAAATAGTTTTTCTTTAAAGTGGCTGAGGCAGCACCTCATATTTTCTACCAAAACGTACAAAGGTAATAAATTGACACTGCTATAACAAGCAGAAATTAAACTTATGGCAACAGAATTAGTCTAATCGGATATCCATGGGAGATATGATGAGAAAAATACTGCTATACGTTATTTTTGGCTTCTTGGTGATGCATAGCATCAATGCCCAAGAGTCGAATTATCCAAAGACAGACAATGCTTTGCGTATAATGAGCTACAACATACGCAACGCAAAGGGTATGGATTTAAAAACCGATTATAACCGAATAGCAAATGTTATCAACAGCCTGATGCCCGATGTTGTTGCCGTACAAGAAGTTGATAAGACAACTAACCGAAGCAAAGGTGTTGATGTTTTGGAAGAGTTGGCATCGCTAACAGGGATGCATGGCTCGTTTGGTGCTGCAATTGACTATGAAGGTGGACTATATGGTGTTGGGATACTATCTAAAGAACAACCTATCAGCTGTCGTAGTATTCCGTTGCCGGGACGAGAGGAAGCCAGAACTATACTTGTAGCAGAATTTGCCGAATATGTGGTGGCTTGCACTCATTGGTCGCTTACAAAAGAAGACAGGATAGCATCCGTAGCCATAGTGAACGAACTTGCAGTACCATATAGCAAGCCGGTATTTATGGTAGGCGATTTTAATATGGAACCTGAGTCTGAAGAATTTTTACTACTATCTGAAAGCTGGAAAGTATTAAACAATCTTAAAAATAACACTTTCCCAGCCAATAATCCTGAGCGTTGCATAGATTATGTATTTGTATATTCAGCAACAGAACAAAATATTAAGCTGCTGCAAAATAGCGTATTGAACGAACCTATGGCTTCAGACCACAGACCATTATTTGTAGATATTGAGCTGTTATGGGCAAAAAAAGCGCAATAGTCGCGTTATAATTTTTTAACGTTTAGCGCTATTTTTAGAACAACAGGCTTATGTTTTTGTTACCTTTACACTTTGAAATATGCTTTGGCATAATATTTGAATTAACTTTTAGTCATATTAAATTATAGATACAATGAAATCAAAATTTTTATCAATTCTTGCATGTGTGCTTTTGGTTTCGACCATCGCAACAGCTCAAGAACAACAAGAAAAGAAAGGTAAGCTTACCTTTGATAAGACAACTCACGATTTTGGTAAGGTAAACGAAGATGTTGGTAAAGCGACTTATAGCTTTGAGTTTACAAATACCGGAGATGCTCCTGTAATTATTTCGCAAGTAACAGCAAGCTGCGGTTGCACTACACCGGAATGGTCGAAAGAGCCTGTTTTACCTGGTAAAAAGGCAAAAATTACTGTTGGTTATTCTACAATAGGTCGCCCGGGACCATTTGTAAAATCGCTTTCAGTTCTGAATAACGGCGACCCTATAACCATTCCGTTGCAGATTAAGGGAGAAGTTATTCCTAAGCAAGCGCCTGCTAACTAATTTTTCAACCAAATATAAATACCCTGCTATAAATCGTTATAGTGGGGTATTTCTTTTATAAACGTATAGGTAGATTGTTCAAAATTCAGTACGCAACAGTAGTGTTTAATGCCATTAGTCGCAATTAAGTATGGTACATTGAATTTAAGGTTATAGCAAGCCAGCTGATCGAAAGTTGCCTGCGTAAGCTGTACCGATTCTGCCTTACACTCCACTATCATAACAGGATTACCCGCTCGACTATAAACCATAATATCGGTACGCTTGGTCATACCATTTAGGGTTAGCGCTGTTTCAACCTTCAACAGGCCTAGCGGATATTCTTTCTCTTTTGTTAAGTATGAAATCATCTGTTGCCTAACGTATTCTTCAGGTGTAAGAGCCACATACTTTTTACGCACAGGATCGAATATTTCTTTCTTCCCGTTGTTAATGCGTATGTTTAGTGATTGCTCCACTGTCTTATAGAATGTTGAACAACAAAATTACTATTTTTGCTCAACAAATACCCTGCTATATGAAAAAGTTATTTGCTCCCTTTCGCCACTTCTTAGACTTGTTGTATCCGCAAGTTTGCGAAGCATGTGAGAGACCATTAGCCGAAGGAGAGCAAATGCTTTGTACCTATTGCCGATACGAAATACCTTTGACGAATTTTTGGAAATCGACAGACAACCCTGCAGCAAAACTTTTTTGGGGAAAGGTTGAACTTGAACAAGCATCTTCATTCTTTTATTATGCAAAGAATAGCCGTTACCGTCAGCTGATGCATAAGCTGAAATATAAGGGTAAAAAAGAAATAGGCATATACCTAGGTAAGCTTTATGGTGATTATCTTGCTAAGTCCTCCTTGTATAGTTCGGTTGATGTGATAGTACCCCTTCCTCTCCACTCTGCACGCTTAGCAAAACGAGGCTATAACCAAAGTGAAAAAATTGCCGAAGGAATATCAATAGCTATGCAAAGGTCCGTTATATCAGATGCCTTACAACGTAATGTTTATACGGAAACACAGACAAACAAAAACCGGATGCAGCGATGGAAAAACGTTGAGAATGCATTTAGCGTAACTAAACCGGATTTACTTTCGGGCAAACACATCCTACTTGTCGATGATATTCTTACAACTGGTGCTACTCTGGAAGTCTGTGTAAACGCTATTAAACAAGCAACCAGCTGTAAGGTAAGCATTGCTACGCTGGCGTATGCTGTGTATTAAAAGAAAAGCCCCCTCTCTAGCCCTCCCCCAAAGGGTGAGGGAGTATTCTCGAACCACATAGAACCATACCACAATACTATGTGCTCCTATGTGTTCTATGTGGTTTAAATATCTCCCTCCCTTTGGGAGGGTTGGGGTGGGCTCCATTTATAGGATTCAAAGTTAAAGCCTGCCAGACGAAGAACGCGATCAACAACGGTCTCTGCCAGCTGCTCTATGCTCTCAGGATGGCTATAAAACGAGGGGTTAGAGGGACAAATAATACCTCCCGCTTCAGTAACAACTGCCATGTTACGGATATGAATAAGGCTGAGCGGAGTCTCTCGCGTTACCAATATCAGCTTACGCCGTTCTTTAAGCATAACATCAGCTGTACGACTTATCAAATCGCTGGCTACACCATTGGCCACACGTCCCAACATTCCCATAGTGCAAGGTATAACAATTAAGCATTCGTAATCTGAAGAACCGGAAGCAAAGGGAGCAAAAAATGAGCTGTTGTCAAAGCATTTATACGGAATGCTTTTCAGCACCTCTTCCCCTAACTCATAGTCGAAAACCTGCCTGCCACAATCGGTAAATATAACGGCAACATCATCTACCGAGATACTATTAGCATATAACTTTCTAAGCAACAGCTTTGCATAAAGCGAGCCACTTGCACCGGTAATACCTACTACTATTTTCTTTCGGTTCATTACAAATAGTCAGCCAATAATATTTTTTGCAATTTTTCCATTCCAACACTTGCCTTTTCCTTAATAATGATAATATCCTTACGGTTGGGTATTTTTACATCATTAGGATCGATGAGGAAAATAGGTTTACCCTGTTCTCGATAACAAACTAACCCAGCTGCAGGATAGACATTAAGCGATGTTCCTACAACAACAAGTATATCGGCCTGAGTAACCTGTTCGGCAGCCACGGGAATAAGAGGTACAGCCTCTCCAAACCAAACAATATTAGGACGAAGCTGAGAGCCCAACTTGCATGTATCTCCTACTCTTATATCCTTATACCCTATATCGTATATCAAAGAATTATCAAGTATGCTACGAGCTTGGGTAAGTAAGCCATGTAAATGCAACACCTTGGTACTGCCTGCCCGTTCGTGTAAATTATCTACATTCTGAGTAACAACGTTTACATCAAAATCATTTTCTAAATCAGCAAGAATTTGATGTGCTATATTGGGTTTGGCATTTTCCAGCTGACGTCGTCGCTGGTTATAGAACTCAAGTACCAGCTGCGGGTTCTTATTCCAACCATCAATGCTAGCTACTTCCATTACATCATGCTCTTCCCATAAACCGCCACTATCGCGGAATGTTTTTATTCCACTTTCAGCACTAATTCCGGCCCCGGTAAGAACGGCTATTTTCTTTTTCATTTTACTGGCTTTACTACACAAAGATAATGTTATAAACCATTCATAAACACCTCTTTTGAAAAAAGAACATAATAATTTATGTGCGCATTACGGTACACAAATAATAAATAAGTATTGTACTAGTATCCGATTAAATATGAATAATAGAAAAGCGGCATTACAAATTGTAATGCCGCCTAACAAAAGCTGTTTAAAGAATCTATATGTTATGCTTTCCTCACATATATCGTGATACGTGATACTACTTCTTAAACGGTAGCTTATTTTTCAGCTCTTCTTTAAGCTTATCAACTGCTTCATTCTTTTTGTCCTCTATCATTTGTTGCGCTTCTTCTTTTTTCTGCTGAACAATAGAATCGGCCTGCTGTTTATACTCATCTACCTTTCCGGATACAGCACTGCCTACCTGGTCTTTAACGGATGCAGTAGTGGACGTAGTACCATCAGAAGAGCTATATTTTGCTTTTGATAAGGCAAATTTCGGACTCTTCATACTTCCGGTAATAGCAACACCAACAGGAACAGAAGACAGGTTAGCAGATACGTTGCTTATACCAGCCTGAGATAAAAGACTATTCACCTCGCTACTAATCTTATCTCCGGTTTTACCTAGCGGAATATTTACATCGGCATGATAATTCATATCATTTATACCATGTTCCCCTCCTACTGTCATATTCACGTTGCCCAGCTTAACTTTGAAAGGTGGCACCTGCACCCTGCCATTAACAATAGTAAAGCTGACATTTATATTCTTAAGCACGTTGCTCTTTTCGCCCATCTTTAGAAGCGAGGTAAACTTATTCAACGTTTCTGTGCTAACAAGAATAAGGCTGTCTGTCTGAAGGTTACCGTTACCATTCAGCCGGTTTATATCTAAGTCCATTGCGCTATTTAGCGGTGTATTGAATGCAAGAGCCAATGAGACTTTGCCCGACATATCTTTAGCCACAGGTAGTAGGCTATCGATAAACGCAAACGATTCTACCAGCCTCTTTATCTCAACCCTACGAATATCAAGCGACATATTGGCTGTAGCCTTTGTATTATCGGGAGCATAGTAGTAGCCTGATACGTTCATGTTTCCATCCATGGCGTTAGTTGCCAGATTGCTCAGGTTCAACTTACCATCTTTAATGGCAATCGTACCGCCAGCGTTCGTCATATTAAGGTTGCCAAACACCACACGGTTAATATTGGCTTTCATTGTGAAGTCAATATTATTCGGAATAACAAAAACACCAGTACTTGTCTCTGCTGTAGTCGTTGTTGTTGCTGCTTCTTGCGTTGTTGTTTCTTCCGGAATATCTCCTATTAATTCGTTACAATCAATAAGGTTAGATACAAGATTGAGCTGTCCTTTTATGGTTTGATCTCTGAAAACATAGTTAAGGAAATTTTCTAAAGATCCGGTAAGATGAATATCGCTTTTACCAATAGATGCATCAAATGCAGTAAGAGCAACTTTTGAAGGATTGAACGTCAAGCCCATCTTATCAATCTTTATATCTTGAGCAAAATCAGCAGTTTTCAGTACAAAGTCTGTTAGAGCAAATGTACCATCCAGCTTCAACTTCTCGTACTCTTCTTTTTCTACTTGCGACATTAAGCCTGCAAAATCAATATTAGCAGTCATAACGCCACTTAACGACAGTTCATCAGTCAAAGGCAGTGCAGAACCCAATGATGCTAAGTTTATCTTTCCATCAAGCTTAGCTCTAATATTAGCATCTGTAAACGGTGTAAGTACTGTAGTGCTTGCGTTAAAAGGATTTCCAACCAGCTCAAAATGCAGCTTGCTAAGATCAACCTTGCTGTTTTTATCGTTGTTCATATCAAGCAAAGCATTCAAGTCAATCGCAATTTTATTGATTGATTCTGACAATCCCGAATACTTTATGTAGCCGTCTTTTACATGCAAGTCAAGTCCAATAACAGGCATAGAAGTTTCACTATATATACCTTTTACCCAACCGTTCATGTTAAACTCTCCTCTTGTTTCTTCAAGCGGAATATCTTTCATGTACTCTTTAGGTATAAGATTGATAAGCGATGCAAGCGACGGAACCTTTAACGTATAGGTAAGGTCTATATCCATATTTTCGCTTTGTGCGCCAACCATAGCAACCTGCCCATCAGCAGTAAAGTTCATTTGGTTGATATCAAACTCACCACCCGCAATCTTGTAGATGCTATTTTCTAAATCTGCATCAATATCTGTCTTTACATTTAACGAAAGGTTAGAAACCAGCTTGCTACCTTCCGAAATAACTAGAATATTATTGGCTGCCGCTGTAAGCTTCAGCGTAGTCTCAGCCGCGGTGAGGTCGCCGTTAAGCTTAACATTCAGGTTCTCAAGAGCAGCAATCATAGCTGATTCATTATCCTCATAGATAACCGTACCGTTATTTATCTCAAAGCGTTTAAGCGCCAGCTTAAAGCTAGATTCAGAGGTATCTTCTTCCACTGCTTTCTCCTGAACATCGGTTGAATCGGCTTTTGCAATATCCCAATTCGCCTTGCCGTTTTCTAAAACACGGGCATAGATAAAAGGCTTCTCAATAACCACTGTATTTATATCCAGCAAATCATTCTTCAGATACGACCAAATATTTACGCTAACATTTAACGAAGAAAGAGATGCCAGCGTATCTCCGGCAAACTCGTTACTGCCAACAACGCTAAGGTCTTCGAGCGTTAAGCTTATGTTCGGAAAATGTTTAAAGAGCGATATGCTTACATCTTTAAAATCGACAACTGCCTCTACGTTATCATTAATAACGTTTTTTGCCAGCTGCACCAGCTTGCCTTTAAACAAAAAAGGTAATGTAAAGAGCAGTAACAATACTACCACAATAAATATACCCAATGACTTAAGAGTAATTCTTAATACTTTTTTCATAACATATTCTTATTTGTTTTACTTAGATGAACACGTTTGTTATGAATGGTTTGATTGTATGGTGTAGGTGTTGAAAATACTAAAAATACTGTGCGTTGAGTCCGGTAATATCAGTAAGCAAATTATTTGCTAAACGACTCGCTCCAATACGAAACAGTTCAGGTGTAATCCATTCTTCGCCCAATACAGAACGAACAATAGCGTAGTATAATACAGCATCTTCTGTTGTCACAATACCACCGGCAGGCTTAAATCCCACCTTTTTTCCGGTATGCTTATAGAAATCATGAATGGCTTCAACCATAACCAATGCCGCTTCGGGTGTCGCAGCAGGCTCCATTTTACCGGTAGAGGTTTTAATAAAATCTGCACCTGCTTCCATTGCTAAAAGCGATGCTAAACGAATAGCTGAAAGATCGGGAAGCGCACCCGTTTCGAGTATAACTTTTAAGTGCGCATCTTCTATTGCATCTTTAATTTGCTCAACTTCCGCAGCCACCGTATCATAATCGCCGGAGAGAAAGCTGCCTAACGAAATAACAATATCTACTTCATCGGCACCGTTTTCTATAGCCATTATGCACTCCGAAATCTTAACGTCGATAAACGTTTGCGATGCAGGAAAGCCGGCGGCAACTGATGCTATTTTTACGTTTTCATCTTTCAAATTACGACGAACAGCATTAACTAAGCTTGGATAAACACAAATAGCCGCAACGTTTGGAAGTCCTTTGAAGTTATTTGGGAAATTACTAACCGATTTAGCCATTTTTTCTCCCTTCTGCAATGTATCGGTAGCATTAAGCGTAGTAAGATCTATGCTCGAAAAGCATTGTGTATAAATAGCAGGAACGCTATACCCTGCCGTTTTTGTTCTTATTACCTCTAGCCGCTCGTTAATAGCCACAGGGTTTACAGTCAGCTCGTAATTTGATAGTGAAGATAAGCTCATGATCGTTATTTTTCGAAATTGTTTACTGCCAATAAAACAATAACCTCTGTAATTGGGTCTTACAGAGGTTACTTATGGTGGGTTACTACATCTTTAATATCCAGGCAAAGATGAGAGGTGCAACAATAGTAGCATCCGATTCTATAACAAACCTTGGCGTATCTATATCCAGCTTACCCCATGTAATCTTTTCATTAGGTATAGCACCTGAATATGAACCGTAGCTAGTGGTTGAATCGGAAATTTGACAGAAGTAGCTCCAGAAAGGAATGTTCTCCATCTCTAAATCCTGGTAAAGCATAGGCACAACACAAATAGGGAAGTCGCCTGCTATGCCTCCTCCTATTTGGAAAAATCCAACACCTTTTCCGCCGGAGTTCTTTATGTACCAATCGGCTAAAAACGTCATATACTCAATTCCCGACTTCATAGTAGAAGGCTTCAGTTGACCCTTAATACAATATGATGTAAAGATATTACCCATGGTAGAATCTTCCCATCCCGGAACAATAATAGGCAGATTTCTTTCTGCAGCAGCAAGCATCCAGCTATTTTGAGGGTCAATTTCGTAGTATGGTTTTAAATCGCCTGCCAGCAACATTTTATACATATACTGATGTGGAAGATAACGCTCTCCTGCATCTTCGGCAGACTTCCACTGCTTATAAATATGCTCTTGAATTCGACGAAATGCTTCTTCTTCGGGGATACATGTATCGGTAACACGGTTAAACCCTTGGTCTAACAACTCGCGCTCTTGTTCAGGACTAAGATCTCTGTAGTTAGGAACCCGCTTATAGTGGTTATGCGCCACAAGGTTCATGATGTCTTCCTCAAGATTTGCTCCGGTGCAACAAATAATCTGCACTTTATCCTGACGAATCATCTCCGCTAAAATTTTACCCATCTCGGCTGTACTCATAGCGCCAGCCAACGTAATCATCATTTTGCCACCTTCAGCCAAGTGTGTTTCATAACCTTTGGCTGCATCTACCACTGTAGCTGCATTAAAGTGCAAATAATATTTCTCCATGAATGCGGAGATAGCATTGCGTTTTACTTCCATAGCAATAAAGAATATATTTTACTGTTAAGCATAAATAATGCATCAAAGGTATCAAAAATATGTAGTTAAAAATGATATAAGCCTACGAAGTTCTTAACCATTTTACTGTATAACAGCTAGGGTAAAACAAAAAAGGGCCAGACTACTATCAGCCGTTGGTTGTATAGCTCAAAAGTTTTTGAGAAATTTTATAGTAATAAAATTAGCTTACTATACAACCTTGACATTCAAGGTCCACCCCTTTTTCTGAAGCATTGTTAATAGATCACAAACTGATTAAATATCGGGTGTAGCTACATCAACTGCCAGTTACCATATTGTCATCATCAATATGGTATGATGCAACTACGTACCTTATAACCGAATTTAACCGCTACAAAAGTATTAAAATTCCTAATATTTTAATAATATTCTGATAAAAGAGCGTATATGACTACTTATCAGTCAAATATAAGATACCCGAAACGTTCCGGTATATGCATGTTTAAAGCACCATGTGTACTCCAAACCCAATACTTAGAAATATTTCTGCCTGTTTCCGGATTTGTTGATTTTATATATTCCCCGTTATTAATATCCAACTCCCAATGCACTCTTGCCAAATTTACCCGCCACATATCACCTTTTTGAGGAACAGCCTTAGGATAAAGCCCTCCGAAATTTTCGAACGGAATAGTAAGGTACAACGTCCAACCCGTATCAATATCTGTCGCATCATTTAAGGTTCCGTTAAGCTTAATCTCTTTCTCAATGCCTTTCATATCGTAGTTGGAAATAGCGTTTCCGCCATCACGATATGGTTTTGTCATCAACAAATCCCAGGTAGTACCCAGCGCATTAATCTCATACTCTACATAGCTCAACCCATCACCATCAGGATCGACAAACAGCTCAAATGCGTTATCTAAGTATATTTTTTCTTCGTTCTTTGTCTGCTCCGCCCATAAATGAGGCTCAGTCATTTCAACCATAACATACAAGCAGGTGTCATCCCAAAGCATTCTGGCCTGCGTAGGTAAACCTGCCTTTTCTCCGGATTTTAAATCTACAAAATAGGGTATCTTCTCGGCGTGTTCCCAAAATTGATCGGAGGTATAATTGACACCTGACTCAATAACCTTCTTACAGTGATAAGTCGGTGGTTGCTGGCTATCGTTTTCATCTGACGAGAAACCACAGAGCAATAAAAAGAGTATGCTTAGCATGATTGATAAAAATTATAGTTTGATTGTAAAAATAGTAGATTTTGGAGAACAAATAGCAGCTCTTGTAAGTTTATTATAAGATAAGCTTACATACAAGCATAGCTAAAACATTATAAGAATGAAAAGAGTTGTACTAATCAGACATGGCGAAAGCCTGTGGAACAAAGAAAACCGCTTTACCGGTTGGACGGATGTTGACCTGACTGAAAAAGGTACCGAAGAGGCTATAGAGGCCGGGAAAACGTTGAAAAAAGAAGGTTATAACTTTACTCTTGCCTATACATCTTATCTGAAAAGAGCGGTTAAAACGCTAAATATTATCCTTGACCAGCTTGATTTGGATTGGATTCCGGTTGAAAAATCGTGGCGATTAAACGAAAAACACTACGGGGCTTTGCAGGGGTTAAATAAATCGGAGACCGCAGAAAAATACGGAGAAGAAGAGGTTTTAAAATGGCGTAGAAGCTACGACATACAAGCTCCCGAACTAGACTCCGACGACCCTCGCTCGCCATATCTTGATAAGCGGTATAAAGGTATCTTGCAAAATGAACTACCGCTTACCGAATCGCTAAAAGATACCGTTGATAGAATTCTGCCTTATTGGAATAACACAATATTTCCCTCACTAAAAGAGCATGACGATATTATTGTTGCCGCGCACGGTAATAGCCTCAGAGGAATTGTAAAGTACCTAAAAAATATATCTGACAATGATATTGTATCACTAAATATACCAACAGGCATACCTTACGTTTTTGAGCTTAATGATAACCATGAGCTCGTAAAAGATTATTATTTGGGCGATCCTGAAAAAATAAAAGAGCTAATGGAAGCCGTGGCAAACCAAGGAAAGAAAGCTACTTAGAAAAGTAAAAAATTCTATGGTCGCAATGACATGCTAAATAATACGCAACTTTAGAATCTTTTTGCCTTTCTGTGCTCCCCGTTTCCTTTTCCGTATAAATCCAGCTGAGGCCAAACTCCCTGCATGACGTAATACCATGTGGTTTGAAATATCAACCTTGCACGTCTCATAAATGTTGGAAAGTAGAACTTATCAATAACGTCTCCTACCGAATGAATATCGCCTGTAATGCCTGATGTAAAATATACAACAGGAACTATTTTTTGCTCAAACACATAATGGTCGGACATTGGGTAGAATAAATCAAAAACCGTTTTGCTATTATAAAAATTATAGTCAACCGTCATTTGTACGCTGGCGTTATTAAGGCTATCGATAACGTGGCGCGGCTCTGAGCTTATTCTATTTGTTCCTAACACAAAAACATAGTCGTAAAAACCCTCAGCATAACCATCGGTACGACCAATCATGTCAACGTTTATGGCTAGTACTGTTTTATCCGGAGTGAATATAGGATGATTAATATAGTACTTAGCGCCTGATAGGTCTGATTTATTTCCATCAAAAAAAGCAAAAAGAATTGTTCTAACGGGCTCTATACCTCTCTTTTTTGCCGCCTGAAATGCTTTTGCTATTTCCAGCAATGCTGCAACCCCCGATGCGTTATCTTCTGCTCCGGGATATATAATACCATCTTTCGATTGCCCCACATAGTCATAATGCGCCATTAGTACTACCACTTCATCTTTCAATGCAGTTCCTTCAATCATGCCCAGTACGTTAACCCCTTTCATGCCATTTTCCATAAAAGGTTGCATATAGCTGTTACTATATGGTTGCTTAAGCCCCATCAGAAGAAGTTCATTTTCAATATACTCAGCGGCAAGCAAGCCACCTTTTGTTCCTGTACGCCGTCCTTCTAACCGGGGGTTGGTAAATGCCTCAACATAGCTATAAAGACCGTCTACCCTGATTTCCAAAGCATATTCGTCTGATATAGATTGTTGAGCAGTAAGCTGAAATGAAGAAAAAAGAGTAGCTATAGCTGCTACAATGGGGAGAAATTTCATTTATCGGTAATTTATTAAGCCGACAAAGTTAGATAAAATGCTATTGAATATTACTTTTGTACAACTAAAAAATCTGAAAAAATCATAATGTTGCGCCATATTCATATGAAATTGATTGCCAAACGATTGTTAAAAATATTGATGTGGTGTGCCATTTTCTTTTTCGGTTCAACCATTTTAGCCGTTATTGTATATAGCTGGGTTCCGGTTTACTATACCCCTTTAATGCTTATTCGCAGCATGGAGTACTGCGATGATGATAGCTTTTCAGCACAAAAAAAGTGGGTTTCG
>JAVBOE010000055.1:0-30205 GCA_031550925.1 Bacteroidales bacterium | reverse complement strand
CGGTAGAATACAGTTTTGGCTTAAACAGAATGATGATGGCGGCAACATCTACCATACAGTGCTTGTAGAACGTAACGGTTTGATACATTCTCTTCTATCCGGAACAGAATGCGAAGATAAAGGCTACACTTTTTGGGGCGAACGGGCTTACCAAAAATATATCCACAAAGTCGGCTACTAGTTTAAGGTCTTTGTTTTATCATCATTGTTCTATAATCTCTATAAATTCGTATCTTTAGCTATCAATTAGTAATTTAACTATAGAGAAAGATACTATGAGAACATTATTCTTTACTCTTACAGCATTATTGGCTGTGGCTACTTTAAATGCACAAGATATGAAACCTATCGAGCTCAAATCTCCCAACATGGAGAGAAAAACCACCATGATGGATGCGTTTCAAAAACGTGCATCATCGCTAGATTGGGCAGATACAAAGCTATCTATTCAGGATTTGTCTGATTTATTATGGGCTGGCAATGGGATAAATCGTCAGGGAGAAGTTAAGCGTACAGCACCTTCGGCAATTAATGCTCAAGATGTGGATATCTATGTGTTTTTAGAAGAGGGAGCCTATTTGTACGATGCTAAAAATAATAAACTTCAGCCTGTGGCTAAGGGCGATTTTAGAGCAGAAGCCATACCTCCGCGTCCGGGTAGCACAGCTGCTCCGCAACCTCCAGTATTGTTAGTGCTGGTTTCTGATATCTCTCGTTTTGCAAGTGTTACCGATGAAGCACGTAAGCTGACAATGGCTGCAATGGATGCCGGTATTGTGTCTCAAAATATTGCGGTTTTCTGTGCCGGAGCCGATATGGTTACCCGTCCTAGAATGAGCATGGATGTATCAAAGATTAAAGAAGTTCTAAAGCTGTCAGATACGCAACACCCGTTGCTCAATAACCCCGTTGGCTACGCTAAATAGCTATCAATGTTTAATTATTAATGATTAAGGTTAGACTTTGCCAGTAATTAATCATTAATAATTAAACATTGATAATTAGTCTCTCAGCTATATTTTCACTCCTTGCCATTTCCCGGTTCTTAGATACCATATAGAGAATAGCCCGAGAACAGTCCAGTAAACAATCTCCGATGTCCATGCAAATGCTACCTGGTGAGAGAATAGGCGTACCATAAGGAATGCATAGTTTATATATAGCACAAGTGTACTGAGTTCGATAAACATTGCAATTTTTGTTTTGCCTGTTCCTGCAATACCATTAAATATAATAGAAGACATTCCAAATATAATATTTGCCATGGCAATGACATATAAAGAAGGCAGAGCCTCAGTTACCAACGTAATATCGTCTTTGCTGAATAACGAGAGCAACAGCTGACCAAAAGTTACTAGGATAATAGAAAGTACCCCCGAAGTTATGAAGCCTATCTTGCACATTCGCTTTATAGTAGGGATAACAAAATCGGTTCTACCGGCCCCAATTACGTTACTTACCAGCGAGCTGGTTGTTGATGTGTAACCCCATATCGGTAGCATAAAGAGCCCGTATAAGCTTCTGATGATGCCTGATATAGCAAGGCTTCGTTCTCCCATTCCTCCGATAATAAGGAAGAAGATTAACCATGTGCTGTTAGAGATGAAATACAATATCATTATATAAATAGATATGGAGAACATCTCTTTGATGAGCTTAACGTCAACTTTTCTAAAACAGAACAGCTGGTATTTTAAACGGTTCTTTTTATTCAAGTTGTATAAAATAAGAAATGTTGCAGCGGAAAACTCAGCAATGACTGATGCTATAGCGGCACCCTGAAGCCCCATTTCCGGAAAACCGAACTTACCAAATATCAAGGCATAGTCGAGAAATATATTTATGATAGCCATTACAATTCCGCTAAATGTAAGCACCTTGCTGTTGGTAGTACCTACATGAAAAGCGCGAAACGATGCCATAATAAATGCAAACGGTAGCCCGAAAATTCGAATATTTGTAAAGTTTATAGCTGCTTCAAGAACGGAAGGTGAGCCATCCATGCTTTTAAAAACGAGAGGAGAAACGAAAGGCGATAATGCTACAATTGCTACAGCGCCAACTATAAGAAGATACCAACTGTTTTCCATTAAAGGACCTATAGCCTTGTAGTTCTTTTCTCCGTTACGGCGTGCAATAAGAATTTGTGTTCCGGTAGTGAAACCAAATCCCAGCATAAATAGAACAAAGTAGTAAACACTACCTACGGTAGATGCGCCCAGCTCGGTCTCGCCAACTTGACTTAGAAAAGCCGTATCGGTAAGGCCAATGATATTCTGAGCCAAGAGGCTTAAAATAATTGGAAACGATATGTTCCATATTTGGGAATAGCTCGGGCGCTGTTCCATTGCTTAAGATTTAAAGCCCCCAACCCCCAAAGGGGGCTAAAAGAGAGTTTGAATGTTTAAAAAGTTTAAGATTTGGATATGCGTATTGCGATATGCGGTGAGCGACAAAAAATGAATCTTTTCCTTATATTTTTTTACTTAACGATTAACGAATTACGCTTCACATCCATTACTATAATATCTGCAAATTAGCACCTTGTCTTTGTTCTTTTGTCTATAATCTTTGTTCAAAACAAGAAAAGCATAAAGGTACAACACTATGCTCAAACAAAAATATTTACAGTAAAATTAATGTCTGCTTTATAAAATATCCCATTACCACCAAAAAGAAGGCATTTATAAGATGTGGTTATGTAAAAAACATGCGACCCCTTTCGAAATCGCATATCGTGATACTTGATACGTGTGTCGCAATACTTTATAAATACCCTAAGTTTTGTAAGGCACGTTTTTTATCGTTGCTATCGGGTTTTGGTTTAAAGTTTTCTGATTTGGCTAGCTGCTCAAGTAGCTCTTTTTCTTTTTTATCAAGCTTACGAGGTATCCAAATGTTGATAACGGCAAGTAAATCGCCGTGTCCATAGCCGTTTACATCGGGCAACCCTTTACCACGCAGGCGCAGCACTCTGCCCGATTGTGTTCCGGGTTCAACCTTAATTTTGGCTTTTCCGTCCACTGTCGGAATTTCAACGGTTGCGCCTAATGCAGCATCAGCAACGCTTACAAAGGCATTGTGAATTAAATCTACTCCGTTGCGGATAAGATCTTCGTTCTTTATTTCTTCAATCTGTACAAGCAGATTTCCGTTTACACCACCATGACGTGCCGCATTTCCTTTACCCGAAACGGTTAGCACCATTCCTTCTTCAACGCCTGCGGGTATTTTGAAGCTGATTTCCTCTTCTTTATTTACCGTGCCTTCTCCATGACAAGTAGCGCAGGGGCTGGTTATTATTTTTCCATCTCCATGACAAGTAGGACAGGTTGAAGATGTCTGCATTTGCCCCAAAATAGTATTGGTAACTCTAGTTACCTGACCCGTTCCATGGCAGGTGTTACAGGTAGTGTAGCTATCTTTATCTTTAGCACCTGTTCCGCCGCAAGTACTACATGCGACCTTTCGGTTCAGCTTAATTGTTTTTTCTACTCCGTGCGCAATTTCTTGCAAGTTCAGCTTAATGCGGATGCGCATATCCGTTCCTCTGTTTACACGCTGACCGCCGCCTCCGCCACCGAAACCAAAGCTACTGCCAAAACCGCCGAAGTTGAAATGACCACCGAAAATATCTCCGAATTGAGAGAAAATATCTTCCATGCTAAAACCACCAGCACCGCCACCGCTCGCAGCACCACTCATTCCGGCATGACCAAACTGGTCGTAGCGAGCCTTCTTATCAGGATTGCTAAGTACATCATAAGCCTCGGCTGCTTCTTTAAACTTCTCCTCAGCATCCTTATCATCCGGATTTTTATCAGGGTGGTACTTTAAGGCCATTTGGCGGTAAGCCTTTTTTATTTCATCGGCACTGGCGCTTTTACTTACGCCCAGCACTTCATAGTAGTCGCGTTTTGACATTGTTTTCTTTCTTTCGAGTTTTGTTTTTCCGGATTGGTTGGGTATTATTCTCCAATTACAACTTTGGTGTGGCGAATAACTTTATCGTTTAACTTGTATCCTTTCTGAATTACATCGACAACCTTACCTTTCTGCTTAGCATTGGGAGCAGGGATAGTTGTAACGGCATCGTGTAAATCGGTATCCATTTCTTGACCTAACGCTTCAACTTCAGCTAGCCCTTTCTGTTGAAGTAGCTGCAACAGCTTGTTTTGAATTAGCGTGATACCTTCGCGTACAACGTTAATATCATCAGTCTTTTCCATTGCAGCAGCATTTCTATCCAAGTCGTCGAGAATAGGAAGCAGGTCTTTAATAACCTCTTCTCCGCCGTATTTCATCATATCCATACGCTCTTTAAGCGTACGCTTGCGGTAGTTATCAAATTCGGCGGCAAGACGCATATACTTATCATTGGTTTCTGCCAATTTTTCTTCTAATTTAGCTGAGCCACCTGCCGTATTTTCAGTATTTTCAGTTGTTTGCTCTGCGTTTTGCTCTTCTACGGGCTGTGTATTTTGCTGATTTTCAGCCGATGTTTCTTCTGTATTGTTGTGTTGATGTTCTTTCTTCATTGCTTTACTTCTATTATTATGCTATATCAATACAAATAATTTGCCACGTTGTAGAACATGGCAAATTGTCATTTTGTTGAAGAAGCCCACCCCAACCCTCCCAATAGGAGGGAGTCTCCTCCCCTTTGGGGAGGTTGGGAGGGGCTTTTACGGTCAATCGTCAATTCTTTTGATCTGTGCACCAAGAGCATTCAGTCGTGTATCAATATTCTGGTATCCGCGGTCTATCTGCTCAATATTATGGATAATGCTGGTACCTTCAGCCGACATGGCTGCAATCAGCAACGCGACACCAGCACGGATATCAGGTGACGACATGCGCGATGCACGTAAGCTCATTTGGTGGTTAAGCCCTACAACCGTTGCACGGTGAGGGTCGCAAAGGATAATCTGCGCACCCATATCAATTAGCTTATCAACAAAGAACAGACGGCTCTCGAACATTTTTTGATGAATAAGTACCGTTCCCTTTGCTTGAGTGGCGGCTACTAAGAATACGCTGAGCAAGTCGGGCGTAAGTCCCGGCCAAGGCGCATCGGCTATAGTCATAATAGAACCATCAATAAACGATTCTATCTCGTAGTGATTTTGCTGAGGAATATGAAGGTCGTCTCCGCATTGATCTACAACAATTCCCAAACGGCGGAATTGTGCGGGTATAATGCCTAAATTTTCAACTGATGCATTTTTTATAATTAAATCGCTACGTGTCATGGCAGCCATACCTATAAAGCTACCCACTTCAATCATATCGGGCAGCATGGTATGTTCTGTTCCACCAAGATATTCTACACCCTCAATTACAAGCATGTTTGAAGCAATACCCGAAATTTTAGCACCCATACGTACCAGCATTTTACATAGCTGTTGCAAATATGGTTCGCAGGCAGCGTTGTAAATAGTGGTGGTACCTTTAGCCATTACAGCTGCCATTACAACATTAGCCGTACCTGTTACCGAAGCCTCGTCAAGCAGCATATAGGTACCTTTCAGCTTATCGCCTGTAACGCTGTAGAAGTTGCTGTTTACATCAAAATCAAATTCGGCACCCAGCATTTCAAAACCAATGAAGTGCGTATCCAGCCTGCGCCGTCCGATTTTATCTCCTCCGGGGCGCGGGATATACCCTTTGCCAAAGCGGGCTAATAGCGGACCAACAATCATTATAGAACCGCGTAACGCCGAAGCTGTTTTACGAAACTCTTCGGTTTGCATATAGTCGAAATCAACCTCTTTTGCCTGGAAGCTGTACGAGCCTTCTCCCAACTTTTCAACCTCAACACCTAGCTTTGCAAGCAGCTTAATAAGGTTGTTTACATCAAGAATATCGGGAATATTATGGACGGTAACTTTTTCGGGAGTTAGCAGTATGGCACAAAGTATTTGTAATGCTTCGTTTTTTGCTCCCTGATGAGTAATTTCTCCTTTAAGATGAGTTCCACCTTTAATTTCGAATGTAGCCATAATCTTGTTGTTTGAGGTAATCTGTATGTTGACAAAAATACGCTTAATTTTTGTCAAATCACAGTATCGAATTTTAACAAGTCTATGTTTAAGATTAGATTTGTGAAGAAATGCAGGAAGAGGAAAAATATACGCGAAAGATAATCCATGTAGATATGGATGCCTTTTACGCTTCTGTTGAGCAACGAGACAACCCCGATTTGCGCGGAAAGCCTGTTGCCGTTGGCTGGGATGCGACCAGGGGAGTTGTTGCTGCTGCCAGCTATGAGGCGCGTAAGTATGGCGTTCGTTCTGCCATGTCGAGCGTGCAGGCAAAACGGTTATGCCCCAACCTTATTTTCGTACATTCTCATTTCGATTTATACAGAGAGATTTCGCACCATATCCGCGGCATTTTCTTCGAGTACACTGATTTGGTTGAACCATTATCGTTAGATGAGGCGTTTTTAGATGTAACTCACAATAAAATTGGTTTACCGTCTGCAACGCTTATTGCCAAAGAAATCCGTAAACGGATATGGAATGAAACGCAGCTCACAGCATCGGCAGGTGTGTCGTTCAATAAGTTTCTGGCTAAGCTGGCTTCTGACATGAATAAGCCTAATGGCATGAAAGTTATCAAGCCTGGCGAAGAGGTAGAGCTGCTTAAAAACTTGCAGGTAGATAAGTTTTTCGGCGTTGGGTCAAGTACGGCAGAGCGTATGAATGCATACGGAATCCATATGGGTGGCGATTTACAGCAGCAGAGCCTTACATCGCTGATGCGTATGTTTGGTAAGCAAGGCGGATACTACTACAACATTAGTAGGGGTGTAGATGATAGAAGTGTAAATCCGGAAAGAGAACGAAAATCGGTAGGAACCGAACGTACTTATGAAAAAGATTTGGTTACGAATTTTGAGCGTGTTGCTGAGCTGTATAAGCTCGCCGTTGAACTAATGGAGCGTTTAAAAGAAGCCAACTTTAGAGGTAAAACGCTTACGCTAAAGATAAAGTTTCACGACCATGAACAGCATACGCATAGCCATACCGACTCTCGTTACTTCGATGATTTCGGCCTTTTGCTACAGGTAGCAAAACGATTGCTGACAGGAATGACGCTAGAAAGACGTAGCATTCGTTTAATGGGGCTAACGGTTTCAAATCCCATGAGCGGAGAGGGGAAACCTGTTCAACTTACCATTGATTTTTAGCTCGCCCAGTCTGCTCTCAATTGAGCTAACCAGCGACTTCCAGAAGCATGTCATATCCGTCATAAACGGAAATTCATCTCTTTCGGGTTTCGAGTCTTGTACTTCCATTTCGGTAAGCACATCGATGTTGTTTAAGTTGTCCATACTGAAATAATTAAAAAGTTCTACTAATTAGATGTAACAAAATTAATGATATGCAATGAGTATTATATTAACTTAATATGAATATTTAGTTAGTTATCTGTTACGATAACATTACATATTTATTCCGATTAAAGTTACTTGGTAATAACAAATAAAGCGTTGCAAATGTTTAGCTTGCAGCAAAATTTTAATCAGCTTAACGCTTTTATAGAGAGGTAAAGTAGGCAGATTTTACTTAAGCCGTTTGGCTGTAATAATTGTGCTGTAAATATAATAATGATTACCTTTGAAACCAAGTTAATTAGTATTAATTGTTCATGTTAAGTAATGCAGAGCTTACATTTTTAGGCACAGGAACCTCGCAAGGAGTTCCTGTAATTGCATGCCCATGTGCTGTGTGCCATTCAACAGATGAACATGATAAGCGGCTTAGAACCTCGGCAATGCTGGAGGTGAACGGCAAGGTCATTTTATTTGATGCCGGTCCTGATTTTCGCCAGCAGATGCTACGGGAAAACGTTCAGCGAATGGATGCCATTCTTATTACTCACGAGCATAAAGACCATACAGGTGGATTAGACGATGTACGGGCCTTTAACTATGTGATGCAAGTGCCTGTTGATATTTTTTGCGAGGAAAGGGTGGGACGATCCATTATCAACGAATTTTCGTACGCTTTTTCGGATGATAAATACCCAGGTACACCGGATATAAGCTTGCAGACTATAGAAGAAGAGCCTTTTGTTGCGGCAGGGCTGACTATTCAACCCATCCGTTTAATGCACTACAGGCTTCCGATACTAGGATACAGAATAGGGCACTTTGCCTACCTTACCGATGCAAATTATGTTCCGAACGAATCCTGGCAGAAGCTGGAAGGAGTTGAGGTTCTTGTAATAAATGCTTTACGTAGAGAGGGACACCTTTCGCATTTTACACTGAGTGAAGCATTAGAGGTAGTAAAGCGGGTTAACCCCAAAGCAGCATATATAACCCACATTTCACATCAAATGGGGTTTCATGCTGATGTTCAGAAAGAGCTACCGAAAAATGTTTTTCTTGCCTACGATGGTTTAAAAATCAACCTGTCTAAAGCTATTTATTGATAAGGAGTTGTAGTTTCCATTTTCATGTAGTACTCTTTCTCCTCTTCGCTAAAATGCTCAAGAGCGTATCGTAAGCTAATACGAGGCATGGTTGCAGCATACTTATCTAAGAATTCTCTTTCTTTATCTATATCTCGCTTACCAACTTCACGTAGCATCCAACCTATTGATTTTTGGATTAGGTCGTGCGCGTTATCCATCAACATTTCGCAAATGGCCAATGTGTCATCAAAATGGTTATGCTTAATAAAGTAGAAGGTTGCTAAGAGTGCTATACGTTGCCTCCATAAGTTGTCAGAAGCGGCGAACTCGTATAGCATGGTTTTATCTTTGTCAAACAGGTACCGGCCTAAGATGCTTGGAGCGGCTAAATCAACTAAATCCCAGTTATTGATAGCATCGATGTTTTTCAAAAAACAACCTACAATAGATTCGCGCTTTTTTGCATCTTTGGTTTTCTCCATCTTGTTGACAAGCATCAGCAATGCTGTCATTCTTATTTCGTGGTAAACCGATTTCAGAAGCAGCGAAATTCCACCAAGCGTAATATCTTTGTAGTACTTTTTTGCAATATCTCTTTGATCGGGAACTACAACTCCCAGAAACTTATCGCCTTCAGCATACTCGCTTTTACGTGTTTTAAAGAAGCCTTTAAGCTGTCTTGCTTTCTCTTTATCTGCAAGTGCTTGTAGCTCTTTCTTTACTTGAGCAGGAATATTTTTGCTATCCATAACCTGATGATTTTGGGTAAAGATAGCTAAAAAAATGAAATATGACTTATCCTATTGAAAAAGATTGAAAAAGGGGTGGCTGCTTTTTATAAATGAAGTATCACGACACAAGTATCAAGTATCACGATACAGGTATCAAGTATCACGACATAAGGCATACGATAAAACAAGCACGTCATTTCGAACAAAGTGAGAAATGACGTGCTTTTGTTTCAAATCGTGATACTTGATACTTGTGTCGTGATACTTCCTTTACTTCAGCTTAAATTCTTTCTTTATTTTTTCTACGTAGTCTCGCTTTTCCCATGCAAAAAACTCTACCTCTTTTAGCTGCTTTTTGCCGTTGCGTAGTAGCTCTACTTTCTTTTTATAGCAATCGCGACCGAAGTGGCCGTATGCAGCTGTTTCTTCAAAGATAGGGTTTGTAAGCCCAAAGCGCTCTACTATTTTGGCAGGACGTAAATCGAACAGCTTATTTATCTTTTCGGCAATTTGCCCATCCGATAGCTTTACGTGTTTTTTACCATAAGTATTTACATAAATGCTGACAGGTTTGGCAATACCGATTGCGTATGCTACCTGAACCAATACTTCATCAGAAACACCTGCTGCAACAAGGTTTTTGGCAATGTGGCGTGCAGCGTATGCAGCAGAACGATCCACCTTGCTGGAGTCTTTACCAGAGAAAGCTCCACCACCATGCGCGCCTTTGCCTCCGTATGAATCTACTATAATCTTACGGCCCGTTAAGCCTGTGTCGCCATGTGGACCACCAATAACAAACTTACCTGTTGGGTTTACATGAAGAATGTAGTCATCCTTAAACAGCTGCTGTATGCGTTTTGGCAGGCGCTTTTTTACACGAGGCAGAAGCACTTCAACCACATCTTTTTTTATAGCTTGCTGCATAGCCTTTTCTGCGCCAAAGTCGTCATGCTGGGTTGATACTACTATAGTATGCACACGTTCGGGTTGGTTGTTGTCGTTGTACTCGATGGTAACTTGCGACTTAGAATCGGGGCGAAGGTATTTCATTTTCTTACCTTCCCTACGAATAATAGCCAACTCATGAAGGATAATATGCGACAGCACAAGCGATAGCGGCATGTAGTCGTCAGTTTCATTGCAGGCGTAGCCAAACATCATACCTTGATCGCCGGCACCTTGCTCTTCGGCTTTTTTACGTACTACACCTTGATTAATATCAGGAGATTGCTCGTGAATGGCAGAAAGCACTCCACACGAGTTTCCATCAAACATATAGTCGGTTTTGGTATAGCCAATTCTATTAATCACTCTGCGAGTTACGTTCTGAACGTCAACATATGCAGTAGAGCGAACTTCGCCGCTAACTACGGCTAAACCTGTTGTTACCAGAGTTTCGCAGGCAACTTTAGCGTTTTCGTCCTGACGAAGAAATTCGTCAAGAATAGCATCCGAAATTTGGTCGGCTACTTTATCCGGATGTCCTTCCGAAACAGATTCTGAGGTAAAAAGATATCCCATATCAATATCACTTTAATTAGTAAATGAAATGGGAAAGATGAGGGCAATACAATAATAAATAATGTATGTTGCAGTTTTAGCATTTTTTTGTGTGGTTGCAAGCAGCCCAAATCTTTCCACAAAGTTTATTTGTACAAAGGTACGCATTTTATTGCGAAGGTAAAAATGAAAGAGCAAAATCTTTCAAGATCAAAATTCTGTTAATAACTCATTTTTGGTGTTGATATTTTAAAATACTGAAAAACAAGAAAATAAAAATTTTTTTTCGCTATGATTATAGGTGTATGTTGACAAAGTGCTGTATCTTTTTGAGGAACATTCCGTTAGAAAAATAATGCTGTTGTTATATGAAATCCTATCTTAACATTATTGTAATCTTGTTAGCATATATTTGTACTGCGGTTTCAAAAATAAGCTTTACTAACTCTTATAAACACAAAATAAAACTACGTATGAAAAAACTATTTCGTTTAGTAACAGTCATCATCGTGTCGCTTGCATTTACAGGCAGCCTGATGGCTCAAGTAACAACGGCGGGTATTACAGGTAGAATCGTTGATGACCAGGGTGCTTTAGTTGGTGTTACTATAAAAGCAGTACATGAGCCATCGGGAACCAACTACCATACAGTTACCAATACTGATGGTAGATATACTTTACAAGGCATGAGAGCCGGAGGTCCTTATACTGTGGAGATGCTATATGTAGGTTACGAAACAGCTGTAAATAAAGATGTTTATTTACAATTGGGAGAGAATTACCTTTTAAATACAACAATGAAGTCGTCTGATGAAATGCTGGAGGGCGTTGTTGTATCAGCCAAAGCTGGTATTGATGCAACTAAGACAGGTGCAGCTATGAGTATTACTTCAACTCAGATTAGCCGAATGCCTTCTATTACTAATAGTGTTGCTGATATTATTCGCTTAAACCCACAGGTTAGCACAAGTACTCTTGGTGCGATGTCTTTTGCTGGGGTAAACAACCGTTATAACAGCTTCCAGATTGACGGTGCAATGAACAACGACGTTTTTGGTCTGACAAGCAACGGTTCTAATGGTGGACAGGCAGGAACGCAGCCGGTATCTATGGAAGCGATAGAGCAAATCCAAGTTAACGTTGCTCCATTCGATGTTCGCCAATCGGGATTTACGGGTGGTGCTATTAATGCCATTACAAAATCGGGTAACAACTCTTTTCATGGTACCGTTTATGGTTTTGGAAATAACCAAGGTCTGATAGGTAAGAAGTACACCTTAATGAATGGAGAAACCAGCCAGAAGTATGATGATCAGAGCGAGTACAGAGCAGGTCTTACTGTTGGTGGTCCTATTATTAAGAATAAGCTGTTCTTCTTTGCTAACTACGAGCAGTCGAATAAACAATACCCCAATGCATATGGACTAGGTGAAGCTGCTTCTAATATTGATGCAACTCAAGCAACAGCAATTTTGAATACAATAAAGCAAATGGCCGAAGCGCAAGGAGTTACTTATACAGGTTCGTTGGGCACAAGTGATGTATATACAAAATCGGATAAAGCAGGTGTTAAGTTGGATTGGAACATCAGCGATAAGCATAAAGCATCTGTTCGCTGGAGTTTAGTTTCTGCTAAGCAGCTGAATTCTAACAGTACTGCTGCAAACCTAAACTCGTCAGATTATAGCTACGATTTTGTTTCTAAGACAAATACTGTTATTGCCGAATTACAAAGTCGTTTTTCTGATAAGATAAGCAACGAGTTCCGTGCTTCATACGTTGGTGTACGTGATCAACGCGATCCGGGTGATCCATTTCCCATGGTTAGTATTGCAAACGTAGGAAGTGGCACATTAAACATCGGTAATGAACGTTCGTCTATGGCAAATGGACTTGATCAGAATATTTGGTCGTTTACCGATAACCTTACTTGGTTCAATGGTAACCACACCTTTACATTTGGTACGCATAACGAGTTCTACAACTTCTCTAACCTGTTTATTCAGGATGCTTATGGTACATACTACTTCAGCAATCCGGATGATTTCAACGCTGGCATTATTAATAACTATCGTTATGGTCAGGCTAATGTTAGTGTAACTGGCGATCCTCGCTGGGAGGCCGCTTTTGGTGCCGGACAGCTGGGCTTTTATGTGCAAGACAGATGGAATGCGACAGATAGACTGGATCTTACTCTAGGTCTTCGTATGGATATTCCGTTGTTCTTTGATACACCAACAGAGAATGCTCCTTTTAATACTTATGCTGCTTCGCAAGGTTGGGGTTTTAAAACAAATCAAAAGCTAAGTAGCTCGCCTCTATTTTCACCACGTTTAGGTTTCCGTTGGAAAGTTGGAGATACTAACAAGTATATCCTTCGTGGAGGTGCAGGTATTTTCACTGGTCGTATTCCATTTGTTTGGTTAAGTAACAGCTTCTCTAATACAGGTATTCAGCTATCAACGTATAATGCAAATCGTGCAGCATCAAGTGGATTGTCGCTACTTCTAAATCCAAATGGCCAAAAGCCAAATGTTGATTTATTGGCAGCAGGTGGTTCGCAAACAATCAACGTATTTTCAGATGATTTTAAATTTTCACAGAATCTACGCGTTAACCTAGGTTTTGATTTTGAACTAGGCACAATTAACTGGACAGCTGAGGGTATATATTCGAAAACGTTGAATGATATTCTTTATCAGAATTTGGCCTATGGTGAAAATGGACAAAATTTGGGAGGAACCTATTCAAGTGTATCGTTTGATACCCGGCCAATGTTTAAAAGAGTAACAACCGGAACGGATGGATCACCCTATACAGGTGTTTATGCCCTGTCTAATACTAGCAAAGGCTATTCTTACAGCTTATCTCTGAAGGGCGAAAAGAAGTTTGACTTTGGTTTGGATTTGATGGCTTCTTATGCATTTACTAAATCAAAGTCTCTTAACAGCGGTACCTCTTCTGTTGCACAATCAAACTGGATGTATAACTATATCAGAGGTAACTCTAACGATCCGGAGTTGGGCTATTCGGCATTTAACTTCCCTCATCGTATCAATGCTTCTATATTCTATAGCAAGAGCTATGCTAAATCGTTAACTACTACTGTAGGCATAATTTATTCAGGTTATTCGGGTGCTCCTTATTCAATATATTATTACGGAGATTTGAATGGTGACAGCTCTAACAGTAACGATTTGATCTTTATCCCTACTGAAGCACAGATCGATCAAATGCAGTTTAAAGCTACTTCTGCATACACGGCAAATCAACAGAGAGCAAATATGAAGTCTTGGATTGCTAAGGATTCATATTTAAGCAAGCACCGCGGAGAATACTACGAACGTTATGCAGATAATGAACCGTTTGAGCACCATTTCGATTTTCACCTTGCACACAAAATGAGTTTCCCTGTAGGTAATCAAATACACTCTTTAGAGCTATCGGTTGATATATTGAACATAAGTAACATGTTTAATAAAAAGTGGGGACGTTCTTATGCAGCCGGTGGTACTGCTACTTATTACAGTCCTATTACTTATGCAGGTAACGGTGAATTCCAATTCTTACGCCCTGCCGACTATGATATGCGCTCATACAGCGATTATTACTCTCGTTGGAGAGCTCAGGTTGGTATAAAATATACGTTCTAGCTTGAGAATATTCAGGAAAAGCCTGATCTCTCTCAGAAAAAAGTAATTACAAAAAGGCTGTAGGGATACAGCCTTTTTACTTCTCAACAAAAAGAATAAACGAAAATGAAAATTAGAATAGGCATTACCCTTACAATATCATTATTGATGTTTTGGGTATTTATAGGTTGCAGTGGATTATCGCAGAAAGATAAATATGTAGTAGTTCTTTCGCTAGACGGTTTTCGTCCTGATTATTTAGATAAAGCACATACCCCAACCTTCGATTCTTTGGCAAGGGTAGGGGTGCGGTCTTCGCTTCGTCCGTGTTTCCCAAGTGTAACGTTTCCCAACCATTATAGCTTAGCAACTGGTTTGCATCCAAATAATCATGGGCTTGTGAATAACTCATTCTACGATTCGGAGCTTGATGCGGTTTATCGTATATCAGATCGTAAGGCTGTAGAAACTCCCGATTTCTACTTTGGAGAGCCGATATGGAATACAGCCGAAAAGCAGGGTGTACATGCAGCATCATACTTTTGGGTTGGTAGCGAAACAGCCATACAAGGTATGCAACCATCTATCTGGAAAAAGTTCGACAGCACCGTACCTTATAGAGACCGTGCAGACTCTGTTGTAGCATGGTTACAGCTACCGGAGAAGATACGCCCTCACCTCATTATGTGGTACATAGAAGAACCTGATGCTGCAGGGCATAACTATACACCCGACTCTGTGGCTACATACCGAATGGTAGAACACCTGGATAGCGTTTTGCATCACTTCTTTACAGAGGTGCGTAAGCTTGAGCAGTTTGAGCAAATTGATTTCATTGTTCTTTCAGATCATGGTATGGCAACCTACTATCCTGAGAATTATGTAAACCTATACGACTATCTTCCGATTGATAGCTTTTACTATGCTTTTGAGGGGATACCAACCATGCTTTATCCTAAAGAAACATATTTAGAAACAGCATACGAGAAGTTGAAGAGTATTCCGAATATTACAGTATATAAACGAGAAGAAATGCCCGAGAGATTTGTATATGGTTCAAATCCTCGTATTGGCAATTTGGTTGTGCTGCCGGATGTGGGAACTTATGTTCAGTTCAGAGAAATTCCGGCTCCGAAGTTGGGAGGCGCACATGGTTACGATAACTTTGCTCCCGAAATGGAAGCCCTTTTCATTGCAGCCGGACCATCGTTTAAAAAAGGCGAGGTTTTCCCTGTTATGGCTAATGTAAATGTTTATCCGTTAATTGCTCTTTTGCTGAATCTGGAGCCTGCAAAGAATGATGGAGACGTAGAGATTGTAAAGAAATTTTTAAAAAAAGATAAATAGCAGAAAAATCGAACAAATTTATAGTTATTCTGATAGGCTGTAGAAATACAGCCTTTTTCGTTTTATCAGGAGCCTCTGACTGAAGCTATCTTTTATATTGATATTTAATTTTAAATGCATAAATTTGAAAAAAAATGTGATATGGATAAAACCCTAACTATTAAGCACATTATAGCTTTATTTGTTTTTGCAGCTTTTATATTAACAGGCTTTGATACGCAAGCATGTACATCAGCAATAATTACGGGTAAAGCTACTGCCGATGGTCGGCCTTTGATGTGGAAGCATAGGGATACGGGCGAGGAGCAAAACCGGATAGTGTATTCTACTAGCGGTAAATACACTTATATAGGCCTTGTAAATAGCAACGATGCTAGTAACAACGAGGTTTGGTCTGGAGTTAACAGCGAAGGATTCTGCATAATGAATACAGCATCTTACAACCTGAAGGGTAAAGACGATACCACCAAAGAAGCCGATTTTGAAGGTATTGTGATGCGTAAGGCGTTAGAGTGTTGTGCTACACTGCAAGACTTTGAACGATTTTTAGATACGCTGAGCCGCCCAATGAAAGTAGAAGCTAATTTTGCCGTAATTGATGCGCATGGTGGGGCTGCATACTACGAAACAAATAGCTACAGCTATTTTAAGGCAGATGCCAACGACCCCATGCTGGCACCTCATGGCTATCTTATTCGCACAAACTTTTCATATTCGGGACGAATGGATGAAGGTATGGGCTACATCCGTCACGAGACAGCTGTACAGCTGTTTTCACAGCATAGGGCTTATGCAAAGTTCACTCCCGAATGGATATTTTCATCAGCCGACAGGTCGTACTATCATTCATTGATGGGAACAGACCTGAAAGATTACGATTTTAATGCACCAGGTGCAACAGGCTTTGTAATAGATCAGGATTACATACCTCGCTCCAGCACTTCTGCCTCTATTGTATTTCAAGGGGTGAAAGCAGGAGAGCTACCAGAGCATACAACCATGTGGACAGCCTTAGGGTTTCCGTCATGCTCTGTTGCAATACCTTTATGGGTAAAGGGCGGAGAGAAGCTACCCCCAATGTTAATGAAAGGAGAAAAGTCTGAAAATGCACCTTTGTGCGAAAAAGTGGTAACACTAAAACATCAGGTTTTCCCTGTAAAGAGAGGAAACGGTTCTAAGTATTTCAGCTGGACAGCGCTATATAATCCGAATAATGCAGGCATAATGCAGCTGTTGGCACCTATAGAGAAAGATATATTTGCAAAATCTTATGCTGTAATGAAGCAATGGGGAGATGGCAGCTGGAGCCAGGCAAACATACAACGTTTCTATACAGAGCTGAATACCATTGTAGAAAAAGCATATAAAGAGCTATTTAACCTTTAACCACCCTACTAATATTAATGGCAGTACAGAATAAAAAAAAGAAGAAAAAAGAAGCATCAACAGATAGGCTACCTTTTTATAAAGACAGTCGACTTAAGTTTTCTATGGGCATTGCTATCACAGGGTTTGCTATTTTTCTTTTAATCGTAATTATATCTTACTTCTTTACTTGGGATAGCGATCAGAGCCTCAGCTTTAATCCGGCTGTTGACATAGACACAGATGTAGCGAACAATGGTGGCAGGTTTGGCTATAAGGTAGCCGCATGGCTTGTTGGTAAATGGTTTGGTGTTGCAGCGCTATTTATCCCGATAGTTTTAGCGGTATGGGGGCTTAAGCTGCTAAAAGTAAAAACGCTTCCTTTTGCAAAAACGTTTTTTGTTTGCCTGTTTGGTGCAATAGTTATTTCTGTAACGCTGGCATTTGTTACCTCATCAAAGAGCTTAAGCTCTTTATTGGGTAACGGATTAGGCGGTATGCATGGTCATTATATCAGCCGTTGGCTAGTTGCCGGTATCGGCTCTGTCGGTACGGCTATTGTGCTTATTATTGCGCTTATTTTATGGGCTATATTTATTAATCGTCGTACGATAGATAAATTGGAGCAGCTGGCAGTGAGTGCTATTAAGCTGCTAAAGCCTAAGCCGCGGGTTAATCCTACTCCTCAGCCAGCAACAGACACTGAAGATGATGATATTGATGAGGACGATGACGAAAATTTATTGCCCGATAGAATTCCTTATGAAACAGACTTTGAGATAAACCTGGGTGGTATAGAGAGTGAAATCGAATATAATAACAAAGAGACATCTGATTTAGAGCTGGACATAGAAACGGCAGAGAAGGAAGAAGAGACTTCCGACTTGGTGCAAGAGTTTGGTCTATACGATCCTACACTCGATTTGGATGGTTATCAGAGTCCGCCATTAGAGCTTTTAGAAGACCATAAGAGTAAGGATACAAACGTTACCAAGCAAGAGCTGGAGCGAAATAAAGAAAAAATTATTAGCACGCTCAACAACTATAAAATAGGTATAGATAAGATAAAGGCTACAATCGGTCCTAGCGTTACGCTATACGAGATTGTGCCTAAAGCCGGTGTTCGTATCGCATCTATTAAACGCTTGGAAGACGATATAGCGTTAAGCCTTTCAGCCCTTGGTATTCGTATCATTGCACCTATTCCGGGTAAAGGTACGGTTGGTATTGAAGTGCCAAACGAGAAACCCGAAACGGTATCAATGCTTTCTCTCTTAAGGTCTGCAAGATTTCAGGAAGCGAAGTACGAGCTTCCGGTTGCGCTTGGCAAAACAATAGCCAACGAAACTTACGTTTTCGACCTTACCAAGATGCCGCACCTTTTAGTTGCAGGTGCCACAGGTCAAGGTAAATCTGTGGGGTTAAACGCCATTCTTACCTCTCTATTATATAAGAAGCATCCGGCAGAGCTGAAGCTGGTAATGGTCGACCCTAAAAAGGTTGAGCTTACGTTGTATAATAAGATTGAGAAACATTTTTTAGCCAAGCTACCCGACTCTGAAGAGGCTATTATTACAGATACGCAAAAGGTTGTGTATACCCTCAAATCGTTGTGTATGGAGATGGATAGCCGTTATGATTTGCTGAAAATGGCTCAGGTACGCAACGTACAAGAGTATAACGAGAAGTTTGTAAACCGTAAGCTTAACCCGAATAACGGACACCGCTTTTTACCATACATAGTACTGGTTATAGACGAATTTGCCGACTTGATAATGACGGCAGGTCGTGAGATTGAAGAGCCTATTGCCCGCTTGGCTCAGATGGCCCGTGCCATAGGTATACATCTTATTATAGCAACTCAGCGTCCTACAACCAATATTATCACAGGGTTGATAAAAGCCAACTTCCCTGCACGTATTGCATTCCGCGTAATATCAATGATTGATTCGCGCACTATTCTCGATTCACCGGGGGCAAACCAGCTGGTAGGTCGTGGCGATATGCTTATTTCTACAGGTAATGAGCTTACCCGTGTTCAGTGTGCTTTTGTTGATTTGCCCGAAGTTGAGCGTATTACAGACTTTATTGGTAACCAGCGAGGGTATATCAGCGCGTTTGAACTGCCCGAATATAAAGGCGAAGATGCAGACGGAATGGGCAATAGAGCTGATATGAGTAAACTTGACGAGAAGTTTGAAGAAGCAGCGCGTTTAGTGGTACAACAGCAACAAGGTTCTACATCGCTTATCCAACGCCGTATGGAGTTAGGTTATAACCGCGCTGGACGCATTATGGATCAGCTTGAAGCAGCAGGTATTGTAGGCCCATCTGAAGGAAGTAAGGCAAGGCAGGTGCTGGTTTCGGACTTTGAAACGTTAGATAATATTCTTGCCTCATTAAGGCGATAATGGTATATGAAGAAGAAACCTTTTGAGCTTTTTCAGCTGAGCTACATTGTAAAAACTGCTAATGATGAAGTCGCAGCATTAATAAAAGATGAAGAAGTTCTGGATATACTATTTCAAAAAGGACTTCCTAATTGTAGCTACTGGGACTTCTCATTTGATGAATCAATATCAATACGAAACAGTTACATCATTCTAGGTAGCTATAATAAGTATGATCTTGTGATAGATATGGATAGTGATAAATCTATTTTTATCTTGAGCTCTGATGATAAAGATCATTTATTCCTTAATAGTTCACTCGGGCAATTTGTAGGTTACTTATCGGCATATATTGAGTTTATAAACAAGAAGATTACTGCTTTTTATGAAGTTAAGAAGGATGGGTATTTGCTTAAAAGAGATGAATACGCACAAGAATGGAAACAGTATATGATTGAGAAAGATGAAAGGGCTTATTATCATGAGCAATACTATTGGGGCTCAATGCTAGAGGAGCATGAAAATGGAATGTTTCGATAAGCAACATTGGTTTAAGGAGAAATATAAATCGGCATCAAATTTGTAAGATAAGAGAATGAACAACCCCGCAGCAAGCTACGGGGTATCACAAAGGAATAGATTTTATTTCTCGCAGCAAGCTACGGGGAATTTAACCCTTAGAGATTAAAGAAACCCACCCCAACCCTCCCAACGGGAGGGAGATTCCCTCATTTTTTGGGGGAGGGTAAGGGAAAGGGAGGGGGCTTTTCTAAAACGGTATAGGTATGAAAAAGATAACATTAATTCTGGTAGTATTTTTATTGTGTTTACAGGCATTTGCACAGGATAGCAAAGCAAAATCAATCCTTGATGATTTTAATAAAGCTATGAAGACTTATTCTTCTATAGATATTCGTTTTGCGTTTATAACGGAAGATGGGGCAAGCCATAAAAGTGAATCTCAGGATGGACGAGTGCTAACTAAAGGTAGCGCATTCAAGGTAATCATGAATGAGATGGAAGTTTACTCTGATGGCAAAACCAAGTGGACTGTTATGCACGATGTTAATGAGGTGAATATACAGGAGGTTGATCCGGATAGCTACGATTTACTTGATAACCCCATTAACTTCTTTACTGTAAACAATAAAGATTTTAAGAATTCGTATAAAGGCTCTGTAATTGTTGGTGGTAAAGCAATGGAAAAGATAGAGTTTGAGCCTAAAGACAAGAGATCAGCATATTCGGCAGTGGAGCTGCAGATTGAAAAAGCTACAAAATACCCATATCAGATAAGCTATATCGGTAAAGAAGGCGAAAGCTACATTGTAAGGGTAAAAACATTTACACCAAATGCTAAGGTTGAGGATGTACAGCTGGAGTTTAATCAATCAAGCTACAGCGGCTACGAAATTATAGATTTAAGATAATATGCTAATGTGGTAATATGTAAATGTGATAATGAAAAGATGTGAAGCGTAATTCGTTAATCGTTAAGCGAAAAAGATTTAAAGAAAAGATTCATTTTTGTCGCTCATCGCATATCGCAATGTTCATATCCAAATCTTAAACTTCTTAATCCTTTTTATAAACCTTAAGCCTTGGTATTTGTTATTACGATAACAAATATCAAGGCGATGGAATATAGAATAGAAAAAGACACAATGGGCGAAGTTAATGTGCCTATTGGTGCATACTACGGAGCACAGACGCAAAGAAGTATCGATAACTTCAAGATTGCCCGAGATACAAACCGAATGCCAATAGAGATAATCCGTGCGTTCGCCTACCTGAAAAAAGCAGTAGCAACAACCAACCAAGAGGCAGGAGTTCTTTCTGCCAAGAAATGCAAGCTGATAGCTCAAGTTTGCGATGAAATACTACAAGGGCAGCTGGATGACAGCTTTCCGCTGGTTGTATGGCAAACGGGTAGCGGTACTCAAAGCAATATGAACGTAAACGAGGTTATTGCAAACAGGGGGCATGTGCTTACCGGTGGTAAGCTAACCGACAAAGAAAAAGTGCTGCTTCCCAACGATGATGTCAACAAATCGCAATCATCAAATGATACCTTTCCAACGGCTATGCATATTGCAGCATACAAAATGTTGGTCGAAAAAACAATTCCCGGAATAAAGAAGTTGCGCAATACGCTTGCTGCAAAAAGCAAAGAGTTTATGCATGTTGTAAAAGTTGGCCGTACCCACTTTATGGATGCAACACCGCTTACGCTGGGACAGGAGTTTAGCGGTTATGTGGCGCAGCTCGACCATGTATTGCGGGTAGTTAAAAATGCATTACCTCACCTGGCGGAGTTGGCTTTGGGCGGCACGGCCGTTGGTACGGGTATCAATACGCCCGATAATTATGCCGAGAATGTTGCCAAGAAGATAGCAGAGCTAACCGGATTACCGTTTGTTACAGCGCCTAATAAGTTCGAGTCTTTGGCAAGTCATGATGCCATAGTTGAGGCTCATGGTGCGTTGAAAGCAGTCGCTGTCAGCCTGATGAAGATTGCCAACGATGTACGTATGCTGTCGTCCGGACCTCGTGCGGGCATTGGCGAAATTCATATTCCGGATAACGAACCCGGTTCGTCCATTATGCCGGGCAAGGTAAACCCTACACAGTGCGAGGCTTTAACCATGATTGCCGCACAGGTAATGGGTAACGATGTGGCTATATCAATTGGTGGCTCTAACGGACATTTTGAGTTGAACGTATTTAAACCCATGATGATATACAACTTCTTACACAGTGCACGGTTGATAGGAGAGGGCTGCGTTAGCTTCAACGATAAGTGTGCCATGGGGATTGTACCCATAGAGGCTAATATCAAAAAGCATTTAGATGACTCGCTGATGCTGGTTACTGCACTTAATCCAGTTATCGGCTACTACAAGTCGGCAGCAATAGCACAAAAGGCATACAAAGAGAATAAAACGTTACGGCAGGCAGCCATTGAGTCGGGAGACATTACTGCCGAAGACTTTGATAAGTATGTTGACCCGCTGAAAATGGTTGGCAAAATATAGATATAAGTTGAAAATGGTTTCAATAGCTTAAATGGTTTAAGGTTTTGTCACTTCGCTCGAAATAACGGTTTGTAGCCGTACAGAGTAACATTGCAGAGATGTATTTGCTGTTCGTGTCCCATAGGGACATCATATTGGTATGATAAAGTGGGGAAAGAAAACAGGCGTGCCGTTAGGTACGCAATATTGGCATAATGAATTTGTGGCGTACCTAACGGCACGCAATTCTTGTCTGCCAAAGGGTTTTCTACCGATATGTTGTCCCTACTGGACAAGGCAAAACCTGCTAAGTGTAACATGCTGTAACATCACAGAGATACGCTATCAATGGCTATTCGTTTTGAGGTAAAGCCTTTTAAACACTTATCACTGATAGCTACTCTTTGATATAGTCCGTAAAACCCAGCATATTTCCCGAGGGGTCTGTAAGCTCTACCGCCCAGCCTGTACGTATTTTAAACGGTTCGGCAAGAAATTCAACCCCGTTACTTTTCAATTCGTTATAGAGCGCTCTAGCATCTGCAACTTCTATCCAAACGGTGGGTTTAGCATTTGGGAATTTCTTTTTGTCTTTTAGTATAATCGCAGGTTCTTCATCTCCAACCGAAAAGGCAATCATACCTTGTTCTGCAAATTCAAACTTTGTTTTTAACCCAAGAGTTTGGGAGTAGAACTGTTTACTTTTCTCATAATCATCAACCGGAAAGAAGAGGTTATCGTAGCTCAGTAAGGGCGAGTCCGTATCTTCTGTAATGGTTAAGATAAAACCGTTATTGTCGCATAGGGCGAATTCTTCGGCACCATAAGGTGTTGTGTGCATTTCTTTTACAAGATACTCGGTGTCTTTAATTTTCTGGTATAGGCTGTTTTTATTCTGTAGCTTAATGTAGAATGTGGCAACTAGCTTATCCGAAAGGTTTTTCAGCTCAGGGTATTCTTCTTGCAAGCTATTCAATTGCTGAAACATAAGGTTTACGTTACCTGCGTTGATGATGGCAAAGATAAGTTCGCCGTCTTGGGGCACGCTGGTTACTAGCTTAAAGCCCAGTATCTCGGTATAGAATTTTACCGTTTCATTTACGCTTCTTACTCCTAGGTTTGGAGTTAACGATTGATATTTCATATTCTTATCGGTTTGTTGCGCACTGACAGGGAACACTCCCAATACAAATGCTAAAGTTAAGAGACTTACAATTCTGTTCATATTTTTCTTGACAAAAATATGGACTACTGCTAACCAAATGGTGTAAAAAAACGACTTTATGAATTTCTGAAGTAGGAAGGCGAGCTGCCGGAAAGTGCTTTAAGCTCTTTAATCAAATGGGCTTGATCGTAGTATCCGCAATCTATGGCTGCGGCAAATAGGCTGGTATTCTTGTTTTTTTCTAAGTATGATAGCGTGTGCTTAAACTTTGTAATCTTACTGAAGGTTTTGGGAGAAATACCAACGGCGTGCTTAAACCTTCGCTCGAAATGCCGTAATGACAAGCAGCTTTTATTGGCAACTATAGCTAATGGTAGCAATCCTTTTGTTTGCTGTATCAAATCTATGGCGTATACAACTTGACGGTCGATGCTAAACAGCTGTCTTAGCTTTTGGATGAAGTAAGTATCAATGTGTTTCAGCCTGTCTTTAGTTGATTTCTTATCCGGTAAGGCCGAGTAGAACTGCTTATCAAATAACGATTCTATCAGTGTTAAGCTTACTCGCCGGTCTGTAAACTCATTGATAGGTATTCGGGTAAAAGCCGTAAACCCTGCAGGTCTAAACCGTATACCAAGCATACAAACCCGCCCACTGTGATAACCTTTGGAGTAGGTGGTCATAGTACCGATAATGTTGGGAAGAATTGGCTCTAGTCCACTCTTGGAAGAGGTATCTCCAAACGAAAATATAATATCTACACAACCATCAGGGAGAACTTTATATGATATTTCTTCTTCGGCAAAACCCTCTGCTGTCCAGTACACTTCGATATACGGAATGAGTAATGCGCTTGGCTGATACTCGTTATACATTATACATTTTTTGGTAGCAACAACGAGCTGTCGCCATAGCTGAGAAAGCGAAAGCCGTTGCTAAGCGCGTAATCATACACCCTGTGCCAGTCATCGCCAATTAGGGCAGCAACAAGCAGCAGCAGCGTGCTTTGCGGTTGATGAAAGTTGGTAACCAGCCCGCTAATCACTTTGTATTGGTATGGCGGTGAAATCATAATAGAAGTGGCAGATAGCAGCTCATCCAAACCTTTGCTTTTCATATATTGCAGTAGTGCGCTTAAAGCTGTTGCTGTGTCTATAGGTTGTTGTTCTTCGTAAGGCTCCCATTGGCTAACGGTTAGCTGCTCGGGCTTTACGGCTTGGTTACGGATAACCTTTAGGCCAAGATAGTAAAGGCTTTCGAGCGTTCGTACCGACGTAGTACCTACGGCGATTATTTTCCCGTTATTCAGCTTAGTTATGATATGTTGCAATGTGGTTTGCTTTACAGAGAAATGCTCGCAATGCATCTCGTGCAGGTCGATAGTTTCTGCCTTAACCGGCTTAAATGTTCCGGCACCCACGTGCAGGGTTAGCTCTTCTCGTTCAATACCTTTTGCCTCAAGCGATTTAAAGACATCATCGGTAAAGTGCAGACCTGCTGTTGGTGCAGCCACAGAACCCTCATGCTTAGCATAAACCGTTTGGTAGGTAATATTATCAGACTCTTCCGTTTCTCTTTTAAGGTAGGGTGGGATAGGCAGTTTACCGCATGCCTCTATAACCTGTCCGAAGGTATGGTTACTTGTCCAAGAGAATAGAACACGCACATTTGCACCTGTTTGCTCTTTTTTTTCCGCGTTTAGTGTTCCGCTTATTTCATCAATGGTGTATTCCAGCTGAAGTGTCTCGGCTTTCCAACGCTTCAGATTGCCCACTATACACAACCACTCGCACGAATGGTATGCGGCTAAAGCCTGCTCTGCAAGAGGTGGGGATGTCGGTTCCAAACAAAACACCTCAATCTTGGCACCGCTATCTTTTTTGAAGAAAAGCCGGGCATGAATGACCCTCGTATTGTTGAAGACAAGAAGTGCATTCTTTGGAAGGTAATCAGCCAAACACTCGAACTTGTTCTCCGCTATTCTTCCCGATTGATATAGCAGCAACTTAGATTGGTCTCGCTTAGCTAATGGGAACTTTGCAATGCGTTCTTCGGGTAGAGAGTAAGTATAATCTGATATAGATAACCTTGGTTTCAACAAATAGGGTTTTAAGCAACAAAGCTACGTGATTTTTATTAAGTAACGATAAATGGTTGGATGTTAAAAATAATTTTATATCTTTGTTGTTATATAAAGTTACCTTTTTGTTATTATTTTCACATTTTAAATTGATTATTAGTACATTATACTTGTGTGGCTGTTGTTGGCAAATTCTCAATTAAAATTATAGTTCGTTCATGGAAAATAAGGTAAGAGTAATGTTGCTGGCAAACAGCAATGCGGGGGAAAGCCTCTATACCAAATGGAAAAAATGTTTTCTAGATATATTCGATAATACCAAGGTTGAATTTGTTACCACCGATGCCGATATTCTGGTTTTCTTAACCAATAATTCTGCTCTAAGCGCCATAGAAGAAGTTCGTAAGAATATATTTAAGCACTACCTACTAATGGCAGTACCAACAGATAAGGCATACAGCTCGGCTGTTGAGGTTAAAGCATGGATGAACCAAAACAACATTTCATCGCAAGCAATAATAGATTATGATTCGTCGGAAACGAATGCAATAGTTGCCGATTTATACGACATAAAGAATACGTTTGCCCGTATGGATAAGAGACGTATTTACGTTCCCAATAACTGGATGGGCGAGCTGGTGGCTTCAGATATCAGCCCTTTTGTAGTAGAAACAAAATTTGGCATTCAGCTGGGGTATAAGGCGGACGAGTCGGTAAGCGATACTGATATTAACGTATGCGCCGGTGATGTATGCAGCATTATAGGCATGCTATTGGTAAAAGAGCTGTATGGACAGCTCCCCCAGCTGGCAGAAATTACGAATATTACATCATCAATGGTTAAGCTTGGAGTATGCCACGCATCAACGGCTCTAGCCGATTGTTGCAGCATGCAAGCAACCCGTCTCGATATGCTAAATGCTGATGAGGTTACCGTATTCCGTTTTGATAATACGTTCTCTAAAGCATACCTAAAGGCTGTAAAGGTTAAGAAACGCACCGAATCTCCTTTGGCGGTAGAGTTAAGCTTCGATAGTATGGAATACTTTTTAAATGCCCCGCTTGGCAGTCATCACCTAATTTTATCGGGCAACCATACCCAAAAGCTTGGGCTTGCTTGTACGCTGAAGAATATTATGCTAATTAGCTAATTAGCAAATTTACTAATGTGTAAATGTGATAATGAGAAATAGTATCACGATGTAAGTATCACGTATCACGAGTAGGATATGTGTATTGTGATATGCGAAAAAGATAATGTGTAAATATATTGCACAGGCTTAAAGTTCCCTTTAGGGGATTAGGGGCAACACTAAACATTAATAATTAAACCTTAAACCTTAAACTTTTAACTACTATAGCCATGGATTCACCTTTTATATTTTCGAAAGAAGTAACCGGAGATGCCTTTGTGGGCAGAAAAGAAGAGCTGGCTTGGTTGGCTTCTAATATTGCTAATGCTCAAAATACGGTACTTATTGCTCCCGATAAATGGGGGAAGACTTCGTTGATAAACCTTGCTATTATTCAGGCACAGAAGCAGAACTTTGAGCTTAAGCTTTGTACAATTAACTTGTTTAACGTTCGCGACGAGCAGGACTTCTATACCATATTGGCAGAAAATTTAATTAAGACAATCTCTGCAACAACAGGCGATTGGGAGCAAAATGTAAAACAATTTCTTCCACAATCGGCACCAAGGGTAGCGGTAAATGAGAGAAAGCAAAATAGCATGAAGCTTGAGTTTACGGATGAAAGCATTACGGCCTATCGCGATGAAATACTGAATCTTCCTGTACGAATTGTCGAAGCATTTGGAGGCAAGCTAATGGTATGTTTCGAGGAGTTTCAGCACATTGTAGATATGGAAGCTGCCCCCGATACGCTACAGAAAGTTCGCGCTTCTTGGGAGGCTCAGCCAAATGTAGGCTATCTGATAAGCGGCGGAAAAAAGCATCTTATGAAAGAGCTGTTCGAGGACCCTAAAGGCGTGTTCTATAAGTTTGGCGATATCCTATACTTAGAGAAGATAGACGATAGGCTGCTTGTTGATTATATGATAAAGGCTTTTTCAAAGAGCGGCCGTGTAATCAATAAGGAATTCTCGGAGAAAATCTGTAACCATGTAAAATGTCAGCCATACTATGTTCAGGAGCTGGCTCATTTGGTATGGCTCAATACCAAAGGCTTTGTGAACGATTTGGCATACGAAGCCGCATGCGAAGATTTACTAAACCAGAACGAGCATTTCTTCCAAAAAGAAGTGGACGGGCTTACAAACCCTCAAATCAACTTTTTAAAGGCTATTATAGATGGCGTTGATCGGTTTACATCTGCAGAGGTGCTTACCAGCTATAAGCTTAACTCCTCGGCTAATGTTGCTAGAGTACGTGGCGCGTTAGAGAAAAAAGAAATACTGGAGTTTATAAAGAACAAGCCTTATTTTATCGATCCTGTTTTCCAGATCTGGTTTACCCAGTGTTTTATGAGGTAAAGAGCAATGTGAAAATATGAGAATTTAAAAATGTAATGATGAAAGGATAGCTTCTTACATCATTACATTTTCAAATTCTCATATTAGTACACTATCTTTGTTTGCGTAACGAATAATCCTTGACATGGCTCCACAAATAGAAGTTTGCTTTTCACCATTACTATACGAGAAGTATCATAACGATAATAGTATAGTGGTTGTCTGTGATATTCTGCGGGCAACAACCTCTATATGCACCGCGCTTGGTAACGGAGCTACCGAGGTTATTCCTGTTCGCTCGGTAGAAGAGGTCCGCCAATATAAAGAACGTGGTTATATATTGGCTGGTGAACGTGATGGCAAGACTCTCGATTTTGCTGATTTTGGTAACTCACCATTCAACTTTACACCCGATAGGGTAAAGGGTAGCCCCATAGCATACTGTACTACCAATGGAACAAAAGCTGTATTTCTTGGTAAGAATAGCAAGGGAGTGGCGGTGGGCGCATTCATCAACCTCTCTGCTATGGCACAATACCTTAAGCAACAGCAGCAAAATGTATTGGTGCTATGTGCTGCCTGGAAGGGCAAATTCTGTCTTGAAGATGCACTATTTGCCGGTGCTTTAGCCGAAATTCTTATGGCTGATGGCTCATATACAACAGAGTGCGATTCTACTAATGCAGCCATAGATTTATGGTCTATAGCCAAGACCGACTTAATGGGCTATGTGCAAAAAATGGCGCAACGAGAACGTTTGCGTAAGCTGGGTTTAGATGATGTATTAGACTATTGCTTTACAATGGATACATCCTCTATTGTTCCTGTGCTAGTGGGAGATAAGCTTATTCCTGTTAAGCTGTAGCTAGCAGTTCATTTTGCTAATAATATCAGCAATATTTTGATTTTTGCTTTTCAATTTTTAGGACTGTGATATTTATTACTTACAGTCGAATAATTATTTATGCTATATAGCTAATATCTTTCTTTTTTCATTTTTTTTGCCCATTTTTGACAACTATTAGAACACTTACTCAAATCAAAATAATAATTAAAAAATCTATTAGAAATGAAAAAACATAATTTTGGCGCAGGTCCATGTATTTTACCACAACCGGCTTTAGATGCTGCAATTGCTGCTATTAAAGAGTTTAACGGCGTTGGTCTTTCTTTATTAGAAATTTCTCACCGTACAAAAGAGTGGGAAGCAGTAATGGACGAGTGTCGTGCGTTGTGGAAAGAGCTACTTAACATTCCCGATGGTTACCATGTACTATTCTTTGGTGGTGGTGCCAGCTTACAGTTTATGCAGGTTCCGTATAACTTGTTGAATAAAAAAGCGGCATATCTTGATACAGGTGTGTGGGCAAACAAGGCAGCAAAAGAAGCAAAACTGTTTGGAGAAACTGAAGTTGTAGCTTCTTCAAAAGATAAGAATTACACATATATTCCTAAAGGCTACACTATCCCCAAAGACGCCGACTACTTCCACATTACCACCAATAATACTATTTACGGAACAGAAATTCACGAAGATTACAGCTGCCCAATCAACTTAGTTGCAGATATGTCTTCTGACATTATGAGCCGCCCTGTTGATGTTAGCAAGTACGCTTTAATCTATGGTGGTGCGCAAAAGAACGTAGGTCCCGCAGGCGTTACCTTCGTTATTGTACGCGAAGATATTCTTGGTAAGGTAGAACGCGTTCTTCCTTCAATGATGGATTATCGCATTCACATTAAAGAAGGTTCTATGTACAATACACCTCCTGTATTCTCTATCTATGTTATGACTGAAACCTTAAAGTGGTTGAAGAGTATAGGTGGCGTTCCTGCAATGCAAAAGATGAACCAGGCTAAGGCTAAATTGCTTTACGATGAAATTGATCGTAACAAGATGTTCGTAGGTACTGCAGAAAAAGATGCACGCTCGCTAATGAACATTTGCTTCGTAATGTCTGAGCAATATAAGGATAAAGAAGCAGACTTTATGGAATATGCTAAGAAGGCTGGTATGGTTGGAATTAAGGGACACCGCTCGGTTGGTGGTTTCAGAGCTTCAACTTACAACGCGCTTC
>JAVBOE010000096.1:0-4718 GCA_031550925.1 Bacteroidales bacterium | reverse complement strand
TATTAGAATTTGATTAAATAAGGATAATATGAGTAAAATACCGTTTCAAAAAATAGATTGGTCTTCAATTGAGAAAGTCGAATACAAAGGAGAAACAGGCATAGCATTATGGCAGACTACCCAATTCGAAGGGCTTAGGGTGCGGATAGTAGAATATTCAAAAGGTTATTTGGCTGACCATTGGTGTAAAAAAGGGCATATCGTACATTGCTTAGATGGAGAATTCATTAGTGAACTTAGCTCCGGCGAAAAAATTATACTAAAAAAAGGCGATACATATGTCGTATCAGATGAATTAAGTTCACATCGTTCTATTACTGAGAATGGAACTAAGCTTTTAATTATTGATGGTGATTTTTTGAAATTATCGACATAAGCAATATACTTAATGGTAAGGCTTTTTTGTTAGAAAAGTATTGATTGTCCGTTTTTTACACTGGAATGAAGAAGTTATAGCCGTATATTTCAATATTCCAAAAGATGGATTACTGAAGATCGGGAGACAACTCTAACATGGTGAATTATTTGCCTTAATTGCACCTCATATTCAAAATACACCTTTTGATGATTATGCTCACACAATAATAAATTCCTTTGTTAAGCGGCATTTAGCTACGCTGCTCTCGCAAGTTCGGGTGCAATGCCGCTTGAAATATCAAACAACTTGTAGTTGTATAAAAATTGTTTGCTGGATTTACTGAGGTGCAATCCGAATTACAAATTCGGATATGTTGTAAACGGCATTGTAAATGCCGCTTAACGGGGGACCATTTACTAGCTACAAAATCACATAAAAACTTTGTTGGGCTGGGGGCTCCTGCCTCAGTCTTGTTATTTATTGTGCAGGTTAAGCCCGTATATATAGCGCGACTCAGGCATAGCCTGAGCCAAACGAGGGGCAACGCTGTCCCGGCATGCGCTAATAAGCTGTATGCAGGCTTTTTCTTGCCAGCTTAAGAAACTGCTATGAGGCTTAAAAGTTGAAAAAGAAAAGTGACATTCATCATGCGCTTAATGATATATTTTAATTTTTGGGGTTGGTCAAAAAGTATAGATTTTGATTTTATTACATGTGTAAATCAATAATTTACATTCTACTATCTATCTTTTTTTAGCAATCCCTAATTTTTTAATCTTTCCCTTTATCTAAACTTTTTATTGTTTGAATTATTGCTTCGCTGTGGTTATATATATCATTTAAACTTTCTATTGAATGTTTAGTTTCTTTTCTTGCATCATCAAACAGACCTATATACTTTTTTGTTCCATTTAAGTGCATTCTGCAAATTGTTTTTCTAATATTATCATCAAGAATAATATTAAAGTAGCTTACTGTATCTCTATATGCGACTCTTTCGACTTCAACATATGGTCGTAAAATTGCTTTAACAATATATAGTGATTCGAGTTCTTCTTCTGTAATGATAATTTTCTTAGAATCGTCCACCTCTTCAACAGCAGCAAGTTCTGCTTCTTTTTCTTCAGCAGCTTTTTCTTTTTTTAGCGCAGCATTCAAACGATCTGTAATCATATCGTTTATTAGTTGCTTGGCAGATTTTTCAACAATCTTAGTAAACCGAGTGATTACTTTTTCAGTTGCTTTTCCGTTATATACTCTACTGGTAAAGAATCTTACAAAATCCTCAGAAGGAGTGCTTAATTCATTTTGCAGTATTGCTTTAATTTCATTGGAGTATTTTAACTCCTGAGCGTTATTTAAAATAGCATTTTCATCAAAATAGGACTTATGAAATTTCTTAAGCTCTTCTATTTGAATTTCTTTAATATTGGCTATATCAAATTCTAAAAATGGCTTTTCGTCCATTTTGTTTGGTTCGGCTTCTGTATAGAACTTATAGTTTATACCATTGGTAAGTATAGCAAACTTAGCATTAGATATATTGAAATATCTGATGAGCTGATTGTCATGTAAAACTAAGTCTTGAGCCCAATGTTTACACTCAATTAAGATGGCAGGATTGCCATTTTTCATTATAGCATAGTCTATCTTTTCTCCTTTTTTTGTTGCGATATCGCATGTAAACTCTGGTACTACCTCTAGAGGGTTAAAAACATCATAGCCTAATGCACTTATAAATGGCATAATTGCAGCGTTTTTAGTAGCTTCTTCTGTTTGTATGCTGTCTTTTAGTTTGGCAATCTTTTCGCCGAGTTGTTTTATTACATCTTTGAAATCCATATAATTATAGTTTTGGTGTTTTTGTAAAATAAATCATAAAAATACCAAAGATTAATAATTAAAAAAATGTTTAACAAATTAAGAGGGGGAATAAAATAAAGACTTACGAATCTTCTACTTCGTTTTTATCCCTTTAAAGAGTTCTTCAAGGGTAACTCCGTAGTAATCGCAGAGGGTTGAGAGTGTGGTAAGGTTAATACTTGTGTTACCGCTTTCGACACGAGAAATATTTAGATCGGTATCGATATAAACATCTGCCTGAGACTTGCCATTGGCTTCTCGTAGCTTTTTAAGCCGTTTAGCAACCTCTTTTAATAGGACAGTATTACGTTTATACCCATTCATATAAACAAATTACAGCAATAAGTGTATTTTTATCGCAGACGATGTCGTCTGTGTTCTGAAAATATTTACTACATTTGCGGAAAATCAATTTTGTATAACAATGATGAATTAAAAAAGTAAAGACAATGCTATATTTGTGGTAATTTATTATTCCACAACGAACGCTGTGGCGTTCTATAGCATATAAGTTTGGCAACTTAACTACCCACGTGTAAATCTTGCGACCATTGCTTTACAGCATTGGGATTTTTAGTCGGTATCAGGTTGCTCAAACCCAAGTATATGCCCTGTCTTATGGCAGGGCAGTCTTGGGCGTGGAGCAACTTCTTGACTAATGGTTCGCAAGACCAACACGTGAGAAGTTGTCTTTCACGCCCTTTTTGTATTTAAAATAACGCTGCTGCTTGTTACCCCTAAATCCCCTAAAGGGGACTTTAAACCTGCGCTTTAAGAAGTCCCCTTTAGGGGATTTAGGGGTCGAGCGAAGGGTAACAATACGCAACCAAACCGGCAAATAGTATCGTTAAATCTCTCATTTGTATGTTCGGGAAAGCCAAGAAAAAGCAGGAAGAGGAGCATCGCATAGTAGATCACATCATACAAACCTATGCCGAAGAAGGCGAGGCTACCCAAAAGCTGCGCTGCTTTATAGACCGGATGAAGAACCTGAACGAACGGAACGAAATGCTGGAATCGTTGGAGTGCCACGACAGGCAGCTGTGCGAGAATCCCGTCTTCAACGGCTTTAAGAAGCGGCTGTTCGGAAAGGCTGGAGGCGAGTGTGTGCTAACGCATCTCGAGCTGTCGGTCTGCTTTCTGCTAAGCACCCAAAAGTACTATCCCGAGGTAATTGCAGATATGCTATGGATTGACGGAGAGCGGTTGCGCGAGGTGGTGCAATCGCTCGAAGCCAAGCTGGCTGCGGGCGGCTACCGCTTACCTAAGGGCTACAGGGCTATGCAGCCTGCAATCTATGAGTATTACAGCTATCGTCAAGCAAAAAGGGATATGGTATAGTACCACATCCCTTTTTATTGTCTAACCGGAGTCGGAAGAATCCGGATTCTTTTTGATTTTCGTTACTTCTTAGCAGGCGCGTCAATCAAGCCTTTCTTTTGCATGTCGGCTATAACAGCAGATGCAAAGCTTTTGGCAAGCTCGGTAGCGTTGCTGGGGTCGTAGCTCTTAGTTTGTGCCGAGTAGATCAGCTTTTCGGGCGTAACGGTGTATAAGTTAGCTTCGAGCGCGTAGTTTGTAGTGGTGGTAACAGACATCTGAGGATACATTCCGTACATACCGCCATACCACGAGTAGTAACCATACCATCCCGGAAATCCTGCCGCACCGTAGGTGTTTACGTTTACCTGCTTTTCTTTGTCGATTAAGCTGATAAGCATAACGCCGTCATAACCGCTGGCTTGTAATTCTTTGTCAATCGTGTCTTTATTATCGCTATGGTTGGGCAGCGAGGGACCTATAACCTTCATAGCCGAAACAGCATTAATGCCATTGGCAATAAGTATTTGAGCCACGGCATTCTCGGTATTTTCGCGTAGCTCACGTTCTTTGCTACCCATCAAGCCTACTACCAGTACCTTTTTAAAGCTCACCTTGGTAGCATCCTGAGGTGTCCACGATGATACTACCGATGTTGAGCTGCAAGCGTATAGCATCAACGATGCTAATGCTAAAACTAAAAATTTTTTCATATTCAAGAGTATTATTTAATTGTTGTTATGTTAGCCTCTAACGTAATGTGAGGGAAACTGTCTTTTTACTATTTACTACAAATAACAAAGAGGATTACTTTTTGTTGAGCTAAAATGTATAAAAACGAATTAATAGGTAGGCAAACGAAGTAGCTGTCCTTTCGAACTTAGTGGAAGCTGTCAGCTTGTGAGTTGTGAAGTCAAATCCACTGATTCAAAACTGCCCCTAAATCCCCTAAAGGGAACTTTAAACCTGCGCTTTAAGAAGTTCCCTTTAGGGGATTTAGGGGTTGAGCAAAGGGTAACAGTATGCAATCAAGTTGGCAATAGTATATCGGCTAAACCTCTTATTTATATGTTCGGAAAAGCCAAAAAAAAGCAGGAAGAGGAGTATCGTATAATAGATCACATTATACAAACTTATGCCGACGAAGGCGAGGCTACCCAAAAGCTGCGCTGCTTTA
>JAVBOE010000068.1:0-16570 GCA_031550925.1 Bacteroidales bacterium | reverse complement strand
CGATAAGCTGTAAAAAACTGGTAATCGATCAATCAGGCGCCAGCAAATGTAGCTTAAACCTAACAGCGGATGAAGTTGATGCTGATACTAGCGGAGCAAGCAAGCTCAAGCTAAGTGGCAGTGCTGATAAGATAGCTGCAGATGCCAGCGGAGCATCTAAAATAGATGTTAGCGACTTAAAGTACAGCTCTTCTGATTTTGAAAGTTCTGCTGCCGCAAGTATAAAAAAGTAACTTTTCATTATTATAGTTTGGTTGGGAGTAAAGTTTTGCGACTTTACTCCTTTTATTTTATATAGTTCTATTTAACGTTAGTTACATGTGTTATATTAGATAATTATTCACTTTTGCCGGTGCAATCATAACCAAACTAACGAACGAAACATGAAACAAAAAATTGGCTACACCCTATTGCTGCTACTTTCGATGCAGCTGACATCATTTGCACAGTCAGAACTTACAACAGAAAAAGCGGCAACGTATTTTCAAAAAATTAAAGCTATTTGTAGTAAAGACAACGGTAGCTTATGGGGAGTAAATATGTGGGTACCTACCCTTTTCATTGATTATGAAACCCGCAACCTCATTGCCAACGAACAAGATGGAACCAATGCATTTTCACTCGAAGATGGTGTATATACCGGAATATTTCCCGACAATAAAATCATAGCCAACTCAATCACCAACCTAAATGATAAGAAATGGGTAATGGTAATCGCTCCACTTCCTGATGACTCATACATTCGCAATCAGCTGGTTATACACGAAATGTTTCACTATATACAAGACGAGCTAGACTTAACACCCGAAGGAGGTTATGAGAATAACCACATGGATGAGATGGATGCTAGAGTTTGCTTAAAGCTCGAATGGGCTGCTTTAAACAAGGCTATTCTGGCTGATAACGATATTGAGAAGAAAGCCGCACTGAGCGATGCCTTTATCTTCCGCGCATACCGTAGATTGCTATATCCGCAAGCTGAACTCTCAGAAAATAGGTTCGAGATGCACGAAGGGCTTCCGGAGTACACCTCTCATAAGTTATGCACCAATTCAAAAGAAGAGTTTAAAGAGAAGCTACTGCAAATGGCAAAATTTGCCTGGAATAAAGAATCGTATGTAAGGTCATTTGGTTACTATTCGGGCTTTGCCTATGCCTACTTTTTAGATGGTAGCAATTGGCAAAAAAAATTGACAGCAGATACCGACTTAGCTGTTTTAGTACAAAAATTCTATAATATTACGCTACCCAAAGCTATTGAAAAAGCGCAAAGCGAGCGTAGAGACTTATACGGCTATCAAGAAATATATAATGCCGAGCTGGCATTAAAACAAAAAAAGGATGAGCTGTTTGCTGCAAATAAAAAGAAGTTTGAAGATGGTTCTACTCTAGTGCTATCGCTACAGGCACCTAACGTTGGATTTAACCCCAACAATCTTCAGGCATTTGGCGATAAGGGAACTATTTATCCCAATATCACATTAATTGATACTTGGGGCAGCCTGATAGTTCAGGAAGGAGGCTGCCTTCTGGCAAGCAGCTGGATGCAAGCTGTTGTTTCTGCCGAAAATATAGTAATTAACGAAAATGAAATAAAAGGTAGCGGCTGGGAACTAACGCTTAACAACGGTTATAGAATAGTTCAAGAAGGCAAAAGCTACAAGCTTGTTCGGGAATAGCTACGCAGAAAAAACATCAGAAAAGAATAAAACAGCCATAAATTTACGTTCTTTGTATTTCCATTGAAAAGTAAATATGGCTAATAATTCTGATAATATCACTATATACCGTATGCCTGATTTTAGTATATTAACAGGGCATACGGTTATTCTTGCAGATGGTAAGTTTCCGGAGAATTTACAGGTTTTAAACATGCTAAAAACAGCTGCAGTAATAGTCTGCTGTGATGGTGCTGCAAACAGGTTGGTAGATTTTGGTCTGGAGCCAAGCTATATTGCCGGAGATTTAGACAGCATTACACCTGAGCTGAAAATACGCTATGCCGATAGGTTGTACCATTCTACCGACCAAGAAATAAACGATCTTACAAAAGCGGTAGAGCTATGTATTGATAAGGGTTTAAATGATTTGTATATTATTGGCGCAACAGGTTTACGAGAAGACCATACGCTGGCCAACATCTCGTTACTGGCCGATTATGCCGAAAAGGTAAGAGTAGAAATGCTTACCGATTATGGTATATTTACCCCTATCCTATCCACATCTAACTTTGAAAGCAAAAAAGGGCAGCAAGTATCTATTTTTTCACTCACGCCCAATTGTCCTATAACTCTTCATAACCTTAAATATCCTGTAAATAACCGCCCGTTTACATCGTGGTGGCAAGGCTCGCTAAACGAGTCTTTAGGCAATACGTTTAGCATAGGGTTTACAAATGGAAAGCTTATTGTATTCAGGCAGTACTAATGCCATACATCCGCAATCACCACAGATAATGTGGAGGTTCGATATGCAGCAAACATCCCTAGCGCATTGTTGCTTATGTTTCCCTTTACATTAGCAGGAGGTCCGCTAAATATGGGATTTTTCCCTCCGGTTTCTTTCTGAGCGCTATATAAGAAGTTAAAATAATCCTTTGAAATTCCACTAAAGCTTACCCTAATCATATCGCCAATTTGCACCTTCTCATCCGAAAACGGACGCTCATAAAGTACGGCAATAAACTTATGTAATATGTAGTCTCCATAACCATACCTGTTATCAAATATATGGTAAGACGTTAATCCTACATCTAGCATATCATTTATATATAAACGACATAGATAGCTGTTTTCATGCGGAACATCCTGATAGTTTATTTGAATAAACCAGAATAAATCATCAAAAGAGCGCATAACCTGCATGGATATCGAATCTAGCTTGGGTGTGGGTGCAACTGCCGATGTAGCAGTGTATTCTTGCTTAATGCCACTGCCTGTGAAATCAGCCTGTACGTTCAGCTTGTATTCAGAACCCGAATTAACCACAATTCTTACAAGAGGTAGATATAGTCCCTTTTCTTCTGATGATTCCTGTAAAACATGGGTTGCTGCCCCGTCAAATACCGTGACGTTGGCGCCAGAGATAGCAGTACTCTCGCCATCTAAATAAGCCGATGTAGTACTAAGCTTTACCCATTGCTCCTCATCGCTGATAACACCGGAAATAACAGGTTGGGGATCCATTACCTCTAAATCCAGATCTATTTTTTCTGTACAAGCTTGTACAAAAACAAATGGCAGCAATAGGTATAGTATTTTTTTCAAAATTATTAGTTGTTAGTTATTAATTATTACCACTCTTCACTTTGCCCCAGCTCTCTAAAAGAGGCTTCAAAACTTGAACAATTACTTCTTTTAACCAACTTTCCACTCCTACCCCTAAATCCCCTAAAGGGGACTTTCTGAAAGAGCTATCTTAAAGTCCCCTTTAGGGGATTTAGGGGTAGATGCAAAAAGACTCAACACTACAAACCATTAAACATTAAACATTAATAATTGATAATTAATATTTATAGCTTTTCTTTCAAATATTGCCCTGTATATGATTCTTTACACTTAGTCAGATCTTCCGGAGTACCTTCAAATATTAAGCTACCACCTTTCTCCCCTCCTTCAGGGCCAAGGTCTATAACCCAGTCGGCAGATTTTATCACATCCATATTGTGCTCCACAAGTACAACAGAATTTCCTCTATCAACTAGTGCATTGAGAGCCTCCATCAGCTTGCGGATATCATGAAAATGAAGTCCGGTAGTAGGCTCGTCAAATATAAATAAAGTATGCTCTTCTGTGCTCTCTTTCGACAAAAAATATGCCAATTTTACACGCTGGCTTTCTCCTCCCGATAACGTACTCGATGCCTGCCCCAGCTTTACGTAGTCTAAACCCACATTTTGCAATGGTTGTAAACGTTCTGCCACCCTCTTTGCTAACGGCTCTTTTTGCGAACCAAAAAACTCTATTGCCTGTGCAACGCTTAAGTCGAGCACATCGCTAATGTTTAAATCTTTATACTTTACGTCCAGAATGTCTTGCTTAAAACGCTTTCCGCCGCAGGCATCACACACCAGCGTAACATCCGACATAAACTGCATTTCCATTTTGATGAAGCCATCGCCTTGGCATTCTTCGCATCTCCCTCCATCTATATTGAATGAGAAGAACGACGGCCCATAACCGTTACGCTTAGCATAAGGCTGCTCCGAGAAAAGCTTGCGTATCTCATCGTATGCCTTAATGTAGGTTACAGGATTTGAACGTGACGAACGCCCTATAGGGTTCTGATCCACCATCTCCACACTTTTCAGCAACTTTATATCACCCTTAATGCTATCAAACCTGCCGGCCTTTTCGCCGTATTGGTTAATCAGCCTGTTAAGCGCCGGATACATAATTGCTTTTACCAGTGACGATTTACCTGAGCCGCTAACTCCTGTAACAGCAACAATTCCGTTTAAAGGCACTTTTACATTTATACCTTTAAGGTTGTTTTCTTCGGCTCCAAGTATCTCTATATAGCGGTTCAACTTACGTCGTTGTTTGGGCACTACGATAGCCTCCTCTCCCGATAAATACTTAAACGTAAGCGAGCGCAGCTCTTCTTTCTTCTTGCCTTTTTTCGCAGCAATAAGGTCTTTTGGTATGGGACCTTGAAATACCACTTCGCCGCCAAATCTACCGGCTAAAGGGCCTATATCTATTATCTCATCAGCTGCACGGATAACTTCTTCCTCATGCTCCACAACTATTACGGTATTACCCAAATCTCGCAGCTGCTTCAGTACTTTTATCAATTGGTTGGTATCACGGGGATGTAGCCCTATGCTAGGCTCATCTAAAATGTACAGCGAACCTACAAGATTGCTACCTAACGATGTTGCAAGGTTAATGCGCTGGCTCTCTCCTCCCGATAATGTTGATGAAAGACGGTTAAGCGTAAGGTAGCTTAAACCTACGTCCATCAAGAACTGTAAGCGATTTTTAATCTCAACTAACGCCCGTCCGGCAACACGAATATCATGGTCGTCCAGCTGCAGCTCATTAAAAAATTGCAGCAGCTTATCTACCGAAAGTAGCACCAAATCGCTGATGCTTTGCATGCCTATCTTAACATAGCTAGCCTCTTTACGTAAGCGGCTACCTTTGCACTCAGGACATAGCGTTTTGCCTGTGTAGCGCGATATAAGCACTCTATATTGTATCTTATACTTCTCTTTCTCGAGCATTTGGAAAAACTCGTGAATACCCGTAAAATAGCGGTTACCATTCCAAAGCAGCTCTCGCTCCTTATTACTTAACTGAGAATACGGACGATGGATGGGAAAGTCGAACTTATCGGCAGCAGCTATCAGCTTCTCTTTAAAAGCCCTCATTACCTCGCCTTTCCAGCAAACCACAGCATCGTTATATACCGAAAGACTTCTGTCCGGTATAACCAGATCTTCATCTATACCTACTATTTTACCGTAGCCTTCGCACACAGGGCAGGCACCTAATGGGTTGTTGAAGCTGAACAGATGCTCTGTTGGTTCTTCAAAAACAATTCCGTCCATTTCGTAACGGGTAGAAAACTCAAAGCGAGTTTGCTTTGTACCTTCAAGTGGCTCGAAAAGTGCAACAACACATTCTCCGTTACCTTCGTTAAACGCTGTTTGAACAGAATCTGCAAAACGTGCCTGAGATTCATCATCGTTTATAACGCTGATTCTATCGACAACTAAAAAGATTTTCGATTTCTTCAGTTTATCCAGCTTAGGTAAAGCATCGGCAATCTGCTCTAGCTTACCATTAACTTCTATGCGCGAAAAGCCTTGCTCTACAAGCGTTGTAAGTCGCGCTGCAAGGTTCTCTTTTGCTGAAAGGTGGATGGGGGAAAGAACAAGCATTCGCTCTCCTTCAGGACGAGAAATAATGAAATCAACCACATCGGCTACCGAGTGTACTTTAACTTCTTTGCCCGAAACAGGCGAATAAGTCTTACCTATACGTGCATACAGCAGCTTTAGGTAATCATATATTTCTGTTGATGTGCCTACCGTTGAGCGGGGATTACGTGTGTTAACCCTTTGCTCTATGGCAATTGCAGGTGGTATTCCCTCAATAAAATCAACCTCGGGCTTGCTTATGCGTCCTAAAAACTGGCGAGCATACGACGAAAGGCTCTCTACATAGCGCCGTTGCCCCTCGGCAAAAATGGTATCGAATGCAAGGGTCGATTTTCCAGACCCCGAAAGTCCCGTAATAACTATCAGCTTGCCGCGGGGTATTTCTAAATCTATGTTTTTAAGGTTGTGTACCCTTGCACCTTTTATGCTTATAAACTTACTATCTGACATGTGTTTGAAACAAAACAACAAAGGTAGCGAAAAATGAGCTAATGATTAATTATTAATGGTAAATGTTTATAAGGACATGCGAATGATTAAAATATCATACAAAATATACAATTTCTATGTTTCATAAGAATAGCATGTTGATATCATCATGGTTAAAAATAGCTAGAAGTAAACAAAGCTGTGAGTACTATTTGTTTATAAATAAATTTCCTCTCAGGCTGGGGCTTGAGAGGAAATTTATAGTATTACTCTTGTAAATATTTTACAGATCTCTATTAGTTAGGCAAAGCTACCTTAACCTTATTTAAGCTTATTTCTTGTCCATCAGTTCCTTCAGCAGTAACAACAACTTCAATTATGTTGCTATTATCACCGGTAAACGTCAAATCGCTAAATTCAGCTTGCAAATTAGATTTAGTAGGCAAATAGAAGCTCATGTACACGAGACCTGTAGTAGTTGAGTTAACTGCTACCGTATGTATCAGCTTACAATACAATACACCATTTTCTACCTTATATGGATATAAGGTAAAGTCCGTATCAGGAGCTGTACTGTTATTGTACGTCATATTAAAGGCAATATTTAAATAGTTGCCGCCTCCCCATGCTTCGCTCAATGAATTTATAGGAGTTAGAGATGGAGTATCATTATACAACATTGAACCAACGTAAAAAATTGCGCGGTATCCTACAAAACTAACTTTATAGCTAGCTTTACCTGAAGTATAATCCTCACCATCAATATGTTTATAGACAATTGATGCGCGACTTGGGTATGTACCATCGGTGTACTGCATAGCTGTAAAATTCTGCACTTCATACCTAAGACCAGCATCTGAAATTACAGCTTCATAAATTGGATAAATCGTTACATTATCAGAATATTCATTTTCGCCATCGTCGGAACCAAGGCAAGAAGTAAAAGTTGATCCTATTAAAATAGCAAATGCCGCTATCAAAGCAAACTTTATCTGTTTCATCATTTTTCTATGTTTTTATGGTATTTGATATAGTACAACAAATGTAACAAAAACAATAATTGTTGAATAAAAACGAATAGCTAATTAGTAAGGTTTAATGATTAGCATCTAATTTTCAAAAAGAGCTAAGGTGTTAAACAACTTGTATCCGTTATTAATTATTAAATGTTAATTATCAATTATGCGTTCATCTTTGCTTCTGTCAATTTCAAAATTTCAGCCTCCAGCTCACAAGCCTTTTTGATTATATCATCAGCATCGGCTATAACCTTTGTTACGTAGCCTTTATCGTCAAGGCTGGTAGCGTTTATCTTAACGTTAAGCCCTGCTCCCATTACGCCCGAACGTGCAGCCAACGCACCAACAGCCGCATCGGTAACCGAATTGGGATTCCCTATTTCTACCATAGCCTTCATTACTTGCATCGACTCGTAGCATAGCTGCATTACCTTAAGCGGTACTTCAATAGCGTACTTTGTGGCGTCTTGTATAGCCTGCTTACGTACCTGTTTCTCTGCATCGGTAGATTTTGGCAGGCCAAACGCATTCATAATATGGTTAAAAGCCTGCGTATCTTCATCTACCATATGAATCAGCGCATCCTGGTAGTATTTACCTTTTTCTGCCCAAGCGGAAAACTCTTCCCAACGGTCATCCCAACCGGACTTGTGAGCTGATAGGTTAGCTACCATTGTACCCAAAGCAGCACCCATAGCGCCCATATATGCCGAAATAGAACCACCACCGGGAGCCGGAGACTCTGATGCCGTTTCGTTAGCAAAGGTCTTTAAATCCATCTTTATAAGACGTTCTTTGCTCTCATCTTCCAGCAGATATTCTATAATCTTTTTCTTAGGATCAAATGGAGTCAGCTCATCCAAACCCATAGTTTTTACAGCAATCTTAATAATCTCGGCATCCGAAATACCAACCGAACGCTGCTGTTTTTTCAAGAAGTACTTACCTGCATCTATTATGGCCTGCAACGGCATAATGCCAACCAGTTCAGAACCTGTAACACGTAGCCCTCTGGCCTCGGCACACTCGCATGCTTTATCGAACGCAATGTGCATAGGTGTTACGGTAATATCGGTTAAGTTCATTGATATCTGGGCAATTCCGTACTCCTCTATATACCAACCAATCGCTTTTACCGATTTTAATAAACCCGGTTTCCAAACCTCGTTCCCGTTAGCATCCTTAACCTTTTTGCCTGTAATGGGGTTACCCTCGCGTTTTGGACGACCTTTTTCTCTTAAGTCAAACGCAACCGCATTAGCCCTACGCGTTGAGGTGGTGTTAAGGTTGATATTATACGCTATAAGGAAGTTACGCGCACCAACGGCCGTAACACCTGTACGAGCAACACGCTCGTTAAACTCTGCCGGACCCGCATCGGGTTTCCATGCAGAGTCTTTCAGCTTTTTCTTTAGCCCCTCGTACTCGCCCGAGCGACACTCTGCAAGGTTACGACGTTTGGGCTCGTAAGCCGCATTCTCGTAGCAGTAGATAGGAATACCAAGCTCATCGCCAATACGCTTAGCCAGCTTGCGGGCATACTCTACCGTTTCTTCCATTGATATGTTTGATACCGGAATAAGCGGGCATACATCGGTTGCACCAAAACGGGGGTGCTCTCCGTGATGCTTACTCATATCAATAATTTCGCCTGCTTTTTTTACGGCTTGGAAGGCTGCCTCGCACACCTCATCCGGAGTACCTACAAACGTAACAACAGTACGATTTGTAGCCTTTCCTGGGTCAACATCCAACAGCTTTACACCTTCAACCGATTCTATTACATCGGTTATCTGCTTTATGATAGACATATCGCGCCCTTCGCTAAAGTTAGGAACGCACTCTATAAGCCTTTTCATCAATTATTAATTATTAATTATTTTTTCGCTTTACGATTATCCTTTTACAGCAATAGTTTCAATTTCTACTAATGCGCCCATAGGCAACTTAGCAACCTGGTACGCAACACGTGCAGGAGCATCGGTTTTGTAGAATAAAGCATACATTTCGTTCATAGCAGCAAAATCGTCCATGCTTTGTAACAGAACTGTAGATTTTACCACATTTGCATAGGTATAACCGGCTGCCTCAAGAATTGCGCCTATATTCTTTAGTGCTTGCTCTGTTTGCTCTTTTGCACCACCTTCTACAAACGAACCTGTTAGCGGATCAATAGGAAGCTGACCTGATATATATAGCGTTCCGTTTGCTTCGATAGCCTGACTGTATGGACCAATTGCTTTAGGAGCTTTCTCTGTATTAATTACCTTTTTCATTTTATAAGTTTTTTTGATTGATTTTAGAATTAATCTTACAAATGTAAGTAAACTAGCTCCAAAAGAAAAATAAACCATTAAAGTATTTACTCTAATAGATGCCGATATGATGGAAGCTATTGAAAAATGGGCTGCAGACGAGTTTCGCAGCACCAACGGGCAGATACAATTCATACTCGACCAAGCATTACGAAAAGCAGGACGAGTGAAAAAGAAAAAATAGATAAACACACCCTAAGAATAGTACGTTATTTCGAGCAAAGCGAGAACCATCAGCTCAGCGAAGCCAAATCTCCTGAAAAGTCGCAAAACACTGAATAAGGAGATTTTTCGCTTTGCTCGAAATGATACTTTGTCTTTCTAAAAATACCCCAATAACAGCAAAATCCTTTTTGTCTCTTACTAAAGCTTTCTATATCTTTGCCCAGAATTATTAATCAGCTCTATGCTGCTAGCTGTATTTTTGGCATTAACCTTACTATCTCCACTTGTTTTCTTTGTAAAAAACAGGGGTAAGTACTTTTATGCAGCATTTTTAATCTTTGCAGGTGTTGCCATATCAGGTTATCTTGCTGTAAATGTCTTAACTACAGGGAATAATTTTGATCAAACAGCTTCTTTGTTATATTTAGATAACACTATTGTTTCCATAGACAAGTTTAGCGCATTCTTCATTCTTTTAGTGAATGTTGCCATTATAGTGGCAATATGGTATTCGTACGGATACTTAAAGCATTCGTTGGCGCATAAGTCATCACAGCAAGCATCGCTGCACTATCTATCGTATGCGTTGCTGTATTTTTCCATGATTTTAGCCCTAATGTTTCGTGATGGGTTTTCGTTCCTACTTGCATGGGAGCTGATGACTATTGCCTCGTTTATTCTTGTCATCCTCGATGGGCATCAACGTAAGAAGCTAAAGGCTGCCATCAGCTATTTGGTACAAATGCACATTGGCTTTTTTATGCTGCTTGCCGCTTTTGTATTGCTCAAAAAATCGACAGGAGAAATGAGCTTTGACGCTTTAGAAGCTTATTTCTCAACAAATCCTAGCTTCGGCTTATTCTTTCTATTTTTCTTAGGCTTTGGAATGAAAGCTGGTTTTGTTCCTCTACATACATGGCTACCCGAAGTATATCCAGCTGCCCCCAGTAATGTCAGCGGATTTATGTCGGCGGCCATTAGTAAGATGGGCGTTTACGGCTTAATTCGTGTTGTTAGCCACATACAAACCGATTTATTTACCATTGGCGTTTTTTTGCTGATTATCACAATTAAAACAGGGTTATTTTGTATTTTCCTTGCCCTTGAACAAAAATACATTAAACGACTCCTAGCAAACTCCAGTATCGAAAATGTTGGTATTATCGGTATCGGGCTAGGTCTTGGCATTCTAGGAAAAGCCTATGGCAACGACCTACTTGCCATTTGCGGATTCTCCGGAGCATTGCTACACGCTTTTAATCACTCTATCTTTAAATCGTTACTCTTTTTTAGCGCCGGATCGCTGGCAAAAGCAACAGGTACGCAGAATATGGAGCTGATGGGTGGTGCAGTAAAACGAATGCCATACACTTCGTTATTCTTTCTTATAGGTTCTGTTGCTATATGCGCGCTCCCACCCTTCAACGGATTTATCTCCGAGTTTATTATATACAGCGGCGCATTTAACTCGTTGTCAGGTACAAATAGTATTTCCTTAGCGTTGCTGATGTCTGCAATCGTTTCGCTTGCACTTATCGGAGGGCTTTCTATTATTGCATTTAGTAAAGCGTTTGGTATTGCTTTCTTAGGTGAGCCCCGTAGCCGTAAAGCACAAGCGGCAAAAGAAGTTAGCAAAAGCATGCTTCAACCCCTTATTATTTCCACCGTTCTCATTGTGTTGATAGGATTATTCTCCATGATATTTGTTCGTCCCTTAGGTGTAATTATAGGAGAATGCTTAGGAATAGATTACACAAATGCTTTTTACGAAACACAAGGAATTATCAGCATTCTAAGCAAAGTAAGCTTAGTCTGTATAATCTTTATCGGTGTTGTTGTCATTCTTTACTTTATCCGTAAAGCTGCTATTTCTCGTCGTTCTGTAAAGTACGGTCCCACATGGGGCTGCGGATATACCGCTCCCGATAGCAGGCAACAGTACACATCATCGTCTTATGTGAGCGATTTTGCTCATCTGATGAACCCTGTTACCCGCTACAAGAGAGAGATGAAGCCCATTGCCGAAGAAGAGATATTTCCGACAGTAAGAACGTTCAAGGGTAAAGAGCACGATGTGTTGAAGAGTACGCTTATCAATAAACCGCTAAGATGGATTAACAAGTGGTTTTATAAGCTGGCGATCTTTCAGACCGGAAAGATACAGCACTATATACTATACGCATTGCTATTTATGACGCTGGTTTTTGCACTCAGCTACTTTGATAGGCTGTAACTAATTTGTTAATATGAAAATTTGAAAATGTAAAAAGACGGTTAATCGTGATTCGTGAAGCGTGAAGCGAAAAAAAATCAAAAAATGTTATCCTATTAACCATTAACTATTTACGACTAACCTAATAATAATTAACAACTATTGTGCTATCTTTTATTCTCATAGTTCTTTGCGCACTATTTTTTACCGGAGTAGTAAACCGCACGCGTAGCATACTAAGCGGACGTATGGGACCCGGTATATTGCAGCCTATTAAGAATCTAGTTCTTTTATTACGAAAAGGTAGCATATTTAGTAACAGTTCCAGCTTTATATTTCAGATTGCGCCTATTGTAGCGTTGGCATCTACTATCGTTGCCATACTGCTGGTTCCGTTTGGCAAATACTCTGCTGTAATTTCGTTTAAGGGCGATTTTATTCTGTTTATTTATCTCTTGGCATTAGGTCGGTTTGCCATTATACTCAATGCTCTTGATACAGCTAGTAGTTTCGAAGGTATGGGTGCTAGCAGGGAAGCGTTATACGGAATGCTTATAGAGCCCGCCTTCTTTATGTTACTAGGTGCTTTCGCCGTTCTGACAGGTCATACAACGTTTTTTGATATTTCACAGGTATTTCAGTCGGGAGGAATGCACGGGGCTATTCTTGGTGTTTTAGCCGCGTTTATTCTCTTTATTATCATGCTGGTTGAAACAAGTAGACTGCCTGTTGACGACCCGCGTACGCACTTAGAGCTAACAATGATTCATGAGGTAATGGTACTCGATAACTCGGGCTTTGATTTGGGATTGATAACGCTGAACTCTTTCTTGAAGTTTTCTCTGTTCAGCGCGCTTATTGCATTTTGTATTACTCCACCCGACTTGAGTGTTTGGATTCATTTAGCTGTATTTTTTGCAGTTGAATTTATGTGTGCTGTGGTTGTTGGATTTTTCGAAAGCTTTAGAGCAAGAAACAGAATGCCAAAAAATCCATCGTACCTTATTTCGGTAACTGCAATAGGATTGCTTACATTCATTGCTGCTATTGTGCTTTCGCAATATGGAGATGTATTAATGAGTTGAAAATGTTTATAGAAACACGATGCACGTATCAAGTATCACGAAAAAGATGTCCATTATTCAACATATTACGAATATTGAGGAGAAGTGGCTTCGCCTAACACTTCTCTTGAGCCTCCCCTTTGGGGAGGTTGGAGGGGCTTCTAACAACTAACGATAAACATAAAAATGATAGCTCTACTAATACTACTATTTGCTGTTTCGCTCATCTTCTTCTCTATTACCGAGCGTTTCAGAACTTATGCCATGTTGGTGGGTGTTCAGGGTGTTTTGCTATTCGGCATATCATTCTCGCTACTTAAAGAAATAGATACGCTTAACCTTATCTTTATTGTTGTAGAAACGTTGGTATTCAAGGCTATTATCGTACCATGGCTACTGCATAGAATAATTAAAAGAACAAAAACAGCACGGGTACATAAAGGCGCGCTACCGGCATTTTACTCTATTCTTTTAGTTATTGCCGCAATGTTGGTAAGCATTATACTGACTTCGGTTTTACAGGATGCATCTGTTGATAATTTCTTCTTAGCCATATCAATATTTGCCATGCTTGCCGGAATGATACTTATTACAACACATAAGCGCATTTTCTCGCACATGGTAGGCTTTCTTGTAGTTGAAAATGCTGTATTCTTATTCTCTATTGCTGCGGGATCTGAAATGCCCATGCTTATTAATACCGCAATACTACTGGATATATTCATGAGTGTGCTTATACTTGGCGTATTTATGACTAAGATAGAAGACCGTATGCATAGCATGGAAACCGATATGCTGACTAAACTTAAGGACTAGCAACAAATGCCGATAATACTACTATACTTTATTGCAGCATTAGCAAGTATTTCTCTGATACTGATTCAGAGAAATAAAAAGTCTGTATCTATTATTACAGGTATATTCTTTGCTGTGCAGCTAACGTTTGCTATATATACTATTTTGTATAAGGATACCACGGAGCTGAATCACTTTACCTACGATGCATTAGGAATTTTATTTTTCGTTCTGCTGTCAATACTTGCGCCTATTACCCTAATTCATAGCTACAGCTATCTACACGAAGAAACGTTGCACCAATATAAGCTGTATCATATAGGTTTTATTCTTCTTTCTACGGCTATTACAGGTGCTTATTTTGCCAATAACATTACTATATCGTGGATATTAATTGAGATTACAACCCTTTCGGCAGCCTTGTTGATATACCACAGAAGAACAGCTCGCGCGTTAGAGGCTACTTGGAAATATGTGTTTGTGTGCTCTACAGGTATTGCCATTGCATATCTCGGAATACTTTTTTTGAGCGTCATACTACACGGAGACCATGAGCTGAACATGTCTTATGAGAATCTTGCAAGCGTAGTAAGCAAAGCAAATCCGTTGTACCTTAAGCTAGCATTCCTATTCATACTGGTTGGCTATAGTACCAAAATGGAGTTGTTCCCCATGTACACCATCGGCATTGATGCCAATCATGCTTCACCAAGCCCAATGAGTGCATTTTTTTCTACGGCATTGATAAATCTGGGCTTTGTATCAATTTTTCGCATATTCCGAATGATGGCTTCATCCGAAATATTTGCATGGATACAAGGGGTAATGATAATTGCAGGTATATTGTCGCTGTTGATTGCCGCTATATACATGAGACGTACTAAAAATGCAAAACGCTTTTTGGCATACTCTACGGTTGAGAATATGGGAATAGTCGCCATTGCTTTAGGTGTTGGCGGATTGGGTTATATTGCCGCCATCTTCCACATGCTGATGCACGGGTTGGTGAAGTCAACAGCATTTTATCAGTTCTCTCAAATTGGTAGGGTGTATGGCTCTTATAATATGTTTAGAATGGGGCGATATTTTAGCATAAATCCTTTAGGAGCAACCGTTCTAATTTTTGTCCTTATTGGCTTATGCGCTGTACCGCCTTCGTCACTTTTTATTTCAGAGTTGATGACATTCAGCTCGCTAATCTCTGATGGTCGTTGGTTTTACTTTGCTGTAGCAGCATTACTTTTATGTGTTGTAATTTATTCACTTTGTTCACGTTTACTGCATATATGCTATAACTCGTCGGTAGATACTCAGAGAATAAATACAAGCACTATCAAACCATACTTAACGTATATACAGCTGGCATTAATACTTACCTCTTTCTTTTTCTGCTTCTACCAGCCTGAGTGGTTTATGAGCCTGCTTGAAGAAATAACAGCAGTATTTTCAAGTTAATGGTTAATAGTTAGTTGTTAAGCGACAAAACAGAACGTCATTTCTCCCTTTGGTTGAAATGACGAGTAGTCTTTATTCTTATAGTTCTCTTCCTACTTTTTATGTGGCCCCCACTTACCATTAACCCCTATAAACAAAAATGCCTTCCGGATAAATCGGAAGGCATTTTTGTTTTTTGTTGTTCCTTATTCCGGATTGATTGCCGATACAGGACATACATCTGCACATGTTCCACAATCTGTACAAACCTCAGGGTCAATCTTATAGATATCTCCAGGAGAAATTGCCTCTACAGGGCATTCGTTGATGCACGTTCCGCAAGCAGTGCAATCATCACTGATTTTATAAGCCATTTCTAAAGTGTTTTATAATTATACAACGTAACAAAAGTAGATATAATTGTTCATATCTGCAAAACTAACAACATCGGATAATTTTTGTTTAGCAAAATCTACATATTCAGCCACAAATAGTGTTAAACTGTTCGGTTAACATAAAAAAGTGTTTCTAAAGCATTGATATTACTTTTGGTAATTTCATACCTTTGCTTGGAAATATATCGGATTTTTAGTCTTTATTTTTTGCATTTAACAATGAAAACAAGGATTATAGCATTCATACTACTTGCCTTTGGTGCATTTAACGCGCAGGCAAAAGGGGTTGTTACGTTTGAAAAAGAGGTACATGATTTTGGTACGATACTGGAAAAGGATGGAAACGTAAGCTATACATTTACGTTTACCAATACAGGCGACGAACCCGTTATCATTAATAATGTAACGGCATCGTGCGGATGTACAACGCCCGAATGGACTAAAAATCCAGTACTGCCCGGAAATAAAGGAACTGTTACGGCTACATATTTACCGGCAGGACGTCCGGGATCTTTCGATAAAAGCCTGGTGGTTATGTCAAATGCTCAAGAAGCATCGGTTATTATTCACATAAAAGGCGAAGTCGTACAGAAAGCACCAAACATCGAAGAGCAATACCCTGTTACAATAGGCAAATCTTTACGCCTTGAATCAAAAGATATTGCATTTGCGCGTTTAACAAAAGGCGCAACTAAGACAGCAACTCTAACTATTTATAACAACGGCTCGGAGCCTATAAAAATTACATTTGATAAAATTCCTGCACACTTAAGCTTTAAGGTTGAACCCGAAACCATTGTCCCAAAAACAAAAGCAACGATAACCTGTACATATAAAACTGCTGTAAAAGATGAC
>JAVBOE010000113.1:0-3765 GCA_031550925.1 Bacteroidales bacterium | reverse complement strand
GTATGTTCAGTGCGTATAGAACAGTAGCTATTGTCTTACCCTGATACGTATTAGCAACGCTATCGGAGTAATGAGCCAACGACTTTCTTAAACGACTTGTCTCTGCGTTAAGGCTATCCAACTTATGCTCATCCTTAGTATTTCTAATCTGAGTATTAAGCCCTTGCTGCTTGCGCGTAATAATACTCTTAAACGCGTGATAGCTATAGAACGATGTATTCTCGGCAGATCCTTCAAACACAGGAGCGCTAAGCAAGCTGCCATCTAATGTTATGGAAAAATGCTGAGTGTTTTCATCGGATATAAGCAAATCAAAAAGGACGTTTTTGTTCATTATCACCATGTACATACCCGCATCCATAGGCTCGTCGTTCGAAAACACAGCCTTTCCGTTGTCATCAAGGATAGCCGTATCTATTGCAAACTGTTTTTCTCCCGAATAAACAGCCAACAGCATGGTAGAATCCCGCATCCCTTCAATCTTAATAGAAATATTGTAGCCCTTAGCAAATAGCGTTATTGCACATAAGCTGAATAGTACTAATGTGATACCTTTTTTCATTTCAACAACACCTGATGTTCCTTTCTTAGCAAATCGTTCACCGTTTTTACTGGATTAAAAGTAGCCAACGGCACCTCTACAAAAATGGTATTCCACTTGCTCATCGCACCATTCCATAAACCCGGCAACTCCTGAGCCTTTATAGACTCTCCGGCTACGCTCTTCTCCGATATAAATCCGGTTTTTAAATCAACAAATTTTTTTAAGTCATACTTTTTACCCTTATGATCGTGATAAGAGCAAACAATATCAACAGGATTGAAATGCGTTAAGGCGTTAAGACAGGCTTTCATTTCTGTATCTTGCACATTAACCTGCTGCAGCTCTAATATCTGTAGAGATGTTGTTCCATCGTCTTCTTTAACAATATAAGGCCCGCCTCCGGGTTCGCCTTCGTTCTTTACCATACCGCAAACTCTTATCGGGCGATGCAGTTTTTCATACAAAACAACCGCACGCTCATCATTTGAAAGCGTTTGTGGCAGGACAATACAAAACATTGACTGCATATAATCACACACTTCATCCAAGAAGCTTGCACCACGATCTCCGTTCTCTAACCGATGAAGATAATCATATACTTTATCACGACAGCTTAGCAGTACTCCCGCTATAACCTTTTTCCAGTAAACTGTTTCGTCTATTCTCGTTTCCGGAACAACATTGTCGATATTTTTTATAAATACAATATCCTCATCTTGCTCTCCCAAGTTCTCAAGCAAAGCACCATGACCACCTGGGCGAAACAGTAAGCTGCCATCCTCACTACGAAAGAGCTGATTATTCATATCAACGGCAATGGTATCGGTAGATTTCTTCTGTTCAGAGAAAGTAATCTTATACTTATAGCTAAAACGTTTTTCATAAATAGGAACAACCTGCTTTAGCAATCCCTCAATATTATCTTTATGCTCAGGAGAAACGGTAAAATGTAATCTTGCTATTTTATCGGCATTGCAAGCATAAAGAGCGGCCTCAACCAAATGCTCCTCAATGGCTGTACGTACCTGATCGGGGTACTTGTGAAACTTTAAAACAGCTTTCGGTAAATGCCCATAGTTCATTCCATCTTCGTCAAGCAAAGTAGAAACTATGGATAGATAATCATCTGATGACAACTTTCGTAAGTCAACGTTCTTCTCAAACATAAACTGATTAAGCTGTCCGTAAAAAGCGAATTCATTCAGCTTATCAAAAAATTCTTTTATGGATTTATTCTTTTTATCATCCAGATCTAACGTACCACCCGAATCTTTATATTGATACAACTCTTTAAACATACGGGTTGCAGCACCCGAAGCAGGAACAAATTTAAGCGCAGTTCCACCAAATTCCTCGTATCGCTTTATTTGCTCACTTTGTTCACGCTTACTCAATGCGAGAATCCCCTTTCCAACCAAGGCAGGAGCAACAAGCTTAAGATAGGGAAAACCTTTTGCAAAATTATCTAGCTGATGATTTATTGTTTGCTCACCTATTCCTAAGTTATTTAGCTGTTGAATATCTTCTTTTGTAAACATGGCTTACAATTTTGTGGTGACTTTATTTGAAATGAAACTGTAGCTGTGCTAATTTTTGCCTGTCTGCTTCTGCAATATTCGTTGCATCTACCGTATATGAATCAAATTCCCGTCGTAAGGGATAGCTGCCGCGTTGCCGTTCAAACTCTTTAGGAGATGTGCGCAAACGCTCATCATCGCTCATAATATTGTATGTATTTTTAACGAGCCGGTGCAGATTTTGTTCGAATGTTCCCTTTGAAAAGTCTGCGCATAACAGAGTCTTCTCAGGCATTGGCAGCGATTTCAGAAACCATGCATCTAATCCCCATTCAAAAAAGCGAGACAATGCATTTACAGACATTGCTGTACCCATTGCCTTACCATCGACCGAATAGCCTGCAATATGAGGTGTTGCAATGGTTACCATATCCAGGAGTTCTTTATCAATATCGGGTTCGTTTTGCCATACATCTAAAACAACATCTGAAAGTGCTTTGTTCTTAATGGCATTCTTCAATGCATCTTCATCAATAACCTCGCCCCGCGAAGCGTTGATAAGAATCGCATTTTTCTTTATCTTAGAAAAAATATCGTTATTAAATAACTCGTACGTTTTATCCGCGCCTTCTCGGCTTAAAGAAACATGAATAGTAACAATATCTGCAACAGGCAACAGTTCTTCTAAAGTAATAAAATCAGCTAGCCCTTCTTTTCGTTCGCGAGGCGGATCGCATAGCAAGACCTTCATGCCAAGTATTTCTGCCGCACGCGCAACCTTAGAGCCAACATTACCAACGCCTACAACACCTATGGTTTTACCTGATAACAAAAAGTTTCTTCTGTTCGCCAACTCCAACAACGCAGCAAGTACATATTGCTCTACCGACAAAGCGTTACAACCTGCAGCATTCGTCCACCGTATGTTTTTTGCTTCGCAATAAGCCGTATCAATATGATCGTAACCAATAGTAGCCGAGGCAATAAACTTTACAGCGGTCCCATCCAGCAGCTTGGCATTGCAGTGTGTACGTGTACGTATTATTAGTGCATCAACATTTACCAACTGTTGCTGCGTAATCTCGTTCGCGGGCAAATAGTAAACGTTGGCGTATGGCTCTAATACACCACGAATAAAAGGGATCTTATCGTCTATTACTATACTAACCATATATTTACAAAGATACGAAAGAATAAGACACAAAAATACCGACTTTATTAGCTCTACATGAAACGTAAGTTAAACCGCTGTTTCTATGTAAACCGAATAAAGCCGGCATCAAAATGGATATTTTTCTAAACTGCTAGTTTTCCATTTGTCCGTGGCAGTTTTTATACTTCTTGCCACTTCCGCAAGGGCACGGGTCATTACGCCCTACCTTCTTTTCTGTACGAACCACAGGCGCATTCGACCTTTCTTGCGGAGTAGATGTCGCCAAATCTTCTCTTCCGGCCTTTAAGCTGCTCATATCCGTACGCTTATTCTCTGCTTTACGAACTTCATCCTTGCTTCTAAGCGGAATATGCGCCTTCATAAGAGAGGCAATTATATCGTGGTTGATCTTATCCAGCATCACCTTAAACAACTCATACGATTCAAACTTATAGATAAGTAACGGATCTTTTTGTTCGTATGTGGCATTTTGTACCGATTGGCGTAGATCGTCCATCTCGCGAAGATGCTCTTTCCAATACTCATCAATT
>JAVBOE010000005.1:0-13885 GCA_031550925.1 Bacteroidales bacterium | reverse complement strand
AGATACCGTCAACTACTATCAGCTTTATTTTGTCGGGTTCGCAACGTTGCAGCACTTTCTCCAACGCATCCATATCGTTATGGCGATACTTCAGCGTTTTTCCGAATGAAAGGCGTGCCCCTTCTATGATAGAAGCGTGGTCTAGCTCGTCGAGGATGATGTAGTCGTTACGACCTGTTACGGTGGGTATCGCGCCAAGGTTTGACTGAAATCCGGTACTGTAAATCAGAGCAGCATCCTTTCCAACAAATTCGGCCAGCTTATTTTCCAGCTCAACATGGATATCAAGCGTACCGTTAAGATAACGAGATCCGGCGCAACCGGTACCATATTTCTTGGTAGCCTCTATCGCTGCTTCTTTTACTTTGGGATGAGATGTAAGACCCATGTAGCTGTTAGAGCCGAACATCAGCACCTTTTGCCCGTTAATATATACCTCTGTATCTTGTTCTGACGTGATAGGACGAAAGAAAGGGTACAACCCTGCTGCCTGTATCTTATCAGGATCGTCATATACAGCTGTTTTTTCTCTTAACAGGTTGCGATAACCTTCTTGTTTGTTTGTCATTTCGAGTGCTTAAAAATCCGTCAAAAGTATAAAAAAAGACTAACGCAACAAAACGGAGAATAAATCCTCCGTTTTGCCATGTTAATAAAGTTATTCGTCTTTTTCTTCTGCTTCGTATGCCTTCAACAGCTTATCCTGTACATCTGAAGGAACTTGTTGATATTCGGCAAATTTCATAGTGTAAGTTGCACTACCAGAAGTTAATGAGCTTAATGTTGTAGAGTATTTGTGTAGCTCTGCTAAGGGAACGCGAGCTTTAATTACCTCAAACCCCTTTTCGCTGTTCATACCCTCAATCATAGCGCGACGGTTTTGTAAGTCGCTCATTACATCACCCATATACTCAGCAGGTACATATACACTTACGTTGTAAACGGGCTCCATAATCTTAGGACCGGCATTCTTAAACGCAGTTTTGAAAGCGTTACGTCCTGCCAGCTTAAACGAAATTTCATTTGAATCAACGGGGTGCATTTTGCCATCGTAAACAGCCACACGAATATCACGGGCGTACGAACCGGTAAGAGGTCCTTCTTCCATTTTTTCCATAATACCCTTAAGGATAGCAGGCATAAAGCGAGCATCGATAGAGCCTCCAACAATACAGTTGTAGTAAACCAGCTTGCCTCCCCAATCGAGGTTAATTTCTTCTTTACCTCTGACGCTAAGAACGAATTCTTTACCGTCAACCTTAACTTTGCTAGGATCCGGAGTTCCCTCTATGTATGGTTCAATAATTAAGTGTACTTCTCCAAACTGACCGGCACCACCAGATTGCTTTTTATGGCGATAGTCTGCCGCTGCCATTTTGGTAATGGTTTCGCGGTAAGGAATCTTTGGTGCAAACAGTTCAATCTCTATCTTGTTGGTATTGTTAAGATGCCACTTAAGAATGTTGATATGGTGTTCGCCTTGACCGCTAAGAATGATTTGTTTCAGCTCTTTTGAGTACTCTATTATGATGGTAGGATCTTCTTGATGAGCGCGGTTTAGCAATTCGCCCAGTTTTTCGTCATCGCTTTCGTTCTTAGCTTTAATAGCTGTGCGGAACTTAGGCTCGGGGAATACGATAGGCTTAAACTGCCAATCCTTGCCAACATTAAGGGTTTGATCGGTTTTGGTATTTTTCAGCTTAACGGTACAACCTATATCGCCGGCAACCATTTCGGTAACCTTTTCGCGCTTTTTACCTGCAACAGCGTAAAGTGATGCGATACGCTCTTTACCGTCATTACTTGCGTTAATCATATCCATACCTTCGGCAATTTTACCGGACATAACGCGGAAGTAAGAAACCTCGCCAAGGTGTTGCTCAACAGCTGTTTTGAAAACAAATACAGACGGAGCACCGTTAGGATCGCAAGGAATCATTTCGCCGTCAACTGTCTCTGCACCTTCGTTCCAATCGGGGCTAGGTGCAACGTTGATGATAAATTCCATTAAGCGTTTTGTACCGATATCTTTTTTCGCAGAAAGGCACATGATAGGAAATACACCACGGTTACGGATTCCGGCAGCAAGACCTTTGCGGATATCGCTAACCTCAAGAGCGCCTTTTTCGAAGAACAGCTCCATAAGATTTTCATCATGCTCGGCAGCCGCTTCAACTAAAGCATTGTGCAGCTCTTCTGCTCTGTCGGCTTCTTCGGCAGGAATAGGCAGCTCTTCACGCGTTCCGTTATCGTCTTTAAACTTATACATCTTCATGGTAAGTACATCGATGAAAGTATCGAAACCTATACCGGGGTTAACAGGATACTGCACAAGAACAGCCTTGTTACCAAAGCTTTGCTTAATTGAGTCTAACGTGTTATCGAAGTTCGCCTTATCGTGGTCGAGCTGATTAATGGCAATCATTAAAGGCTTGTTACTGCGCTCGGCATGACGGCTAAATATATTTGTGCCAACTTCAACACCATTCTGTGCATTGATAAGCATAACGCAGGTATCCGCAACCTTAAATGCGGAGAAAACGCCTCCAACAAAGTCGTCTGATCCCGGAGTGTCTATGATATTCAGCTTATGATCCATAAACTCGGTGAACAGAACAGTTGAGTAAATTGAACGCTGATATATGTGTTCTACTTCGGTGTAGTCTGATACGGTAGTCTTTGCATCTATAGAACCTCTACGGTCTATAACTTTACCTTCGAACATCATAGCCTCGGCAAGAGTGGTTTTACCCGAACCGCTGTTGCCGAGTAGGACGACATTTTTGATCTGCTTTGTGGAGTATGTTTTCATAAATTTCTTATGTATTTAATTGTTTTATTTTTAACGTTCAAAAAATCAGAATTTCAAAGTTAACCAATTATATGATTTGACAAAGAAGCCACTATTTAAAAATGGGGGTATGAGATCATGTTTAAAAACAAGAACTTGCAAATCAGAGTGTTTAATAATGTGTTAGGAAAAGAAAAGCAAGGATAAGCCGGTTAGAATAGCATATTACAAGGAGTACGAAGCGTTATTTGAAAAGAACAAATAACCCCTAAATCCCCTAAAGGGTAGTGCTGTAAAAGTCTCCTTTAGGGCAGGGCTGCTAAGTTCTGATTGTCCCAACGGGACTAAATATGAATAACCATGCGTGAAACGCATGGCAGAGGATATTTTTCTAGAACCTCGTCCACGAAGTGGGCGAACAATTGGGTAATTCGCCCACTTCGTGGACGATTACTTGGATAGCTACTCTTTTCCACGGGTTTTACCCGCGGTTATTCACATTTACCCGCTTCGCGGACGCTGGAGAACTTAGCAGCCCTGCCCTTTAGGGGATTTAGGAGTTGATGCAGAATAGTTCATGGTACATGATACTAGTGTCATGATACATTCTTTCATTAACGCATTTTCATATTCTCACATTAGCACATCTTCTATCAGCTGTGCGCAATATCTTACCTGTTCTACACAGGGTTTCTTCTTGTAGCCTTCGGGTAACCCGGGCTCTAATCCCATCAGCTGTTTACAAATAATAGAGCCGTTTTCTTGACGAAATTTTTCGGCCAACAGCTGCACCAATTCAAAACATACTTTCTTACCCTCTTTATCGTTAGGTATGGCTGTACCTTTTGCTAATCCTACAACCATAAACATGCTCGATACTGCTCCGCAAACTTCTCGCATACCACCCATACCACCACCGAATGGCATAGCCAGGTTGAACGCTGTTTCTTCGTCCATGCCATATAAATCGGCATAGGCTGCAAATACCGATTGTGCACAGTTGTATCCTTGCTTAAACAGAGATACTGCTTTATCTGCTCTACTTTCCATAGCTATGTTTCTAAAATAAATACGTCTGATGCTTTTGTACGAGGTAACGTGTGTAGCTGCACATCTTTTCCTACTATAACGCCTTTTGCCATCAGCTCTCGTTCTACAATAAGATGAGCAAGTTCCGGCATATTATTTTCCTGGCTCAGATGGCAAAGATATATGTGACTTAAATGTGGCGCGTAGTTATCGGCAAGAAAGCGGGCAGCCTCATCATTGCTCAAATGCCCTGTTTTACTTGATATGCGAGTTTTTAAATAGCGAGGATAATGCCCTGTTTCCAACATGTGAACATCGTAGTTTGCTTCCAGCACCAAGTAGTTTGCCTGACGGATATAAGGCGCAGAGTTTTCGCAGATATAACCCAAGTCGGTTGCGACTGTAAAACGCTTACCGTTGTATTGTATCGAGTAGCCTACGTTGTCTGTTCCATCATGCGAAACAGAGAATGCCGTTACCTCAAAACCTGCTATTTCTATGGTATCGCCTTTTATAATGTAGTGAGGCGAGGGGATATGCTTATCGCCCAGCATTGAGCAACGGGCAATGCCTTTATGAATTTCGGCAGTTGTATAAACAGGAATATGATGACGAATAGCCACCGCGCCAACAGAGCGTATATGGTCTATGTGGTCGTGCGTAATAAGTATACCCCAAACTTGCTCAAAACCAAGTCCTGCTTCGGTAAGACGTTTTTTCATGTTACGTATGCCTATGCCTGCGTCTATAAGTAAACCTTTAGACATAGTACCCACGTAGTAACAGTTTCCGCTGCTACCGCTACCTAGGCTGAGAAATCGAAGTTTATCCATTCGGGAGGCAAAGTTATGCCGAAAAGAGGAGCGAAAAAAATCGCACTAGCTAATTGTTGCTTAATCTATTTTTTCTGAACACTAAATGTTCCATAATAAGCATCATAAATACACCCATTACAAAACCATTGCTTAATATAGGGCGAAGCATTGCCGGCATTTCTTTTGCCATTTCGGTGGGCATAAAAGATATGGCGATAGCAACCATCATAGATAGTCCTATAGATATACCATCGTTAAAATTGCTTACTACCTTATCAACGACAGCCATTTGTATGCCTGCCGAAAATTGGGTTGTCATTACATATAACAGTATGGTACCCATTACCATATTGGGGATAGAGAGTAATCCTCTTACAAGACCTGGGACGAAGGCAGATGCAATTAAAAGAATGGCGGTTGGTATAAACGGAAAGCGCGAGGCACACTTGGTTGCCGATATAATTCCGGGACTTGATGAGTAATCAACCGAACCCATAACACCCATCGCTCCCGAAGCTATATTTGATAACCCATTTATGGCAACACCTCTCTTGGCTCTTTTTTGCATATTATCGGCTCCGAGCATGTGCCCGACAGCCTGTATAGAGGCAACCTCGTTTATTATAAGTACAAACGAGCAAAATAGAAAGGATAAGATTACGCCCAAATCAAGCTCCGGCTTTATAAACAGGTATATGTTTTCGCTGCTATTATTTGCTATAGGTTGAGCAGTCGGATATCCTACAAAAACGTAGTACAGCAATGAAGCAATAACAATGCCCCATACCAGCGTAGTTGATTTCCAGATGCCTCTTAACAGCTGGTTGCAGATAACTAACGCAACTATGGTTGCCAGCACGAAAGTAAGGTTGAATATAGGAGTGGACGGATTGCTGAAAATAAGCTTTATGATTGTGGGCGAAAGCGTAATGGGTATAAGTAGTAGTATAGCTGCTATAACACGAGGTGTAAAGATTTTTTGAAAAAATTTCAGCAATCCGCATAAGGCGATAATGGTGATAAAAACACCACCTACCATGATAGCTGTATAGATAGCCGAAACACCCGATGCAACAGAGGCGAGAACACCAATCAACAGAACAGAGGCAGGACCAACAACCAAAGGCAGCTTATGCCCCAACAGCACCTGGCATAGCAACGTTACGCCAAGAATAAGCAGCAGCTTCTGCATGTAAAATGTTTGTGCTGCAATGTCTGCTCCAAAGTGTAGCTTAGCAACAACAAGTCCCATTACTACTATAGCCGGAACAGTTACCAGCCACCATTGCAGTCCGTATAGGAAAGAAGGAAAGGACTTCAGCTTCTCTTCGAGTTGATATCTCATAGCTCAGGTTTATACCCTAACAAAGATAAGTTATTAGATGTTTTGGGCAAGGGTGTAAAAAGTAAATCTTCGTTTGCGCCAATTTAAAAAGCAAATAGTTCTCTGCTTCCGTCACTTCGTTCGAAATGACAAGAGGGTAAAAGCAAAGCAGCCCTTGTTTTTAAACAAGGGCTGCTTTGCTTTTAATAGAGAAATATTACAATAAATTCTCAACCGTATCGTTTGTTACCACAAGGTTACGGTCGCCATAGCCACCATCAATTTTGCTTACCCAAGGCCAGAATTTGTTTTCTGTTACCCACTTGAACGGGAAAGCAGCTTCTTCGCGGCTATACTTGTGGTTCCACTCATTTGCGCCAATTTCGGCAGCAGTGTGCGGAGCCATCTTAACAACATTATCTTCCTTGTCGGCCTTACCGCTCTTAATAGCTTCGCACTCTTCCTTAATCTTGATAAGCGTTTCAACAAAGCGATTAATTTCAGCAAGCGATTCGCTTTCGGTAGGCTCTATCATCAGCGTTTCGTGAACAGGGAATGAAAGCGTTGGTGCGTGGAATCCGTAGTCCATCAAACGGCGTGCGATATCTCCTGCTTCAACGCCGTAGTCTTTACGGAAATTCTGACAATCAATAATGCACTCGTGCGCAACACGACCGGACTCGCCTGTAAACAGCGTATTGAAATGCTCTTTAAGCGCAGCCGACATGTAGTTGGCATTAAGAATAGCCATCTCTGTAGATTTTTTCAAGCCTTCTTCTCCCAACATTTTGATGTAACCATAAGTAATTGGCAGCACAAACGGACTTCCGAAGGGTGATGCTGCAACAGCGTGTATACCTTGCTCTCCGCCAGTTTTTACAATCGGATGTGAAGGTAAGAATGGTGAAAGATGCTTAGCAACACCAATAGGACCAACACCAGGGCCACCGCCACCGTGAGGGATAGCAAATGTCTTGTGTAAGTTAAGGTGGCAAACATCTGCGCCAATAAATCCGGGGCTGGTAAGACCAACCTGAGCATTCATGTTGGCACCGTCCATGTAAACCTGACCGCCGTTTTCGTGAATGATATTCATCATTTCAATAATTTCTGCCTCAAATACTCCGTGAGTAGAAGGGTAGGTAATCATTGCGCCAAATAGCCTGTCTTTAACAGCAGTAGCCTTTTCGCGTAAATCGCTAACACATATATTTCCGTTTTCTTCGCATTTAACCGTTATGATTTCAAGTCCGGCCATTGCAGCACTTGCAGGGTTGGTACCGTGTGCAGAAGAAGGAATAATAACAACCTTACGATAACTTTCGCCACGGCTGATGTGGTATTGACGGATAACCATCAATCCGGCATACTCTCCGCTTGCACCAGAGTTTGGCTGAACAGATACCTTATCAAATCCGGTAATGATAGCAAGGTCTTTGCAAAGATCATCTATCAATTCGTGATATCCTTGAGCCTGATCTGCGGGAACGAATGGGTGAATGTTACCAAGTTCAGCCCAGCTAAGTGGCAGCATTTCCGAAGCAGCATTCAGCTTAAGCGTACACGAGCCAAGCGAAATCATGCTGTGATTTAGTGCGATATCTCTACGCTCCAGCTTCTTTATGTAGCGCATCATTTCTGTTTCAGAGCGATACTTCTTGAATGTTTCTTGCGTCAAGATTTCGCTCTTACGAAGATATTTTGCAGAAATAGCAACTTCTTCTCCACAAGAATCGGGCTTGCTTGCTTTAAATATTTCAAGAATATTACGTAGGTCTTCGCAGCTAACAGTCTCGTCAAAGCTAATGCGAACAGTACTTTCGTTAGGATAGAAGAAGTTTATTTGCTTAGCAAGAGCAGCAGCCTGAATTTCTTTTGCGTTTACTCCGGTAACTTCAATTGTATCGAAAAAATCTTTTGTAGCCAGCTTATAACCTGCTTTTTCTAAGCAGCTGGCAATCTTATGCGCGGCGCTGTGGGCATGCGTTGCAATTCTCTTTAACCCTTCCGCTCCGTGATAAACGGCATACATACCTGCCATAGTCGCAAGTAACGCTTGGGAAGTACAAATATTCGAAGTTGCTTTTTCTCTCTTAATATGCTGCTCGCGTACCTGTAATGCCATACGAAGTGCTTTGTTACCATGGCGGTCGATTGAAACACCGATAATACGACCCGGCATGTTACGCTTAAAGTCGTCGCGAACAGCCATGTATCCGGCGCATGGTCCGCCAAAACCTAAAGGAATACCAAAGCGTTGAGTACTACCAACAGCAATATCTGCACCCCATTCTCCCGGAGGAGTTAAAAGTACCAACGATAGAATATCGGCACAAGCTGTTACGAAAATTTCTTTTTCGTGCGCTTTTTTGCAAAACTCGCTATAATCTCTAATCTCGCCGTTTGCAGCGGGATACTGAACAACAGCACCAAACATTTTATCGGTTAGCTCAACCTTATCAAAATCACCAACAACAACTTCAATGTCTAACGGTTGCGCACGGGTGATGATAACATCAAGCGTTTGAGGGAATATGTTTTTGTCAACAAAAATTACGTTACGACCTTCCTTAACTGCATTGCGCGAACGTTGTGCGTACATTACGTGCATCGCTTCGGCTGCAGCAGTTGCCTCATCTAGCAACGAGCAGTTAGTCATCGGAAGTCCGGTAAGGCTGATAATTGCAGTCTGGAAATTTAGCAACGCTTCAAGGCGACCTTGCGAAATCTCTGCCTGATAAGGAGTATAAGAAGTGTACCAACCCGGATTTTCGAATACGTTGCGTAAAACTACAGAAGGCACACAAGTACCATAGTAACCCATCCCAATGAACGAACGGTACAGCTTGTTCTTCGAAGCTATTGCTTTAATTTTATTAAGATACTCATATTCGCTTAGCGGAGCATCCAGCTTTAAGGGCTCTTTAAGTCTGATAGACTTTGGAACCGTTTGGTCGATTAACTCATCAAGAGAAGAAGCGCCAACAACTTTAAGCATCTTCTCAATGTCTTCATTACGAGGCCCGATGTGTCGGGTAACAAATTTGTCTAAAGCCATTTTATTTTTAGGTTTCTAAATTGTTATACGTAAATATTTGTGCTACATCAATTTTTGATATTAAAAAGAAATCAAAAAAAGTTTTCAAATATAGTAAGAATTTATAGCGTTTCCCAATGTTTTAGCTTATGTTGTCAAACAATGAATATCAATATGTTATATATCATAGTAACAATAAAAAGTAGCAAGTTGTTTTCATTTTTCAAATGAAGTTCGTATTCTTGTATGTTTTTACCTTAGGGGTAAAGTTTACTTTTAACTAAATATATTTATATGTCGATACTAAAACAAAAAATCCAAGAGCTTAGAGATCGCAAGAAAGAAGCGGCTTTGGGCGGTGGAGAAAAGGCAATAGAAAAGCAGCACGCTGCGGGTAAGTTTACAGCCAGAGAACGCATTAACGCCCTACTAGACGAAGATTCGTTTTTTGAGTATGACTTATTTGCAGAGCATGAGGCTCGCGAGTTTGGTATGCTTGGTAAGGTAATGCACGGCGATGGCGTTGTGGTTGGAACAGGCACTATCGACAGCCATCCGGTTGCTATTTACGCGCAAGATTTTACTGTTACAGGCGGTTCGCTAGGACATATGCATGCAAAGAAAATTTGTAAGGTAATGGATTATGCGTTAAACATGCGTATTCCGCTAATAGGCATTAACGATTCGGGTGGTGCTCGCATACAAGAAGGTGTAAATGCTTTAGCAGGTTATGGCGAGATATTTTTCCGTAACACAATGGCTAGCGGAGTTATTCCGCAGCTATCGGTAATCCTTGGACCTTGCGCCGGTGGAGCGGTTTACTCTCCCGCGCTAACCGACTATGTTTTTATGGTGGATGGAATATCAAAGATGTTTATTACAGGTCCGGAGGTAATAAAGTCGGTATTAGGCGAAGAAATTACTCAGGAGGATTTGGGTGGTGCCCGTGTACATAGCGAGATTACAGGCAATGCGCATTTCTTTGCTAAGGATGAAGAAGAATGCTTCGACCAAATAAAAAAGTTACTTTCGTTCCTTCCTTGGAACAACGCACAGAAAGCAGAGCGCTTTACACCTGTTCCACCATCAAAGAAGTTCGATATCGAAAAAATTGTTCCGGAAGATCCAACTAAACCATACGATGTACGCGATGTTATTCGTGCCGTTGTTGATGATTCCGATTTCTTCGAAATTCAAGAGATGTGGGCTGCAAACATTGTCATTGGTTATGGTCGTATGAATGGCAGAACCGTTGGTTTTGTGGCAAACCAGCCAATGGTATTAGCGGGAGTACTCGACTGCGATTCGTCTGATAAAGCTGCACGTTTTATCCGCTACTGCGATGCGTTTGATATACCTATTATTACGTTTGAAGACCTTCCGGGATATTTGCCGGGAGTGGATCAAGAGCATGCCGGTGTTATTCGTCACGGGGCAAAGGTGCTTTACGCATACAGCGAAGCAACAGTTCCGCGTATTACCGTAATTCTGCGTAAGGCATATGGCGGAGGGTACATTGCTATGAACTCTCGTCACTTGCAAGCAGACTTTGTATTTGCTTGGCCGTTGGCAGAAATTGCCGTTATGGGACCAGAAGGTGCTGCAAATATTATTTTCCGTAAAGAGATTACAGAATCGGCAAATCCTAACGAAACTCGTAAGCAGAAGGTAGAAGAGTATAAGAGCAAGTTTGCTAACCCATATGTAGCAGCGGGTTTTGGCTATGTGGATGCAATTATTGAACCTACACAAACTCGAGCACAGCTACTACAAGCGTTGGATATTACCTTTGATAAGGTAGCTGTTCGTCCGGCTAAAAAGCATGGAGTTCCACCGTTCTAGGAGAATGTGGTGTAAGAAGTTTAAACGTTTAAGAAGAGTTAAATTTAAAGATTCAAGTTTTTCTTTGAATCTTTTGAATTGGTTAGATCTTTAGATCTCTTCTCTTACTTAATGTATTACACTTTACAATTAACCTCTTTATCTTTAATTTAAAACAATAAAATATGAGTGATAGCAAAGATTGCAGTAAAGAGATGCAATTGTTGGTTATTGACGATACAGCATACAAAACTCTACCCACTAAAAAGTTCTGTAACCGTGAGCCATGGGTTGTACCCAATGAGCAAGAAGTAAAAACATTTATACCGGGAACAGTTGTTACGCTTAACGTTTCGGAAGGTAGCGCTGTAAAGCAAGGAGATATACTAATGACCTATGAGGCGATGAAAATGAATAACCTGGTTAAAGCGCCTCATGCAGGAAAGGTACAAGGGCTTTCTGTAAAAGAAGGAGATAAGCTTGCTAAAGGCATTGTAATGCTTAAGATAGTGCCTTAGTATAGCTAATTTAACAAATGGATAAAATGAGCGACTTTGAAGAAGGCCGCTCTTTTTTAGCTACTTAAGTATGTAATGAAGCTGATTTTTAATATTGTAATGGTATTCTTTAACTTAATGAGGTGAACATTTGAAAGGTGAGTTTGTTGTTTAGAACAATAGAATAAAACATTAGGGATTGGTCATAAAGTATAGATTTTGATTTTATCTCACATATAAATCAATGACTTACATTTTATCGTCTATACATTTTTAGCAATCCCAAACATTAATTTATTTTTTAAAACAACAATTTATTTTTAAACCAACGATTATGAAAAGAATATTATTGCTAGCATCTTCCATCTTTATGTTTGCGGGGTTGTCGAACGCACAAGATGATTGTATTCCTGTTTTTCCGGATACAAAGGGAGCCCAAATAGTTACAAAAAGCTATACGGCCAAAAACGAATTACTTACTACAACAACCTATACTGTGACGGCTTCTTATGGTGGCCAGTCTGGTAATGATACTGATATGAACTTTACCGTTGTTGATGCAAAAGGTAAGACTATGGACCAAGGAAAAATAGTATTAAGCTGTCAGGATGGAGTTTTTTATATGAACATGAGTCATAGATACCTTCTTCCCGAAGAAACATTAAAGATGCTTTCTTCTAGCTCAGAGTTTGTTGCTGATTATCTTGATTATCCAAATACATTTGCAGAAGGTACTCCAGAGGATCAAACATTTGCTATGGACGATGCACAATATACTCTTACCTCAAAAACTGATAAGAAAGATTTTTTGAGAGTAAGCGTAAGAAATCGTAAATATGAAAAGAGCGAGAGAATCACTACACCTGCCGGTACATTCAATGCTGCAAAAGTTACTTTTATCTTTGAAGTATATACTCACAAAACAAAAACAACAGTACAGTATAAGGGTATTGAATGGTATTCTACAAAAGTAGGTATTGTTCGTTCAGAAACACGCGATGCAAAAGGAAATCTTTTAAACTATACCGTTATAGATTCTTTGAAGAAATAACGAAATAATATTGTCAAGATAAAATGGAAAACGATACTTTTCGTCTTCCATTTTTGCTTTAGTGTATTTATAAATAGCTGAAAATTAAGCAAGGATATATCTATGCTTTATTCACTTTGGTAAAAAGCATGCAGAAAAATAAAAATATGTTAAATATTATTATGGCGTATTATTGTAACTTTAGATCGGCGTAAATTGGCTACATATGCTAATCAGAAAGAAATTATTTATAGAAGATCATACTTAATTATGCTATGGTAAATCTAGGAAAAGAGCTGCATGAAAAGTTCTTGGATATTTTAAAAGAAAGAATACCGGAGAGAGGCAAGGCCGCTGCGTTTCTTATGGATAATTTATACATAGAGAAGGAAGCTGTGTATAGACGCTTGCGAGGCGAGGTTCCCTTTACATTTGCAGAGATTGCGGTTATTACCAGAAAGCTTAATATTTCTTTAGATGGTATTATAGATATTGTACCAACCTATCGAGGTCAATCATATAATTTGTATGGTCGTGATTTTTTCAATTTCACAGATATTGATCTGAAGAAGAGTAAAGATTTTGTGGCTTCAATTAGAGCAGCCAGTAAAAATGAATATTCTGAAATTGGTTGTGCCTGTAGTATTATTCCGGCACATTTTAGTGTGCGATATACATCCGTCTTTCGTTTGTATATGCTTAAATGGATGTATTTGTTTGGAAGTCCAGATTCGATACTTCCTTATGAAAAGATAGAAATTCCTGAGAAGCTGAGGGAAATTCATATGCAATATCTAGAAGATATTCAGGCCATCAACTATACCTATTTTGTATGGGATGAGCTATTGATGCTATACATAACAAATGATATTAAGTATTTTCGCAACGTACAGCTTATAAGCGACGAGGAGGTTTGCTTGGTAAAGGAAGAGCTGGCAAAATTTTTGAACGATTTGGAAAGGCTTACCTATACAGGGACATATGAGACAGAAAACAAAGTAGAAATATACATTTCTAACTTAAATTTTGAAACAACATACTTCTACTTAATGTCCAGTAATTTTACGTTGTCAATGATAAATACCTTTACGCTAAGCTCTGCATCATCTATTGATCTGGAAGCATGCGAACATATGAGAACTTGGATACAATCGTTAAAACGAACATCAACATTGATTACCGGATGCTCTGAAGTTGACAGGCAAAGGTTTTTTAAACAGCAAAGAGAGTACTTAGATAGAATATAGCCATGTGGCCTTATAAGAACAACGAGCATCCCAAAATTGAGATGCTCGTTGTTCTTATAGTATAGTTCTTGGTTTATAGGGTAATGATGCCAACAATGGTGCGTTTATAATATTAGACCTCTTCGGAAAATCATTTATAGTTCAGATTAAGGTTATAGATAGCAGCGATCAGATTACATCTGAGGGCAAACCGTTTTCTCCTGTTGCGGTATTTTTCGGCAATAATCCTGACTATTTTTACTTCCCTGATGATATTTTCAATGGTTATTCTTACAGATGATATCCGTTGATTTT
>JAVBOE010000016.1:0-4693 GCA_031550925.1 Bacteroidales bacterium | reverse complement strand
CCGGATACAGCTAAAACTCAACAAAAAATATACATTGTCAACGGTATTATCGTTGATCAAGATAGCCTTGTAAATATTGATACTAATGAAATTGAAAGTATTTCTATTATAAAAGACGTCCCCCGAATTGGTATGGATTGTTATCCTTGTCCCCAAATAATACTCATAAGGCTAAAAGAGTCTATCGAACATCGGATATATATTATTGCAGAAGGGTTTGATAACTTTTTAGCAACACAACCGCCAAAAGAGTTTTACACCAAAGAACTGCTAAGAAACAAAAATATTCTTATGGTAAATGAATGGAACAGGCGGTATGAAAACCCTATGCAATACGGCTCTATCTATGGTATGAAAATTGACTACGACCCTAAAGAAGACTATGGATTAGAAATTGAATACCAGCTATACATGTTTTTTAAGTTTATGGAAAAAGAGAACAATATGTCTCTATTCTAAAAAAGAAAATGCTTCTTTTACTACATTATAAATAAACGTATCATCGGGGTTTCGTTCGTCAAGTAGCATGCTTAGCTCATCAAAGGTAATCCAGTGGTATTTGTCGTGCTTTTCTATTTCCAGTCTTGGAGAATTTAAATTTCCTTTCACCTCTACCAAAAAATCAAACTCTATCTTCTTTTTTAAAACACCATTTTCTTCCGCTTCCCAATGGAACTCTTTTACCAGCTTTCCTATGCTTACCAAGCTCCAACCGGTTTCTTCCAAAACTTCTCTTTTCAGTGCACTTTCAAGCGTTTCGCCAGCTTCTACGTGACCGCCAACAATATCCCAACATCCGGGAAACAGCTTACGGTTTAACGTCCTCCGCTGAACATAAATACGCTTCCTCTCATCTACTATCAACGCACCAACAACATAATCAACATCTTTTGATGCAGCAGAAAGAGGTAAGCTGTTAATCTCCGAATCTATCATTTTCTACTTCTTGTAGGTGTAAATTGCATTGGCTTGTGCTGTTGGGCTAACAACCAAATCGTTAATACATAAGTGCGGTGGTAAGCTGATTACGTATAGAATTATAGATGCGATATCTTCTGCCGTCATTGCATCTATTCCTTTATAAGGTGTTTTTGCTTTTTCGGTATCGCCTTTAAAACGTACAATAGAAAACTCTGTTTCTGCCAATCCGGGGCATATCTGCGTAACCTTTATATTGTGCTTAAGCAAATCAATGCGTGTTGCTTTACTGATAGCATCTACAGCAAACTTTGTTCCGCAATATACGTTACCATTCTCGTACACATCCTTACCTGCGGTAGAGCCAATGTTTACAATATGTCCATGCCCCTGCTCTACCATTAACGGAGAAACGGCGCGAGTCATATAAAGTAAGCCTTTAACATTGGTATCAATCATTCTATCCCAATCATCAGTATTACCATCCTGGATATGCTCTAAACCAACTGCCAAGCCTGCGTTATTAACCAGCACGTCTATTTTCTTCCATTCAGCAGGTAATCCTTCTATCGCTTTGTTTACTTCCTCCTTATTTCTCACGTCAAAAGAAAGAGTATGAATTTCTGAACCGAATTTATCTACCAACTCTTTTTTCAAACCTTCTAACCTTTCTTCTCTACGTCCTGTAATAATAAGCTTATAGCCATTTTCGGCCAACATACGTGCGGTGGCTTCTCCAAAACCTGAAGTAGCACCTGTGATTAATGCAATACGTTTCATATTTATTTTTCTCATTATTTGTTTGTAACAGCAATTTTCTTTGGCTTAATCAAGCACAGAACGATAGATATTATAAGATATAGCAAAATCATTGCTGCTATACAGAATAGCCCGAAAAATATGGGAGACAGTAAGCACAACACCAAAAATACCAGCTGCACTGCATACTTTTTTAAAAATGCAGATGAATTCTCCTGCTTTTTAAACTTAAGCGAAAACATTGGTATCTCTGATACTAAAAGCAACGACAGGGCAATTGACGATGTAATAATAATCCAATTATGCGTAAGTAGGTTATGTATCTGTTCATCATACAGGCTTGCCAATACTGTTGATGCAACAAGCAAAGTACATGCCGGAGTAGGCATCCCAATAAAAGATTCTGTTTGACGAGTATCTATATTAAACTTTGCCAATCTAAGCCCTGAAAAAACAGCAAGAACAAATGGTATAACGCTTACTATAAATAACGATAAATCATGTACACTTGCCCCTAAGTTATTATACAATATCACATGCAGCATAACGGCAGGCGCAACCCCGAAACTTACCATATCTGCCAACGAATCGAGCTGCAAACCCATAGGCGAGTATGCTTTTAGCAGGCGTGCAGCAAAGCCATCGCAAAAATCGAATATCGCTGCTGCAAAAATGCAGTATGCCGCAATATCCAAATAACCTCTAAAAGCAAAGGTTATAGCCAAACAGCCCGAAAAAAGATTAAGTGAGGTTATGGTATTAGGGATGTGTCGTGTAATTGCTTTCAAAACTTTTGTATTTTTGAGGTTTAATTCTAACCACAAATGTAACAAAAATGCTTATACGTATCCTTTCAGCCGCTCTGCTTCTATTAACAATAGCAGCCTGTGGAAATCAGCAAGCCAAAAAAGGCTCTGATTCTGCAAATGCAAATAACAAGGAAACCAAGGTGGAAACCAGTCCGTTTACTCTGGTATCGCCAAGCAGCGGCAGTAGAGCTGATTGGAACGACACGCTTACCATAGCATTTAAGCCAACTCAAGAGAGTACTAAGGTTGATAGCAGCAAGCTAACTATTAACGGTATTGATATTGCCAAACAAAAAGATGTGCTCAGCTACACGTGGATAGTTCCTCAAAACACAAAAGTAGGTAATACACCTATAGCACTCTCTATTTGGCATGACGGTGGAAAACTCAGCACATTAAACACTATGGTAAAAGTCTATCCTCCCGCACCTCCATTTTATGATTATGAGGTTATAAATACATACCCGCATGATACTGATGCTTACACCCAAGGACTCTATTACCATGACGGCTTTTTGTATGAAGGAACCGGACGAAACGGAAAATCGACATTGCGTAAAGTGGAGCTGAAAACCGGTAAGGTGATGAAATCTGTGGCACTTGATAAGGAATACTTTGGAGAAGGAACCACCTTGCTTAACAATAAAATTTACCAGCTTACCTGGGAGTCTCGCAAAGGATTCGTATATGATGCCAATACGTTTGAGCGTATCGGTGAGTTTACATATCAAACCGAGGGCTGGGGATTAACCACTGATGGCAAATATCTTATTATGAGTGATGGTTCTTCTATTATTCGCTACATGGATCCCGAAACGTTTAAAGAGGTTCGGCATATTGAGGTATATACCAACAAAGGCTCGATTGTATATTTGAATGAGCTGGAGTACATTAATGGAGAAATATGGGCAAACGTGTTTACTCAGGATACTATCATTTCTATAGATCCTGAAACAGGACGCGTAACAAGAATTGTTGATATGCGAAACCTTTTACCAGCCAATCTATACACGGGTGATCCCGAGGAAGTTCTTAATGGTATAGCTTACGATAAAAGCAGGGGTGGCAACTTATACGTTACCGGAAAAAACTGGCCGAAGCTATACGAGATCAAGCTTGTTCAAAGAAAATACGATTAAACAGAATAGTAGCACGATATACGTATCACGAAATGTTATTGGACAGTCTTACCAAAGGCAATTTTTACTTTAGCTAACTCTTTTTCGTCGCTTTCTTTCATTATAGTGGCATGATACTTACCCGCTCCTTCATCAACCAAATCAACGCCCACTCTATCGCCTTCTTTTGCTTCGGAAAGAAAAGAAACATTGATTTCTCTTACCATGTTATTCGTCAAAAAATCTACAGAGAAAGCATCCAAAGCCCAGCGAACATAGCAAACATTATTTACATGTAGGTTCATGTCTATATCGCTTGTCGTTATTTCAAAGTAGCTACTGCACTTTGGCTTTTCTCGGTCATTTTCTCTTTCGATTGGTTCGTCCATCGAAGAACGATTAGGGCAAGATGGAAACTCTTTATCAAAGCCATCTGTCCGTTGAGGACGGCGTGTTTTCGCATCAAGTATCAACCAAGCAGACGATGCGCTTATTAGCTTTTGTCCGGTTTCATCAAAAAGTTCAAAATCACGGTAAGCATACAAGCCTTTTCCACCTTTGCTCCAAGTAAGCAATTGAACCTTTTCATTCCATTCCGGCAGACGTTCCACCTTTACTTTTATTAGCGACAGCACCCAGATTTGCCCTTTACCCATTAGCTCATACCAGCCAAAACCGTTACTAGCAGCATGATGCCATGCGCTCTCTTGCAAAAAATAAAAAACGGAAGGAATGGTTAAACGCCTTGTAAAATCGGCATGGTATGAATGTACTGTATAGCTGTCTATCCAAAAATATGGTTTTGGGAATTGCTCTTGGGTAATCATAAATCTATAAGAAGCTGGTTGGTTTCTGAGTTTTTAAATGCTTCTCTTTGTTTATTGAGAATATATACAAACCTGTCGCCTGTTGTATCTTGAGGTACGACAAACGGGTTACCCTCCAATTTTTCTACTCTGGATTGAACATACCCAACCGTTAATAAATGAATATCGACAGCAGGTTGATATGCCGCTTCTTTATCATCCTTCATCATAATTTCGGATATTATACCTGCCGCCTCCAAGTCGCGTAATATCATCCTGATAG
>JAVBOE010000039.1:0-4620 GCA_031550925.1 Bacteroidales bacterium | reverse complement strand
GATACCGTAAAAAGCCGTAAGCTCATGACCTATCATGTGGGTAGCCCAATCTTCGTCAACGCCCTTGGCAATCCAGCCGTTCAGTCCCCAAGTCGAAGCCCACATCAGGTTAGCACGAATATCATAGTTGTGAGGGGCTTTAAATACTTTGGGACCTTCAACAACAAGGGTTTTAAGTATGGCTTCGGCCATGTAGTCTTGCAAAAGCGTATCTTCTTTAGAGTAGGTAAGGTACTGCTCTGCCACATGCACAAAGGTATCTACAATACCATTTCCGGTTTGCTTATCGGGTAGGGTATAGGTAGTTGTCGGGCCTAGGATTGAGAACTTAGGAAATACCAGCGGACTGCCAAATGCTAGCTTCTCTTGCGTTGCGGCCTTAGTAATAACCCCGCCGCTGTTCATCTCAGAGCCTGTAGCAGCAAGGGTTAGAACAGAGCCGAATGGTAAAGCCTTCTTAACTTTTGCTTTTCCTTGCATAATTAACCAAGGGTCGCCCTCGTCAAAGCAGGCTGCTGCTACAATAAACTTGGTAGCATCTATTACAGAACCGCCACAAACAGCAATTACATAGCTAACGCCTTTTTCTTTAATAAGCTCGGCAGCCTTCATACAGGTTTCGTAGTGCGGATTGGGCTCTATGCCTGCAAACTCATACCACTCGTAGCCTTCGAGTGCCTTACTTACTTGGTCGAAAACACCATTTTTCTTTATGCTTCCGCCACCATAGGTAACAAGCACTTTACTCCCTTTCGGAATCTCATTAGCGATTTCTTTAATCGTATCTTTTCCGAATATTATCTTAACAGGATTTGCAAAGCTGAAATTTTTCATGACTTGATATTTTGTTGTAAGCCCCTCCCAACCTCCCCAAAGTGGAGGAGTTAGAAGATTTAACCATTATAAATTATACTATTCAAACTCCTTAAGCTTATTATTTAGCCCCCTTTGGGGGTTGGGGGCTTCTTTTCTTTAAAACTTTATAGCCCTACCGTTATTTACGCCTGTAAGCACGCCGTTATCAAATGTGATTTTTCCGTTTACAACTACTAGCTCAATTCCTTTAGAGAACTGGTTGGGGTTTGCATTAGTAGCAGCACTTCTAATGGTTTTAGGGTCAAAAACTGTGATGTCTGCAATAAAGCCGTTTTTAATTTCTCCTCTGTTTTTCATTGGAGAGCCAATTAGCTCGCACGAGCGGGATGTCATTTTTGCTAGAATGGTTTCCAGCGGAATCTTTTCGTCCATAGCATAGCGTATAGCTGTAGCGAAGCAAGCAGCACCACGGGGGTGATTGTTTGCACGAGGTTCGGTTTCTATACCGCCGTCAGAGCCAATCATACAGAAGTCTTCCATTAACGCGGGCTTTACGGTTTTATCCATAGGTTGCACACCCTCTTTTGCAGCTAGCAGAATACCTGTGCGTGCGCGATATTTGTTGAATGATTCTTTAGTCAACCGTTCGCCTGTACCTACAACCTCAAGGTCGGAGTAGGTCATGCCGTAGCGTTGCATCCAGCCTTCTTTAAAGCGCTCTGAGTGTGCGTATGTTGCCCAGTAAGAGTAGGGGTAAACGCAAGTTGTGATATCCAGTCCCGATGCACGTGCTTTACGGATTAGGTCTAACGCGCCTTCCATGTTAAATGTACCACCAGTGGAGTTCAGGTGGTCGATATGTATGCGGCAACCTGTTGTTTTTGCTACGTTTATAGCCTCTTCAACACCTTGTAATTCTTTCTCTTTAGAAGAATAGCGGGTATGAAGAAACATAGGACGACCATATTTCTTGGCAATCTTTCCGTAAGCCACCATCTCTGCCCATGTAGTATTAGATTGGTATTCGGGACTATGTGATACGCCCAATGAACCACCATCAAGGCTTTTTTCTATGGCTTTAATTCTGTCGGCAAGCTGGCTGTACTTATTGCGAATGTTCATTACTTTGGTTGAGACACCATAGTTGGTAAGATGCTTCTGTGCCTCGAAATACTTATAGTATTCGCCTGTATCTGTTGCTCCACCATGCATCTGTAAGGCTGTGGTAACTCCATCCCCAACTTTGTATTTTTCAAATACACGGAATGTACGCTCGGGATTAGCAGAGTTATCAGCCAAAATATCGATAAATCCGGGCGATACAATTTTGTTGGAGGCATCAATAATGTTATTGGCTACTAATGGTAAAGCGCTTACAAGTATGGTGCCTTCGGTAGTAACACCAATATCGTATACAGCCCATGTTCCGTTTACATAAGAGCGACCACCACGAATAACAAAATCAAGTTTTGGAGAGGATGATTGTGCGAATATTTTACTTTTTCCGCTTACGGCAAGCGATGCAGCAGCAAGTCCGCCAAGCTTTAAGAATTTTCTACGAGATAACATATAGTGGTTAAAATAGTTTGAATGTTTAATAGTTTAAAACTTAATGATGAAGCGAAAAAGAGAGTGTGAGAATTTGCTAATTTGTAAATGTGAAAATGATAACGTCATTTTCGTTTCACCATTTACGATTAACGCTTTACGTTTAATCAACAGCCTTTAGGCTTAAATCTAAGCTCTTTATTTGATGGGTTAGAGCTCCAACCGAAACAAAGTCAACGCCGCATTCGGCGTAGGCTCTAATAGTGTCAAAGTTAATACCGCCAGATGATTCGGTTTCGTATTTTCCACCAATCATTTCAACAGCTTTGCGAGTATCTTCGAGATTAAAGTTATCTAGCATGATGCGCTGTATTCCGCCAACATCCATTGCTTTTCGAATATCGTCGAGGCTCCTGGTTTCAACCTCTATAGGCAGATTACGACCTGTGTCTTTAAGGTATTGCTGAGCTTTACGAATAGCATTTTCTATGCCTCCAGCAAAGTCGATATGGTTATCTTTCAGCAAAATCATATCAAATAGCCCCATACGATGGTTTTCGCCGCCACCAATCTTTACAGCCAGCTTATCTAAGGCACGCATACCCGGAGTTGTTTTACGAGTATCAAGAACTTTGGTTTTTAAGCCATCCAACTTCTTCACATACTTGTTGGTTTGAGTGGCAACACCGCTCATGTGCTGCATAAGATTTAGCACCAAACGCTCTGCTTGCAGCAACGACTGTACGCGACCTTCTACATAAAAAGCAACATCGCCATACTTAATAGGTGTGCCATCTTTAAGCAGTACCTCTATCTTCATTTCAGGGTCTAGCTTTGCAAAAATTTGCTTTGCAATTTCAACACCGGCAAGAATACCTTCCTGTTTAACCAGCAGCTTCATTTTTCCTTTAGCATCCTCAGGGATACAGGAAAGGGACGTATGATCGCCGTCCCCAATATCTTCTTTGATAGCCAAGGCTATCAGCTCGTCAATGTAAGGCTGAAAATCCATTACTCTTTTTCTATAATTATTCGTTGAACTTGTGCACTTCCTCCGTTTTGCTTTACAAAAACAGATACTCTAAACGACTCTCCTCCATGTGTAGAGAGTGTTCCAACCACATACTTAACTTGCTGTCCTCCTTTATGTGGGGTAGCAAAGTTTTTTGCTTTGTATTTAGAGAAAAAATCTTTGAGTACTTGTACCGCTTGCTCTCTACCGTACATATTCTCGCTTCCAAGAAGATCTAACGAAACGCTGATTCCAAAGTATGTACCTATACTAACGGCATCTCCATTTTTTATGTGAGATGAAACCATAGTCAAGGCATCGTTCATAACCTTATCGCTATCTTGGGCAGATGCGTTAAAGCTAAGTAGCAGATATGCTATGGTAAAAATCTTTAGTGTTCTCATATTGCTTGTCGTTAGGCGTAGGTGTTTAATGCTACAAAAACTATACCATAACGAGCACGGCTTGATTAAAGAGTAAAAATACAGGTTTTTATTATAATTAGCAAAACTTATGAAGGGTTAATTGTAAATGGTTAGTAGTTAATGGTTAATAGAATATGATAATTTGATTTTTTCGTCATTTCGAGCGAAGCGAGAACCGTTAGCTCGAAATGACGGTTATTTTGTGAAGCCTTTAACCATCAAAGTTTTTAAAGCCCCCTTTGGGGGTTGGGGGCTTGGTCTTTACTACAAATTCAATACCTCATTCTTTGGATATTTTACGCTATAGCTATGCTGTACGGTGCGTGTTTCGCCGGGTTGAAGGGTAAACGTCCAAGTAAGTACGCCAACATCTTCGTTTTCTATATTAGCATTGCCCTTATTCAGTACTTCAACTTCAACATCCTTGCGGGTTGACATGGGGTACTGGTCTTTAAGCACCATTTGAACAGGAACAGTTTTGTTATTTTTAACCGTAAGCTGATAGCCGAATACCTGCAGCTTACTACTGCCAATAAGTTTAGTACTGCTGAAGTCTTTCAGCTTCTCGCGTTTTACGGTAATGCGCTTATCTGTTCCTAATGAAAGGTTCAGCGTTTTTTGTGTCTGGTAAGGGTCTATTACTGTTTTACCAATGTAGGTACCTTCTCGTGTAATGGTAGCCTCGCCCGGTAATAGGTTGTATTTTTCCCAATCGGTGATATTGGCGAGCAAAAAGACAGAGTTATCCAGCTTTGGTGCGCAGTAGTACTCATACTCTGCCGGTATTTCTATGGTTCTAAGAATTACGCTTTGCTCTTT
>JAVBOE010000082.1:0-6415 GCA_031550925.1 Bacteroidales bacterium | reverse complement strand
GTCGAACAATAACTTTTGGGCGCACTTCAATTTTAGAATACTTTTGCTTTTATATCTTTATTCTTGTGCTTGCGCTTTTTCTTTAATGGCTGCTTTTTCTGCTAAATAGTAAGCACCACCGGCAAGTAAAGGCATAAAAATACCCATGCCTATCTTTATGAGATCCGACGCCATTCTTCCAAATTCGCCAGCCTGACCGGTAGCATCTCCTTTCACTATAAAATACATAATGAAAAGGATAACAAAATATGCAAGAGCTGCATACGAAGCATTCATGTAATCTCCTTTTAGCTTAAACGTTATGTATGCACAGTAACCCAATACTCCAAGTCCGAGTATAGAGATGAGGTACATTAAACCGTTTATTTCACCTAGCTTTCCCATGTCAAAAAGTAAGCCGAAACCCTGGCTGAAGAAGGCAACAGAAACCTTTAAAAAGGGGAATAGTAGCGTAAGTAGCATAAGTCCGGCACCAACATATCCGAAAATCTGTGAGTTTTTGGTCTTTTCCATAGTAATGTTTTTTGATGTGATTGTACAAATATACTATTTATTCGTTGGAATTCAATTAATAAACTGGGGTTGTAATTTCAGTGAAAAGTTCCTTTTTTGATTTAGCATAAGGGTTAAACATCATTACATGCCCGGTGTATTTACCTTCGGTTTTTTCTGGCGAAAACAGGTCAAACGTTATCTCATACTCGCTCTCATCTCTATACCCATTTTCATCTTGTTGTTTCTTTGCAATTATTACCCTGCCGCCCACAAACCAGCTTTGCGTATTGCCCTCTGTATAACCTGCATAAGTAAAATGTTTTGCCGGATTAAAATTTCTATTGCGTTTCTTTCCCCAACCATCTACTCTCATCTCAAAAGTACCCACAGGCAGTGCTCCTTTTAACGATTCCTTTCTGAATTGAATACAGAATATTGTGTTGTGGCGGCTGTATGTCCAGGGAGTATCGGAGTTATATCTTTTCCAATCGTCAAAATCACAGTATTCATAAAATTCCAAATTGCAATATTCAGGACTACTCATAGTATCAATACTACAATGAGCAATGTTTTTCAATCGGGTTCCGTCTATCACGATATAATTTTCGGGAACCTCTGTTTCATCATCTATTAGAGTTTTCCAGTTGATTTTGCTGGTATAGTCATCATATTCTACTACCGATTCCGCTTGACCTCTTTCGGTTTTTACCAAACCCTCGTAGTGCCCTCTAACAAGTAAAGAATCAATATTGAGGCCATTCTCTTTTGGGGAGCTTGTAAAAAGAAAATCGAAGTCAGCTACAAAACACTCCGGTTCACCGCTCCGAGCTTTGCTAATTGTAATTTTACCACTTTGATAACTATCTACCGGAGATGCACCCGTTATGGTAATATCATAAAAATGTTTTTTGGGGTTATATCCGTTATCGTCATCATGGAAAGTAAACGTTCCTTCTTTTAAGTCATACGAGATAGGATTCGAATACATAGATATTTCCAGCTGGTGTATCGTGCTACCTTTATCGTTTATTGCCAACATTGACAGAACATTGTATTCATTAGTCGCAATATTCTCCACTTTTAATGTGTATGTTGCGCCATTTATTTCTATATAATTTTTTGAAGTAGAATCAACGGTATTATTTACATCAGCTGCTGTTTTTGCCTTCTTCGAATTGCTTGTTCCACATCCGGAGATTATGACACACAGAGTTAATAGTAACAAGTAAAAATAAATATGGTTATGTTTCATTCCGATTATAATTTGGCTTCGTTAAGGCTGTACAACTGTGGGTTTTCAGGCTTTTTTACAACAGTATTTAAAAAATAATTATGCAAATGTAGTGTTTGTTATTTTTGCCAAAACTTGAATTTGCAGGGCTGTTTTATTCTATTCGTTGATAATTACTATTAGAGCTTAACAAGCTTCGCTTGGTTTTGAATGCCTAATTTTTCCATTGATAACCGAAAGCATTATGCTGTACCCTTCGCCTCCGTCGCCACAGCTGATGCTAATGTATAAATCGCCTTCATCACCAATAAAGACAACCATATGCGGGTTATAAAAGCTTTTTATTACATCAATCAGCAGGTTATATACCTTGTTGTTAATTGTAACGGTAAATGTAGCTATCTCTCTATTTTTGGGCGCAGGTTCACTGTATGGCATTAAAAAACCTTTTGGGAATTCTCCATCTACACTTCTTACATATTTGTAATCATACTCTTCTACGTATTCTACCTTGTGCGAGTTAATATCAAATGGCTTTAACGTAAGTAAAACGCTTAGCGTGTCGTTTGCACAAATTACGCTATCGGCAGACCATAATTTATCATCCTGATACAGTATGGGCATACTATCAATAACCCGAAGATTTTTGTTATAAATATAGCCTACCGGTGTGGCCCAATCTTTTTTTACCGCTGTCCAATTTGGGGATAGGGTGGTATCGCTAAAATCATTGTCGCAGAAATAATTAGCAGAAAAAATAACTTCGTACTGGAGTACCCTATCAATTATTTTAGAGCTAGCTGTCGGTTTTTCGCGGATATTGGTGTAACCATCTTTATCAACAGTGGTGTAGAGTTGGGCGTTTGCAGATAATACTGCGATAAATAAACCTAGTATCAGTAATAGTTTTTTGCTCATACTTATTTGTGTTTAGCGTGCTATGATTCGATTTTATTAGCCTTTTTTGAAAGTGTAGTAGCCCCGATGCTTGCAACAATCACACATAGAATGGATAGCCATTGGTTCCAGCTTAAGATTTCTTTCAGGAAAATAAGTCCCGATAATGCACCAAATGCAGGCTGCAAGCTCATTAATATACTGAACGTTTTGGATGGTAGTTTTTTAAGCGCAATCAAATCTAACGAGTAAGGAATAGTGCTTGAAAGTAAAGCAACGCTAAATCCGATTAGCAAAAGTTTCCAGTTTAGCGTATTAAGATCGCCGCTCAAAAGCCCGACAGGTAGAATGAGCAATGCTGCAAATAGCATTCCAACGGTTACGGCATCGCTGTTGCTCATTATTTTGGTTATTCTTCCACCAATAAGAATATAGCCAGCCCAACAAGTGCCGGCCATTAACGCAAATATGATTCCAAGCGGGTCTATACCATTACTTTTCCACGGAACGATAAGCATTATTCCGGCGCAGGCCAGCAGTGCCCATAGTACATCCAGCAACCTTCTTGAACCAAGCAAAGCAACAGCTAACGGACCTGTAAACTCAATGGCAACGGCTAGCCCGATAGGTATTCGCTGAATGGCAAAGTAGAAAACCAGATTCATCGTGCCAAGGCATATACCATAAACGGCGCAGTATAACCATTGCTTTTTGCTGAGCTTAAAAATATTTGGTCGGTTAAAAAGAAATAGCATAACCGCCGATAGACCGATACGTAACGTAGAAGTTCCGCTTGCCCCCAAAATAGGAAATAACTTTTTAGCAATAGAAGCACCCCCCTGAACGCTTACCATAGATAGCAATGCGGCAGGGATTGCGGGGAATGATTTTTTCTTTTTTATGGGCATTTATGGCTATTAAACAGCTACTTTATACCTAAAATGTCATAGTTTGTAACCATTAAAAGCTGCTTTTAGATATAAAAATCGCTATTATATTTTATAATATTATGTTTGTTATCAAAATATTATATTTGTTTGTTTTTTAATCTAAAGTTTTACTTTAAGTACAATCCCCTTTAAAATATTTTCTATAAAGCATTTTGTAAAAACATCGCTGCTAGTCTTTCCAACTTGGCTATCCTTAACAGAGAAAAATTTCAGCCAAATAAAGTCTTTGCTCTTTATTTTTGTTCTATAACCTATCTCTGTTAAAGTAAAGGTAGTGCAATTTTATACAGATAGTTTACATAAACTTAAACAAGTAATAGTTTTATCTATGCAATAATTTTAATTACTTTGCTATATAAAATAAAAGCAAGATTAAATTGGCGGGAGAAATCAATATTGCAGCTATACTGTACGATTTGCTTAAAGAGCATGGTCGTATTTCGGTTCCATGTTTGGGTAGCTTTGTAGCCAAATACCATTCTGCCGAGGCGTCGGACGACCGCAAGCGCATATATCCTCCGTTTAAAGAGGTAACCTTCAGTCCGCAAGAAATTTGGAACGATGAACGTTTAGAACGGGAGTTGGCAAATAGAGCCGGATGTACTATTGCCGAAGCCCGCGAAAAAGTTGCCTTTTGGGTGGACGATCTTTGCTTTAAGCTTGGTGTTGAACGAAAAGTAAGGCTCGATAACCTTGGCTACCTTACTATCTCTAACAATAATCAGGTTAGCTTTACACTCGATATAGGGTTAAACCTGCTGAAAGACGCATATGGACTTACAGCGGTGGATGTTAAGGATGTGCCCGAAATAATACCTGAAGAAGAGGGGCAAATAAACCCATCAATCGTAAAGCCCAAGAAACGTCGCTACGACTGGATTATTTTTGTTGGCGTAGTGGTTGTGGTTGCCATTTTACTGGCCATTTACTATAACAAATAGCTTTGCTATAAACGCTTTATCAGCGACCGAATAACGGATATATCAAGCTTATTTCTCCGAAAACTGTAGCAAGTATTCTTTCATAAACTGGTTCAAATCGCCATCCAATACGCCTTGTGTATCCGATGTTTGGTGGTTGGTACGGTGGTCTTTAACTCGTCTATCGTCTAGTACATAGCTACGAATTTGTGACCCCCATTCAATCTTTTTCTTCTGGCTTTCCAGCTCTGATTGGGTTTCACGGCGTTTCTGTAGCTCAATATCATATAAGTGAGATTTAAGAATACGCAGCGCGTTCTGACGGTTATCGAACTGAGAGCGGGTTTCGGTATTTTCAACCACAATGCCCGATGGAATGTGCTTAACACGTACGCCGGTTTCAACCTTGTTCACGTTCTGTCCGCCGGCACCGCTTGAGCGGAAGGTGTCCCACTCCAGGTCGGAAGGGTTAACGTTGATCTCGATGGTGTCATCTACAGCCGGATAAACAAAAACCGATGCAAACGAAGTCATGCGCTTGTTGTTGGCATTAAAAGGGGAGGGGCGCACTAGGCGATGTACTCCAATTTCCGACTTAAGATACCCGTATGCAAACTCGCCCTCAAACTCAATGGTTGCCGATTTTATTCCCGCCTCGTCGCCTTCTTGTACATGCATTAGCGTGGTTTTGTAGCCGTTACGCTCGCCCCAACGCAGGTACATGCGCATGAGCATAGATGCCCAATCATCACTTTCGGTGCCGCCTGCTCCCGAGTTTATTTTCAGAATCGCACCCAGCTTATCCTCTTCAGCTCTAAGCATGCTCAGCATTTCAAGATCTTCGAGCAGCTCCAGCGATTTGCTGTACTGTTCGTCAACTTCCGCTTCCGAGGCTTCGCCTTCTTTAGCAAAATCGAATAAAACCTGTAGATCGTCTATATTTTTGGCAACTTCATCGTATCGTTGTATCCACGATTTGAGCGATGCAACCGTTTTCAGCTGTTCTTCTGCTTGTTTGGGGTTATCCCAAAAGGAAGGGTTGTGGGTTTTTTGCTGCTCTTCTTCTAGCCTTATGCGCTTATTATCTATGTCAAAGATGCCTCCTCAACGCTTCTCCGCGTTGTACCAGCAGCTTAAGCATGTCGGTAGTTATCATTGCATGTTGATTTTTAGATGTACAAAGGTAGCTGTTTCTAGCCGTAGATTTTTAATGAGAAGAGATTTTACACAAATAGTACTGATAATTAGCATAATAGTTGCTGCAAAAAGGGCGAATAAAACGCACCAACTATCTATATAGCTTTTTAGCTATAATAAAGTAACATAATAGCTTCATTTAAAAATAAACGCACATTTACTCGATATAATATGCTTATAAATAGTAATTTATATTTAAATAAATATAATAAAAGGCGAATAGCTTAACCATTCGCCTTTTACCCTAACTAAGTGTGCTTATTTATAGTGTTGCGCTTTGCTCGTAACCTTTAAGGGCTGCCATCAGCTTCTGGCGCGAGAAGAAGATGCGGCTTTTTACGGTGCCTATTTTCAGGTTCAGCTTTTCGGCAATCTCCTTATACTTATAACCCTGGGTGTGCATTTGGAATGGAATGCGGAAATCCGGATCTAGCAGGCTAATCTTGCGGCTAACCTCTCTATGCGCCAAGTCAGACTCGGGTGTAAGCTGTGTGGTATAGCCGTTCATCAGGTACTGGTTGTCGCTGCCATCTAGTACCATGCCGTGTTTTGCGTTCTTGCGGTACATGTTGATGAAGGTATTTTTCATAATGGTAAACGTCCAAGCTTTCAGGTTGGTGTTGGTTTGGTATTTATCCTGAGAAGTAAGGGCTTTAAGAAGAGTTTCTTGTACCAAGTCTTTTGCATCTTCGCTGTTGGCTGTTAAACTCATGGCGAAACGTTCC
>JAVBOE010000071.1:0-6003 GCA_031550925.1 Bacteroidales bacterium | reverse complement strand
AATGAGTACGTCATTTCGAGCGAAGCGAGAAATCTCCTGAATAACGGCAGCACACAGAATAAACTACTACAATAAAGAAACTTGCTATGTTGCCCCTAAATCCCCTAAAGGGGACTTTTCGGAGACGCTGATTTAAAGTCCCCTTTAGGGGATTTAGGGGCTAGGCGACTTTTGGCACTTCCTCTTGGCGACAAACTAGCAACTTAAGTTAGTAGTAAAAGGAGAATCTTTTTGAAAACTCCTTCCCAAAGGGGAGGGGCTTCTACCTATAAATCTTTTCCTTATTCAACGCTTGCTGGTAGGCTTTGGCATTTTGGTTATGCTGTGCTAACGTTTTTGCGAACGCATGGTATCCGGAAAAATCGGATTTTGCGCAAAAATAGTAGTAATCATGCTTCTCGGCGTTTAGTACCGCATCTATAGCAGCTGTTGATGGTATGCAGATTGGTCCGGGAGGAAGTCCTGCATATTTATATGTATTGTACGGCGAGTCGTATTCGGTGTGTGAGTTAAGCACTCTTCTTATCGAAAAATCGCCTACAGCATACTTTACAGTGGGATCGGCTTGTAGTAGCACTCCTTTCTTTAGTCGGTTTAGGTACACGCCTGCAACCTTAGGCATCTCATCTGTTTTAATGGTTTCTTCCGCAACAATAGACGCAAGTGTAATAACCTCTATTCGCGATAGCCCTGTTTGCTCCAGCTTTTCATTTCTTTCATCCGTCCAGAACCGATTAAACTCTTTAAACATGCGGGTTATAAAATCATCGGGAGAAGTATTCCAGTAAAATTCGTAGGTATTTAGAATACAAATCGCCAGCATTGTGTTAGAGTTTACACCATATTGCTCTAGAAATGCGTTATCATTAAAAGCGGCTAGTAATGATGTTGAATCGGGTTCTATGTACCGCGAAACAATTTCGGCCAGCTTTTCTTTTGTTCTGATATTACCTGCAAGCGTAAGCCGAACAGGTGATTGACTTCCGATAGCAAGCATATTAATTAGCGTCCGATTTGTCATCCCGTTTTGCAGCTTATATCGACCGGGCTTTGCTGTGTTGAGATTCTTTAGCTTAGCAGCATTAATAAATGATTCTTCGTTTATCAATACTTTTGATGATTTTAGCGAGTCCATCAGGGTCTCGAAAGATGAGCCTGTAGGGACGTATAGGTAATACGAGTCACCTCCGTTTATAGCTACGTTGCTTTTAAATAACGAGTTATAGAATTTAAGCCCGAAGTATCCGGTAGGAATAAGTGCTATAACAAACACTATTAGTATGATACGTATAGTTTTTTTCTTCATATTATGCTCTTACAAAGTGGTTTTGCTACAAAAGTAGTGCTATTTTTGGGATTGCTAAAAAAAGATAGATGATAGAATGTAAAATATTGATTTATACGTGTAATAAAATTAAAATCTATACTTTTTGACCAATCCCCTATTTTTTTACCTTTGTACGACATTAAGGTTCTAGCGCATAAATTAAAAGATTATGACAGATTATTCTACTTTGCTTTTTGTTGTGGCTCCCGCATTGTTGGTAGTCCTCTCATCCTACATGATTATAAAAAAAATGTTGGAAGGAGAGTCGAATCGAAAGGGAGCGGAAATAATAATGGAAACACGCAAGATAACCATTCCGATACGTTTACAGGCATACGAACGATTGGTTTTATTGCTTGATCGTATTTCTCCGGAGTCGTTAATCGTTAGAGTACGTAAAAACGATATGACCAATCAGGATTTGCAGCTGGCTTTACTTTCTGTTATTCGTGCTGAGTTTGAGCATAACTTATCTCAGCAGCTATACGTAAGTATGGAAACATGGGAAGCCGTTAAGGCAGCGAAAGAAAGTATAGTAAGCATGGTAAATGAAGTTGCGATGAAAGTAAAGCCAGAAGAGCCTTCTATTGTTATGGCGAGAGCATTATTGGAGCGCTCAGCATCTTCGGACATGGAGTATGTAACGGATGCTATGCAACGATTAAAAAGCGAAGCAAAAAAGATTTTTTAACCCATATAACATATACGCATGAAGTTTTTTATTGACACAGCAAACCTACAACAAATAAGAGAAGCACAAGATTTGGGCGTGCTTGATGGTGTAACAACTAATCCGTCTTTAATGGCTAAAGAGGGAATTAAAGGCGATGAGAATGTCAAGCAACATTACCTTGAAATCTGCAATATTGTTGACGGAGATGTAAGTGCAGAAGTTATCGCCACTGATTTTGAGGGAATGGTTCGCGAAGGCGAAGTGTTGGCAGCATTGCATCCTCAGATAACGGTTAAAGTTCCTTGTACTAAAGATGGTATAAAAGCAGTAAAGTATTTCAGCGAAAAAGGAATTAAAACAAACTGTACGCTTATTTTTTCTGTAGGTCAGGCTCTGCTTGCTGCTAAAGCCGGAGCAACTTATGTGTCGCCTTTTGTTGGAAGACTTGACGATATTGCAAGTGATGGCATTGCTTTAGTTAAGGCGATAGTAGATGTATTCTGCTACTATAGCTATCCTACACAGGTGCTGGCTGCATCTATCCGCAGCACCCAGCATATCATTCAATGTTTGGAGGTAGGTGCCGATGTTGCGACTTGTCCGCTTAGCGCTATACTTGGTTTGCTGAAACATCCGTTAACCGATAGCGGCTTAGCTACATTTCTTGCAGACCATAAGAAGGTAAACGGCTAAGCCCCCAACCCCCAAAGGGGGCTAAAGAGGGTTTAAAAGTTTAAACAGCTTAAGGTTTAGATATGCGTATTGCGATATGAGTACAGCGAAAAAGATAATGTACTAATATGAAAATATATTAATGTAATAATGTTAGCACAGACCTAAAGTCCCCTTTAGGGGAACCGAGTTTACGAGCTCGGCGAAGCCATTTAGGGGTAATCTCATATCGCTGTACACTATACCTTTTTTCATTAACACATTTGTAAAGGGATGCTAATAAAGATATATCCGGAAAATCCTAACGAGCGCGACATAGAAAAAGTTGTGGCTTGTTTAGAAAATGATGGGGTTATTATATATCCCACCGATTCGGTATATGCTATGGGCTGTTCAATGAAGAGCAAGAAGGCGTTTGAGCGTATTCTTCGCATAAAAGGACTTAGAGAAAAAGATGCTAACTTTTCTTTAATATGCTCTGATTTTAGCCATCTTGCCGACTTTGCAAGGGTTGATAATGCTACGTTTAAGCTGTTAAAGAAAAATCTCCCTGGATCTTTTACGTTTATTCTTACGGCATCGGGGAGAGTACCTGATAAAGTGCTGGGAAAAAAGAAAACAATAGGTATTCGTATTCCTGATAATAGCATTCCTATAGAGATTGTAAAGCGACTGGAGATGCCAATGTTTAGTGCGTCACTAAAAAGTGACGATAAAATTTTGGAGTATATAACCGATCCGGAGCTGATACATGATGAGTACGAAAGCCTTGTAGATATTGTAGTTGATGGGGGGTATGGCGGAAACGTTCCTACTACAGTAGTGGACTGTACGGCAGGAGAACCAGAGATTATTCGTGAAGGTAAGGGTGAATTATTACTATAAAGCCCCCAACCCCCAAAGGGGCTTTAAAAGAATTAAAAAATAAAATAGTTTAGGTAAGGCTCCTCCCCTTTGGGGAGGTTGGGAGGGGCTTCTCTTTTTAATTATTATGAAAATTGCCATAGGCTTATCAGGTGGAGTTGATTCTAGCGTTGCTGCATACTTGCTTAAAAAAGAAGGGCACGATCTGATAGCTATGTTTATGCAAAACTGGCACGACACAACAGGTACGCTTCATGGCGATTGCCCATGGAAAGACGACTTGGCTGTGGCGGAGCTGGTTGCTAAAAAATTGGATATCCCATTTCACTATATAGACTTAAGTGCCGATTACAGCCAAAAGGTTGTGGACTACATGTTCTCTGAATATGAAAAAGGCCGAACGCCTAACCCAGATGTAATGTGCAATCGTGAGATTAAGTTTGACGCTTTTCTGAAAGCAGCGGTGGACTTAGGTGTAGACTATGTTGCAACCGGTCACTACTGTAGAAAAGGAGAAGCTGTTGTTGATGGCAAAACTTACTATCGTTTGTTGGCAGGTGTTGACGGAAACAAAGACCAAAGCTACTTTTTATGTCAGCTATCACAAGAGCAGCTCGCAAAGGCACTATTTCCTATAGGCAAATTACTTAAACCCGAGGTACGAGAAATAGCAAGAGAGCAAGGATTACCAACGGCAGAAAAGAAAGACTCGCAGGGAATTTGTTTTGTAGGTAAAATAGATTTGCCTGTTTTTCTTCAGCAGAAGCTGGAGGCAAAACAAGGTAACATTGTAGAAATAAAGAAAGAGTTCTACGATAGGTTACCAAAGCCAGATCCAAGCGATTTAGATGCTTTGGTAAAACCATACTATTACTATCCTAATAACGGTAAAAAAGCAGGGACTCATAATGGCGCTCATTTTTATACAATCGGTCAGCGCAAAGGCCTTGGGGTAGGAGGGCACACCGAGCCTCTTTTTGTTATTGCTACCGATGTTGAAACTAATACGCTCTATGTGGGAGAAGGACACGATCATCCCGGGCTAAATCGTAGAGGTTTATTTATTGCTGCCAATGAAGTGCATTGGGTTCGCCCTGATTTGGCAATGGATATAGGCGAAGAGCGAGCATATTTGGTACGAGTTCGTTATCGTCAACCGTTGCAGAAGGCTAAACTATATATGAGAGATAACGGACTATACATAATATTTGAAGAGCTGCAGCGAGGTATTACAGCCGGTCAGTTTGCAGCATGGTATGATGAGGATGAGCTGATAGGCTCCGGAGTAATAGCATTGTAATAGACATCAAGACTATAAGACTTAAAGACAAGTGTACAAAAATATAGACAAGTAGATGTCAGGGCTATAAGATTTAAAGATAGGTAGGTAATAGAGTAAAAATTATAATTTGCAAAGAACAATGTATAGCTCATAATGGTTACTTATTAGATTTTAGTGGCAGAACTATGTTTTTGTTCTTTTGTCTTAAAGTCTATAAGTCTAATAGTCACTAAATCTTTATTCATGTTTAAACGAATAGCAAAATTATATAAAACGATAGTACGCTTTATAATGTACGATATCTGGCATTTGGGTAGTGATCGCTTAAGTGCCCGTGATGCTCTTCTTGTACGTGTATTGAAAGTGCTTATAGCCAGTATTCGTTCGTTTTGGGAAGATAACATTTCTACCAGGGCGTCTGCTCTTACGTTATATACGGTATTATCCATTGTCCCTGTTGTTGCTATTGCGTTTGCTGTGGCAAAAGGCTTCAGTATAGATGTGCAGCTGCAACAATTCTTAATGGATAGCTTATCCGAGCATAAGGATATTGTTGCATGGATAATGGAGTTTGCCGATAATGCACTTAAAAATGCAAGAGGAGGAGTACTTGCCGGAGTGGGCGTTGTAGTCTTGCTTTGGTCTGTAATAGCAATGCTTAGCAATGTAGAAAGTTCTTTTAACTATATATGGAACGTAACTACACCACGTTCTTGGGGGCGTCGTTTATCTAACTACATCTCAATGATGATAGTGGTGCCTATAGTGCTGGTTGTTGTAAGCAGCCTATCTGTTACATTTTTATTTGAGATGAAGACGCTGGAAGAAGCCTATCCTTTTCTAGAGACCATTGGTTGGTTTGTCCGATTTCTTATAAAGCTGATACCATATTTGCTGATGGGGCTGATGCTGGTGGCAGTATACATGGTTATGCCTAATACCAAAGTGCGTTTTAAAGCAGCGCTTGTAGGCGGTTTAGTTGCCGGAATTATATTGGTTTTAGCGCAGTCTTTCTATTTTTATTCTCAAGTACAGATATCTAAGTATAGCGCTATATACGGTAGCCTCGCAGCCATTCCGCTTTTTTTACTTTGGGCAAAAACCAGCTGGTTAATTGTGCTGTTTGGTGCAGAACTTTCGTTTGCATTTCAGAATATCGATAGCTACGATCACGAAAATACATCT
>JAVBOE010000098.1:0-26343 GCA_031550925.1 Bacteroidales bacterium | reverse complement strand
GTATAGTACAAAGAAATAGCATTAATAATCCGTCATTTCGAGCGTAGCGAGAAATCTCCTGAATAGCAGCAGTACGCTGAATGAGGAGATTTCTCGCTACGCTCGAAATGACGAAAAAGAATCATGAAAAGCACAGACGAGCAGCTACAAAAAAGAGGATACCTTACCAATGAGCAAGAAAAATCTTTTGAAGAAATTTCTTTCAAGGATCTACTCATTTGGTTAAGTAGCTCGCTACCTATAAAGCGCACGGCTGCTGCCAGACGATTAGGACGAATCTTAAATCCGGAAAGTATAGAGCCTTTATGCCTCGCTCTCGAAAAAGAAAAGACGCTCTACTGTAAGCTGGAAATCTGCAATACGCTGATTTTATTCGGCAAAGATGCTGTACCGCACTTGGTACAACGATTAGGAAAAATAGACAACAAGCAATATAAAATACCTCCGAAGAAAAAATTCGGTAAGAAAAACTACCCTCTTCCTCACGATATCTTTGCCCGAACGCTTATGAAAATAGGTGCTGATGCATTGCCTGAACTATGCTCCATCTTACAATCTGACGATGATGTAAAAATAAGCGAAGCCATCGATGCGATAGGCTACATTTGCTTTTATGACACGCAAAAACATGAAGATATAGCAAGCCTAGTTCAACAACGTTACCAGAAATACACAGATAATATTCTTATAAAATGGAAGCTGATTAGGGCAATGAGCGCTTTCTCCGAACTTCTTCTGTTCTTAGAACAACAATATATACAACTGCACAATAAAGAGCTGAGGCAAGAGGCAGAACGTAGTATTGAAATAATAAAAAGTAGGTAACTTGTAAAGAAAATATTTGCGTATTGCGATGTGTGATATGCGATGAAAAAACGTCATTTCGACCGAAGGGAGAACCGTCAGCTCGGCGAAGCCAAATCTCCTGAAAAGAGGCAGTGCGTTACCCCTGAATCCCCTAAAGGGGACTTTTACAACGTCTGTCAGCCAACGATTTGCAGCTATTGAGGAGATTTTTCCCTTCGGTCGAAATGACGAAAAATATTGATGACGTAAATATTATTACTTCTGGTTTACAGTAAAAGGTAGCTCATTCATTACCACTAAACTTTCTGTAGGCATAATAATTACATAGCTGAAATTACCTCGTTCAGAATCACTAAGATCAAAAGATAAGTTGGCCGTTACTTCTGTGTAATCAGGGCGGTTTTTTAGCAGCTGCTGGTACGCATCTACCGTAGAGCCAACCAGTATATTAATAATGAACTTTGTATTTACAGCCAAATCACTTCTATCTCCGCTACCGTACTTTTCAACCTCATCAAAAGATAAAGCTACGCGCTGATTATCGGCAGTGCCTTGCTTGTTGAATACCTCTGTTTGGTCGAACTTGCAGTCTTTACTGCTTATTGATTCAATTTTCGGATTTTCGAAAACCGATAGAACGTTTTCTGTTAGCCAGCTCTCTGCTACTGCTGTAGCATCTTTTTTCTTTTCGCCACCACATGATAGCAAAAGCACAGATAATAGTATGAATGCAATTTTTTTCATATCAATAATTTATAGGTGAATGCCTTAGTAAATGCCGAGATAAAATAAGCAATTAATTCTATTAAATACAAATTTTCTGAACAGAAGCACGACACACGTATCAAGTATCATGAAAAAGGCAGTTGCTTATTCAACAAACTGCCACTTTTCAGGAGATTTCTCCCTTCGGTCGAAATGACACCCTTTTTGTCGCATATCACATACACATATCCCCTGTCGTGATACTTGATACTAATATCCTGATACTATCTTTTACAAGCTATCACCAAAATCTTTTCTGAACTTTGCGAGTAACTTTTTCGGCCAATCGCTTACAGGCTCCAGCTTACCCATAAAGAAGCGGAGTACAGCCGGTTCGTAAACAAACTTTAATCCGCCTATCAGCTCTCGGTTCTCATAGAGCCACACCATACGGTCTTCGACATATTTTATTTGCGATAGCGTAAACACACGGCGCGGAACAGCAAGTCGCAACAGCTCCATATCTGCATAAGTTTCGTTTCCGTATTCATCACGCTGATTTGAGAGCGAACCACGCTCCATACCCCTAACTCCGGATATCAGAAAGAATGCTGTAGCCAATGCCCCTGCCGGATATTGCAGCTGCGGAATATGAGAACATATTTCCATGGCATCAACATGGCATCCCAGCACGCCTGCAGGTGTTACAACGGGCACACCTTTTTTCACAAAAGCATTTACCAAATATTCAATAAACTTGGGGCTTTGACAGATCATATCTTCATCAAGCGTTTCGTATAAGCCGACCGCAATAGATTCTATCTCGCGTACAGACATTCCCCCGTAGGTAAGAAATCCCTCGAATAAAGGTACAAGTGGCTCCAGTTCTCTTACAATACTTTCGTCGTTAGTGCAGATACCACCCCCTCTTGAAGAGCTGAGCTTACGTGCCGAGAAGTAAACGATATCGGCCAATCCTGTCATAATCTTCAGAATTTCGCCCATTGTGCTATTCTTAAACTCCTCTTCGCGTTGCTTTACCAGCCAAGCATTCTCGCCAAGTAAGCTGGCATCTAAAACGATTTTCAGACCATGCTTATCTGCAATTTTCCTTACACTTCTAAAATTATCTATAGAGAAAGGCTGTCCACCGATAAGGTTGGTAGAAGCTTCCATACGGATGTAAGGTATTGCTTCTACGCCGTGTCGTTCAATACACTCCTCCAGCTTTTCAAGGTTCATGTTTCCCTTAAAAGGATGCTTGCTGTTAATTACGTATGCCTCATCGTAAAGCAGCTCCTCTATTTTTCCGCCATACTGGGTAATGTGGGCCAACGCTGTTGTAAAGTGATAGTTCATAAGAATCACACTACCTTCTTTTACGTATGCTTTAGCAATGATATTTTCGGCAGCACGCCCTTGGTGTACGGGAAGTAAAAACTTCTTGCCCAGCACATCTTCTACGGCCTTTTGGTATCGTACAAAGCTCTGCGAACCTGCATAAGCATCATCGGCAATCATCATTGCGCCTAGCTGGCGGTCGCTCATGGCATTTGTTCCGCTATCGGTAAGCATATCCAAAAACACATCTTTCGTATCAAGCCTAAATGTGTTGAAACCGGCTTCGTACAATGCTTCCAACCTGCGCTCAATAGGTACAAGGTTCAGCTTTTGTACAACTTTTACTTTGTGTAACTCGAGTGGAATATCCTCTCCTCCGTAGAATTTAATGTTTCGTTCCATAGGTATTGGTTAAAATAAAAATGTCCGGCATTTACGCCGGACTCTGGTTTATGATTAATGGTTACTTTAATTACACACAACAAGTCCGGTCACCCTTACAATAATAATGATGGTAATAATAAAAACCGTAATATGATTGTCTAAATAAATTCATCTATCTTATAGTTTGAAACAAAAAAGCCCCGATATTCTCGGGGCTTATCCATCATTACTTACCTATAGATACATCAACCCCGATTACTTTTTCTAAAGTAATAATAGAAGTAGCAATATGACGTTGATAATACCATTCTTATTTTTTATTATTCCAAAAAGACAAAAATCTGACAAAATTGCCTATTAGATTACAGATACAAATGTATATAAATTACCATTATATAATACTTCTTAGAGTTAGTCTTTATATATTTAACTTTTGTAGCTTCGGATATGAAGTATTATAATTTTACTGCTTATTTATTTGAAACTGACTCTCTAATGTTATGCATATTTATAAGTCTAAAAGTCGCTTAAGCATCTGCTCTCTATCAAGAGGTTTTACACTGTTTACAATCCACTCTCTCATTTCCTGTCCCGCGTCGGTATCTTGCGATGCGCTAATAAAATCCAGCTTTATACCTAGCTCTTTAGCCACATCGTGTGCCAGTATAGGCCATATCTTGCCAATATCGCCAATTACCGGCAAGCTGCCTTCGTGCCTGGCAAACGCTGACATCTCCATACGGAAAGGTATTTTAGTAAGCTTGGTTTTAGGTAAACCTTTATCTATTGCTTCTTGAACAATCTTGCTCTCCCTATCTATATCGACAGCCTTACGCAGATTCTCGTCAAGGTCGAATCTTATCAGCGTTTTGTTTTTTAAGGTAAAGGTGGGCTCTCCTCTCCACCATGCCCATATTCCGTGACCCGTATAACACTCCAGAGGTCCATCGTGTATTTCTTGTGTCAAAGCAACTGCCGATTCGATAATGATGTCTGCTGAATCCATCATTTTAGCAAGCCTTCTGTTACGTCCCGAAATGGGGATACTATCGCCAATGGCCATTCCTACTTTTCCTCCACCTATCAGCTGTGGTACGGTAACCAAGTATTTTGCACCTTTAGCCGCACAAGCGCCAATCATAGTCATAGGGTCACAGCCAAGCCCGGCAGTCTCTTCAAACGATAGACCATAAAGCTGTGCAAGGTCCATAATTTCAGATGCGATTACTTCGCCTCTCAAACCCATCGGATAAGCCATATTCCCGGCGGCCTTAATAATATTCGAATGGATAGGCAGAGTCTTACCTTTAGCAATCAGCTCCTCATCTATAATCATTTCTTTTTTAAGGATGGCTATTTGCTCGTCTGTCAGCTCGGTAAACTCAAATAAATCGCCTCTGGGCATATGCTTTTCCTCCATTCCCAAAGCCGATGCAGATACACGCCACACCTTGTCAAGAGCTCCGCCCATCTCGTGCGAAACGACAGCAGAGCTGGTTGTAACCGCATCAATTATGCCTTTATGTACCAACTCGGCAATCATAGTGGTAACACCTTCGTGTATGTTGGGACCGCTGCCTGTAACAACCATGACTTTACCTCCACGCTTTTTTGCTTCTATGATTTTCTGCACCGACGAAGCAAGCGTTTCGCGAGAGCGCTCATCTAATGAGGCTCGAAACGATTCTATATACCGTTCTCCAAATCTAGTATTCATATATTTTCTATTGAGTTTATCCTTCTTTTTCTAACATACAAATATACGGTCTTTCATTTTTTCTTGATTATTAATACTCTCTCATATAAAATTTTTAACTCATAAATTTTTAAAATCAGGCATTATGAACTGCCATTCCGACATAACCTATCAAATAACAAAATGCTTAACAACTTAAGCTAATGTTTAAATCAACCCAACAAATTGAAATCATATAAAGAATTTAACAGCGATAATGAATTTTTAAGCATAAAATACAAGCTTTAGAACATTTGTTTTTTCGCTGCAACAATAAAGAGGCATAAACCTTCTTTTACTATATTTGACGGCTATTTATTAACCTATATAATTGTAAACTAAACCTATGGATTTCTCCTTGACAAAACATGAAGAACTTTTTTTGCAAATGATAAGAGAGTTTGCGGAAAAAGAGGTAAAGCCTTTGGCTGCCGAAATAGATGAGCAGGAGCGGTTTCCAACCGAAACGGTAGAAAAAATGAGCAAGCTTGGGCTCATGGGAATACCTTTTCCGGTTGAATACGGAGGCGCAGGCGGCACAAATCAAATCTATTCGATGGCAGTTGAAGAACTTTCGAGAGTTTGTGGAACAACCGGTGTTGTTGTTTCGGCACACACATCTCTTTGCTGTGCTCCTATTTTTGAATCGGGTACTGAAGAGCAAAAGAAAAAATACCTTCCCAAATTATGCTCGGGCGAATGGATTGGTGCTTTTGGTCTTACCGAACCCAATGCCGGAACAGACGCTGCCGGACAGCAAACCACTGCTGTTGCTACTGAAGAAGGCTATGTCTTGAACGGAAGTAAAATATTTATAACCAATGCCGAGTATGCTCATGTGTATATCGTTATTGCTATGACTGATAAGTCGCTTGGCGTAAAAGGTATTTCGGCATTTATTGTTGAAAAAGACACACCCGGTTTCAGCATTGGTAAGAAGGAAAAGAAGCTTGGTATTCGCGGTTCTGCTACTTGCGAGCTGATTTTTGAAAACTGCGTCATTCCAAAAGAGAACTTACTTGGTAAAATCAGCGAGGGTTTCAAAATTGCCATGAAAACGCTGGATGGCGGTCGTATTGGTATTGCAGCACAAGCGTTGGGTATTGCTCAGGGTGCAATGGACGAAACCGTTAAATATACAAAAGAGCGTAAGCAGTTTGGCAGGTCTATATCGCAATTCCAGAATACACAGTTCCAGCTGGCGGATTTGGAGACTAAAATTCAAGCCAGCCGTTTGCTTGTTCGTGTTGCAGCATACAAGAAAGACAAAAAAATGCCTTACTCTGTTGAGGCCGCTCAAGCTAAGCTGTTTGCTGCCGAAACCGCAATGGAAGTTACGGTTAAAGCGGTTCAATTCCACGGCGGATATGGTTATACCAGAGATTATCCGGTTGAACGCATGATGCGTGATGCAAAAATCACCGAGATTTATGAGGGAACTTCAGAAGTTCAGCGTATGGTAATTTCCGCACACCTATTAAAGTAGAAGAATTATGAATATTATAGTTTGTATAAAACAAGTACCAAATACAACCGAGATCAGGCTTGATCCGGTAAAAGGAACGTTGATTCGTGATGGTGTTGTCAGCATCATGAATCCCGATGATAAAGCAGGTCTTGAAATGGCTCTCGAGCTGAAAGAAAAGTACGGAGCAACTATTACCGTTCTTTCTATGGGTCCTGCACAGGCTGATGCTATTATGAGAGAAGCGTTCGCAATGGGCGCCGATAAGGCAATACTTCTTAGCGACCGCAAGTTTGCAGGTGCCGATACTTGGGCAACTTCTTACACCATTGCAGCCGCATTGAAGAAGCTGAGCTACGATCTAATCATCACAGGCCGTCAGGCGATTGATGGTGATACCGCACAGGTTGGACCACAGATTGCTGAGCAGCTGGACTTACCACAAATCAGCTATGTTGAGGATTTGAAGAAGAAAGAGGGCAAAATGTTAGAAATTCGTAAGGCTACAGAAGACGGTTACCAACGTCTTGAAGTAGAAATGCCTTGTCTGCTTACCGTTCTTTCATCAGCTAATAAACCCCGCTATATGACCGTGCAAGGTATTATGCAGGCCTTCGACAAAGAGGTTGAGCAATGGAGCTACGAAACGATTGCCGACTTAGTAGATGAAGAGCTGCTGGGTCTTAAAGGCTCTCCTACCCGTGTTGCCAAATCGTTTACTAAAGGTGCGAAAGCAATGGGTCAGCTGTATGAGGTTGGTCCCGAAGAAGCGGTTGAAATTATCCTTGAGAAGCTAAAAGAGAAGTTTATCATCTAATCTGCCTGAAAAATGAATATAGAACAATATAAAGGAGTTTACGTTTTTGCCGAACAGCGTGAGGGCGTAATTCAGAACGTAGCATACGAGCTGATTGGAAAGGCAAGAGAGCTGGCCGATGTACTTGGCGAAGAGGTTTGCGCTATTCTTGCAGGTCGCGATTTAGACAAGCAAATCCCCGAGCTGATTGCTGCCGGCGCCGATAAAGTGCTTTACCTAGACTATCCGGAGCTGAAAGATTACCTTACCGAACCATATGCGCAAGCCATAACACAGGTTATACAAGAGTACAAACCCAGTATTGTGCTGATAGGTGCAACTACTATTGGCCGTGATCTTGGTCCGCGTATCTCGGGACGCATACATACAGGGCTTACAGCCGACTGTACCTCCCTCGAAATTGGCGAGGATAGAGGTCTTATGATGACCCGTCCTGCTTTTGGCGGTAACCTTATGGCAACTATTCTTTGTAAGGAGCATCGTCCGCAGATGTCAACAGTACGTCCGGGAGTGATGCGCCAGAAAGAGCGCGACTACAAGCGTAAAGGCGAAGTGGAAAAAGTAAAGATAACATTTGACAAATCGAAGTTTAAAGTTCGCATACTGGAAACCGTTAAGGCCGAAAAAGCAAAAATCGATATTACTGAAGCAACCGTACTGGTATCGGGTGGACGTGGTGTTGGTAACGCCGAAGGTTTCAACATGCTTAAGGATTTTGCCAAGGCTATCAACGCCCAAGTATCATCATCCCGTGCTATGGTTGACGCAGGTGTTATGAGTCACGATGTGCAGGTTGGACAAACAGGTAAGACCGTTCGCCCTGATCTATACTTTGCATTGGGCATTTCGGGCGCAATTCAGCACCTTGCGGGCATGGAGGAGTCGGAATACATCATCGCTATAAATAAGGATAAATTCGCCCCTATTTTCAACGCTGCCGATTTAGGTATTGTTGGCGATGTGCATAAGATTATTCCGCTACTTGCTAAGAAGCTGAAAAGAGAGTAAAGCCCCCAACCCCCAAGGGGGGCTAAAAAAGGTGCAGCGTAGTGTGATTTGCGTATTGCGAAAAACACCACATCATATCGAACATAGTGAGACATCTCCTGAAAAGCAGCAAGCTGAATTTGGAGATGTCTTTTTTATTTTTTATGTTAGCATACATGATACAAATGAAAAATATACTTAGCATTATTTTAATCAGCCTTTGTTGCATATCCTGTAAATCGAAGCAGGAAAAGCTAAGCGATGCAATGCGGGCTTATGAAAAAAAGCAAGAGGAACTTCGTCTCCAATATCAAGATAGCATTCGTCTGGCGCAGGCAAAAGACTCCATAGAGCGTGAGCAACGCCAACGTAAATGGACTGAAGAAAATCGTGCAAATTTTGTTCGGGATAGCTTGGCTTATCTCGCAGAACCACTTATTACAGCGGCAGAAGTAGCAGAGCTGAAACCTGTACTAAAAGAGTGGCTTAACTTTTTTGGTCTTGATTTAGCACAGTTCCGTTTAGCTTACACAAACCCGTTAAATGCCGAAGGCTATCTTACAAGCGATGATACGCTGAGTCTTTATTACCGGGAGTTTGAGGACGATTTTCATGGTAAATATACGCCACAATCGCGTGATTATTCGCCCAATAAAAGGCGTTATATCAACTTGCTCGAAACAACCCTCGTATATCAAGAAGATGATGGCAAATGGTACTGCGGAGGCTCGGATGATTGTCAGGAGATACGTCTTGTTGACCTTGACAGGCGCTCCGACAGAATGTTTTTGTTTACAGGTACCCAGTTTCGGGATGGTGTATTCTGGAAGAATAATGACTGCTTTATTCTAACTGCTTATAGCTACAACAATGAGTATGAGCTAACCATATACGACCTTGAAAACGGACAACAGAAAGCATATAGATTAAAGGCTCCACAACCCAAAAAGAGCTACTTAGAATACACCATGAAAAAACGTGGTATTACCATTTGTTAATATACAATACCTAACGTTTGGCTAGGCACCATTCACCCACTACCCTTCCGTTCGGCTCAGGCTAAGCCTGAATGAATAATAGGACTGAGGCAAGAGCCTCAGCCCAGCGAGAGTGAAACCTGTGGTAGAGGGATATGCAAGAACTTATCAAAGAGCGAGATTTAACCTTTTTAAAGCCTTCTTTGAAAATAACAGACCCTATATATCTAATATTTTATTAATTTGCGTCGGTATTATTTTACTAAACTACTTTAAAAAATAGCACTTTCAATATTCTATACCTCACATAACCAATCTCTGTATATATGTCGTTACAACAAGCCAATATTATAAAGTTACTCTACAATGAGCTCCCAAAGCAAGGTGTAAAAGTCAGCATGAGAGGTATAAAAGAAGAGCTGCTTTCTCATCCCCACTACCCTAGCCTTTTGTCTATAAGTGATTACCTGGGAACACTAGGAGTGGCAACTATGAGCGCCCGCATTAGCATCGATCAGCTACGCGACGCCTTAAAAGAAGCAAATGCTATCATCTTTTTAGAAGAAAAAGGTCAAAACTACCCTGTTTTAGTAGTATGCGTTGGCGAGTATGGCATCTCATACACATCTGATGGTAAAAAAATAGGAGGTGAAAGGCTTGAGACATTTAGCGAAAAATGGAAAGGCATAACGCTTATCTTTCAAACCGAAGATGCAATCGGCGAAAAAAACTATAACGAAAATATAAAACAAAAACAACGTAAAAATTTCTACTACACCGCTACAATTATAGGTGCTACTTGCTTGTTAGGGTTAGCTTGTTGCTATAGCAACAACGTGCTAAACTTCTCGCTAATGCTGCTAACTAAATTCGTTGGTCTATTTTTCGCCATCCTACTAGCAGCAACAGAGCTAGGGTTTAAGCTACCTGTGGCAGAAAAGCTATGCTCGATGACTACCAGCCATGGTTGCGAAAAGGTAATGCATTCTAAAGCTTCGTCTATTACCAAAGATATAAAGCTGGCCGATGTAGGACTTGGGTACTTTGTTAGCGTAATGCTTTGCTCAATCATATTCTCGTTTTCGGGCAGTGAACTATATGTATCGGGTATGCAAACCTTATCGCTCTTAGCTTTGTTTTGTTTGCCCTTTGTTCTTTTTTCTGTAATCTACCAGACTTTTGTTGTAAAAGCACATTGTCCGTTATGCTTAGGTGTAATGGTAATGCTGCTTGCAGATGCCGCGGTTTACTGGGCTCTCGGTTATATCAGCTTCTCTGTTGTAAGCATTCTTGCCGTTGGGTTAGTAGTGGGCGTGCTCATGTTGGTCGCCGGTGCCTGGATGTCTATCAAGCAGCTTATTCAAGACAGGAAAGCGTTACAGGAAGAACACTATAAATTTCATCAGCTGCGCCAACATCCCAACCGTATATCTCAGGCAATGGCAAGCGTTGAGGTAGAGGATATGGGCAATGGCGATGGCGATATTATACTTGGCTGCCCAAATCCGAAGGTAGTATTTACAGAGGTTATCAACCCCTACTGCGGGCCATGCGGAAAGGCTATTAATGAGCTGTTACCGTTGCTAGACATATTTCCTGAGGGTTTACAGGTTCGCATCCGTTTCGTAGGAAATGAAGATGATGTAGAAAGTGATCGGGCAATTCTAAGCCTATATTTTGTTAGCTATGCCGCAACACACGGCCAAGAGGAAACGAAAAAAGCATTGGTAGAATGGTACAACGGTATGAAGTTGGAGGAGTGGAGAAAGTCTTTTCCTATATCAAATGATGAACAAGATAGGGATTTGCTACTTAAACAGCTAAAATGGGGTAAGGAAGCAAAGATTACTCATACCCCAACTACATTCTGCAACGGCAAACGAATGCCATCCGATATTGGGTTTAACGATTTACGTTATTGGCTAAATGAAACTATGGAGTAGGCATTTCCAGCAGATCAGCATAAAATGCTTTCGATTTTTGCGCGTCTTTTACAAACAACACAGGCATAGCATGTTTAAATCCATAAGTAGCTATTTAATGGTTAATACAACAAAGATAAGCGGAAAAATAAATGTAGTAATTTGTTGATGTAAAAATGTGAGAATGGCATGTTGAAATTTATCATATAAAACAAAGTGAGACTTCTCCTCATTCAGCGTGCTGCTGCTTTTCAGGAGATGTCTCACTTCGTTCGACATGACGCATTACTTTCGCTTCTGGGTAACGTTTTACTGCTTTAATCTACACTACGACTTACTTCTGTAGCTGTACCATCTAGCATTACCTTGGCATCCACTTCTATTGAACCGGACTCCAGTTCAAAAAAGTAGTAGCTGTCTGTAGGTGTTTCGTAGTAATCGATATCATCTATTCTATAGCCGCTATATGAGCTTTGTATTGCGGTAAGAACATTTTGCGGAACCTCACTCTGTAACAAATTTTCGGTTTTAGTATATGCCCAATCACCTGTTGTTGTGAATTGTAGTTCAAGGTGCTTTCCGTTGTTAATAATGTCTATTTCGTAATTTCCGTTTTTCTCAACGTCCACTTCTACAATCTTTGCGCTAGGGTAGTTCGTGGCTATGTATGAGTTGATACTTGCGGATAAGTCTGTCGGCAAATAGCTGTTATTGTTGTCTGTATCAACAATAGCCTTCACCAATGTACCATCGCCCGTATAGTACAAATCATACTCCTGTTTACCTTGCTCTACCTCCAACACATAAACAGCCTCCATTCCGTTACGCTCAACCATATCTATGTCGTCAATATGCCATGTTGCATATTCGCTTTGGTTGAAAGCTGTTTTTACAGCTTCAGGCAACTGATCAAATGCTACATCCGTTTTGGTATAGTACCACTCTCCATTTGCGCCGAACCATGCTTCCAGTTCCTGATTATTCTGCCAAAAATCGACAATATAGTAAGCTCCTTTCATCTCCCAGTCCACACGAACAGCACCAGGATATTTCTCCACAAACGCACTTTCTACAGCGGGATTTCCCGGGTTAGGATTATTATCATCATCGCTGCAGCCAGCTATTGCTAAGCCTAAAAGTAGCGCAGCCAGTAGTAGTAATTTTGTTTTCATGATCTTTTAATTATTAAAGGATACTTATGGCTAGCTATTATTAGTCATCATAACCCATAAAGTTTTCCTTAAGATCGAACTTCAGCTCCACTCTATTGCTTAACTTCAGCTCGTAATCTCTTTTGTCTCTATCAATTTCAACAACCTTAGTATTAGGCTGATTTTTTGCAATAAACTCTTGAATTTTTTGAGGAACAATTCCCGCAGGAACCTCTGCATACTTACAATCCACATCTTTCCATTCGCCCTTAGCGTCAAACTCGACTTTACAGCCGTTAACGAAGATTACTTCATAGCTCTTATCAAACATTTCAGACTCCATCTTTGCATACGACACCTGAGTGTCGGAAAAATATTGCTTAATAAACTGTTGCGCTGTTTGTGGCAGCTGTTCTGTAGTGATAGCTACATCTTTGTCTGCGAAAGCCGCAGTGCTCATAAATACTAGACATGCTAGTGATAAAAATAACCGTTTCATAGTTTTGTTTATTTAGTTAATACTATAAGCTTCTGCGACAAAATTCTTACACAAAACTGAAATAAACTTGAAATGCGAAACAAGCAATGCTTATCAATATTAAGCTCGTTAGTATTAGAAATAACCTTTCCACTGCTTCACTTTAAATTCTTTCGTAATGTTTTTAATGTATAAAGACCTGTGAGTATGAAATACGTTGTTTTTATATTTCATATAATAAAACAAACCCTTATTAAAATAAGTTTTAGAATTAATGAAAAGGCGGGAAGATTAACTTTTATTATGATACGACAAAGATTATAACGCAATGCCAAATAATGTGAGGCATCTCCTCAATGGTAGTAGTTCCTTGAATCAGGAGATGTCTCACTTCGTTCGACATGACATGCTCTGATAAGCGGCATTTGCAAATTCCGCTTATAATACCACACAATTTGCAATTGTGTAAAATTGTTTGCTGTATTTACTACGGTGTAATCCGAATTTATAATTCGGATATGTTGTAAGCGGCATTTGCAATGCCGCTTATCAGAGAATCGTTATGAAAAAGTAATTGCGTACCTAACGGCACGCAACCCATCTTCGCTCAGAATATTTCTACCAATATGTTGTCCCTAACGGGACAAATTTTTTGTGTCTTTTCCATATATCGCTATCCTTTCTCTTCATTATCATATTAGCATATTACCACATTTTCATATTTCTTTTTGTGTATGGTCTATAGCATAAGCATAAAATGATGTTCCTTATCTTTATAGCAATAGCGAATAGCTATGCCATAAAGCTTACATATAGAAGCAACAAGAGCAAGCCCAAGCCCGGTGGAACCTTCTTTTTTTGCTCCTTGATAAAACCGTGTAAAAATTTTTGAAGAATCGAGTAGTCCCATTTCTGATGTATTAGAAAGATCGACTCCCTTAGCGGTAATATGAATATTGATATGCCCCCCTTTATAGTTATGGACAAAAGCGTTTTTCAGTAAGTTCCCTAATAAAACAGTAGCAAGAGCATCGTTCATGTTTACTTTTAGAATAGCCTCTTCGGCAAGTGAAAGCTGAATATTTTGATACTCATAAACCTCGGTATAATCTGTAATAAGCTTTTTAAGCAAATCGTTTACTACAATTTCTTGTTGTTTCGGGAATTGGCTATTTTCTATTTTGGTAAGGAGCAACAGGGTTTTGTTAAGCTTAACAATATAATCAAGCGTTTGCTTTGTTTTCAGGATATCTTCGAGCTGACTTTCAGTAATATCCGGATCATTTGCCAATAACTCAAGCCGGTTCTGACAAATAGCCAAGGGGGTTTGCATCTCATGCGAAGCATGACCGATAAACAGCTTCTGCTGTTCGTACATCTCTACATTACGTTCCGCGCTGCGTAGTACAGCATCGTTCAACTTCTTAAATTCACTAATTTTAGTATCGTTCTTTAGCGGTTCCAGCTTTTTATTTACCGAGAAATTATCAAGCCATTCTAACAACGCGTACATGGGCTTAAAGCTGCGGTACATCAGCCATATATTTAACGTAATTAAAACAAATAGCAAGATTACATAGAGGGTAACAATCCATGTTAGAATAGCTTCTCGTAAATCTTTCTTTTCTATGGTTGGTATGGCTACCGTTAATTCATAGTAATGGTTATCAGCATCGCGAAAAATTGTTTTAAGAATACGTGCCGGTTCTGTCTCCCTTTTTGCTTCAAGATATATCATCTCTTCAAAGTAGCGAACAGGCTCGTGTGTAGCAGCATACTCCGCGCTAATCTCGGTAAGATAGTATGTGTTATTTGTACCGTTATCTTTCGATGGTAGGCTCTCTCCCGCAAGCGCGCGAGTGATAATATGTTCCGAATAGTCTTCCAACGTATCGTCGGTTTCATCGTTCACTTCATCTATTATGATAAAGTAAAACGCGGTAGCCCACACTGCCATAAGAACCAGCAGTGTAATAGATATTTGTGATATTAACCGATAAATCAGCTTCATTCTGTTTCTGTTACCAACTTATAGCCAAAGCCATACACCGCCTTAATTTCAATGTTAGCATTGGCATCTTTCAACTTTTTACGTAAATTTTTTATTTGGGCGTAGATAAAATCGTAGCTGTCCACCTGATCAATGTGATCGCCCCATACAGCCTCAGCCAACACCGTTTTATCAACCAGATGGTTGGGTCGCGACATAAAGTAGCAAAGTATATCGTATTCTTTACGATTTAGCTCCAGCAATGTACCATCAACATATACTTCATACTTATCGGGCAGCAGCATTACATTGCCTTGTACTATTGAGCTTTCTCCGTGTTGCTGGTTTCTGCGAATAAGGCTTCTGATACGAGCATTAAGCTCCGCAAGGTGAAAAGGTTTAGCTAAATAATCGTCCGCACCCAGCTCCAGCCCCTCAACTTTATCTTCTATAGAATCTTTAGCAGAAATAATGATAACGTTTTCCTGTTTACGCATCTCCTTCAGCTGTTGCAGTAATGTTAAGCCATTGCCATCAGGCAACATGATATCTAGCAATATACACTCGTAGTCGTACATCGCTATTTTTTCCATTGCGATACCGAGGTTTTCCGCTGTTTCTACAACATAGCGTTCTTTCTCTAAAAAACGCTGCATTATCTCTCTCAGCGAAGGTTCATCCTCAATAATCAGGATTTTCATCTCTTGCTATTTTTTACAAAGTACAAAATAAAAACTGAAATTGAGCTGAAATAAAAGACTTGAAGGAATAAACCACATAGAACACATAGAGACACATAGTTGTAGAATGCTGAACGAAGCACAATAATGGAAAGCGTGCTATGTTACCCCTAAATCTCCAGAAAGGGACTTTCCGAAGTTGCTGGTTTAAAGTCCCTTCGTTCGGCTTAGGCTGTGCCTAAGTCGAGGTATGCATTCAGGCTGTAGCCTGAAATAATAAACGGACTGAGGCAGGAGCCTCAGCCCAACGGGGCTAAACTACTTTTGATACATCCTCTTGGCGACAAACCTGCAACTTAAGCTAAGTATTATTCTACACTTCTGCGTATAGCTTTACAATATTAAGCAAGACTTCTTTTGCCTTCTCCATCGACTCCAGCGGAACATACTCGTATTTACCGTGAAAGTTATGTCCACCTGCAAATATATTAGGACAAGGTAAGTCCATAAACGAAAGGCGCGCGCCATCGGTACCGCCACGTATAGGTTTCACGATAGGTTCTACACCTGCCATCTGCATTGCTTTGAACGCGACTTCTACAATATGGTAGTGGGGCTCTACCATCTCGCGCATGTTGTAGTATTGGTCTTTCATATCCAGCTTACATACGCCCTCGCCATAACGTTGGTTTATAAACTCCACACAACGTTGCATCAGCACTTTTTTATCTTCAAATTTTTTGCGGTCGTGGTCGCGGATAATGTATTGTAGCGTAGCGTTCTCAACCGTTCCATCCAAGCGTGTTACATGGAAGAAACCCTCGTAGCCTGTAGTAAACTCGGGTCGTTCGTTAACGGGCAGCATAGCATTCAGCTCCATTGCAATCAGGATAGCGTTTAGCATTTTATCTTTTGCATACCCCGGATGTATATTCCGCCCCTGAATAAATATCTTTACTCCTGCCGCATTAAAGTTCTCGTACTCCAGCTCGCCAACCATACCTCCATCGAAGGTGTAGGCGTAATCTGCACCAAATTTTTTGACATCGAACTTATCCACGCCACGCCCTATTTCTTCATCAGGGGTGAAGCCTATCTTTATCTCGCCATGCTTAACCTCGGGATGCGCCATCAGATACTCCACCGCCGACATAATCTCGGTAACGCCCGCTTTATCATCAGCACCGAGCAGGGTTGTGCCATCTGTGGTAATAATGGTTTGATCTTTGTACATAGGCAGCTCAGGGAAGTCTGCTATTGCCAGCTTTAGCCCCAACTCTTTGTTGAGCACTATATCGCCACCATCGTAACTTTTAATGATTTGAGGTTTAATGTTGGCACCACTCATATCCGGCGCTGTGTCCACATGGGCTATAAACCCGATGGTAGGCCCCTTCTTATCAATGTTAGACGGGATGGTGGCCATAACATAGCCGTACTCGTCCATAGCGGCATCTTTTAGTCCTAATTGGCGTAGTTCCTCAGCAAGAGCATTGAGCAGTACCAGCTGCTTTTGTGTGCTAGGCTGGCTCTCCGACTCAGGGTCTGATTGGGTATCGTAGGCAATGTACCTAATAAATTTGTCTAGTATATTCTCCATAGCTGTTATTTTTATTTTGTAGGTTTTATGTGGGTTTGAAGATTTTTCTTGGATCAAAACGGTCTTTATTTCAGCGCGTTTTAATAATTCTGTTCAAATCTTAATATTTCTATACAGTGTTCAAATTTACAGATAATTTTCTATATTATATCCTTGCATTAGCTTATCTTTGCTCGTAATTGGATGGGTATAACATACGAGCTGTTTGACAAGCGATTTAGCTATAGCAGGATACTTAAATTCTAATCTTATGAGGAGGTTTTCTTTTCTTTTGCTTTTGTCTTTACTTTCTACAAGTGCATTTTCTGACGATTACCATGTACTTGAAAGCACAATTGGTAAAGATAAAATTTACATGCTTATTGAAGAGTATGAAAGCGGATATATAAATGCTTGCTACTTTTACGAGTCGTCTCTTAAAAATATCCCTTTAGCAGGAGAAAAAGACAGTATTTATACGCTATACTTTGCGTCTGATGTTGACGAGTTCAAAGAAAGATTTGTACTGACAAAAACTCCCAATAATATTTTTAAAGGAAGCTGGGAAGATAATACAATAAAGCAGGATATAACATTATACCCTGTTAGCATAGATACAGTCAAGCATCCTTTTGCACAGCTGAATTTTGTAAAACAGCTTTCCCCTTTCGACTACATACGCAGCAGCTATTTCAGCTTTAGAGAAGAAAAAACAAGCAGCTATAAAGGAAAAGAGTTTCGCTGGTTTTATGAAGAGCATAGCGGCTGTTCGTTTTTCAGGTTAGGAAATGATTTTTCTAACGCAGATGTTGCCAACAACACACTGGCAGGGCTGCATATATCAAATGCTATTGATGCATTATCGTGCTCGTTCGACTGGTCTCATGGAGGCGGGTCAATGGACTTTTCCACTGATATAAGCTATTTGACTGACGATTTGCTGGGATTTGCATTATACGCCTCATGGTATTGCGGAGGACCCTATCCAGATTGGGGTACCACAGGTTTTCTTATTGATTTAAACAACGGCAAAAGCTATGGGATTGACGAAATAGTGGCATTTGACGAAACTGTTACTACCGAAAAGCAAAGCAACTTTACCGCTTTCTCTGATTATCGTGTGAGCTACTTTGCACCACAATTAATGGAAATTATTAATGAGGGTGAAGGTTTTAAAAATGAGGGTTTGAGAGAGGACTGCGAATATGAAGAACTATGGGTATGGAATTTTCCCGACTGGTACTTTACCGAACAAGGTATAATGTTTATCCCCTCTTACCCTCATGTTTCGGCTGTTTGTCGAGTTGATTTCCTTGTTCCTTTTTCAGGCATGAAAAATTACAAACACCCCCAATTTCCTTATGATATCTTTAAATAAGCATGGCGTCTATATTTCTTATCTTATAAAGTTTATAATAGTTCAAGTTGGTTAGAGGCATATTATTTTCAGTAGATTAATTTCACATATGGCAATAGTCCTCCATGCAAATACAAGAAGTTTACGCATACTACAATAAGGTTGTACAAGAAAACAGCGTTTTAGTAAAACAGCTGAGCAAGAAAATATATTCGCTTGGCACCATCAGGCTTATACTTGTGCTGGCTGCAATTCTTACCATTATTTTGCTACCGAAATCCGGATGGGAAATAATAACATTAACCATAGCTGCTTACCTTATCCCCTTTGTCGCGCTTATGATTTGGGACAGCAAGCTGTCGGGTAAGCGCACTTATGCTAACGCGCTTATAAAGCTTTGCCAAGATGAGCTGTCGGCTCTCGACTACAACTTTTCTGCGTTTGATGGAGCCCCGTCAAAAATGTCAGTAGAGCATTCATTCAGCCTCGACCTTGATTTATTCGGAGAACAATCGTTATTTCAATCCTTAAATAGAACCGTTACCCACCAAGGAACAGAAAGGCTGGCAAAATGGATGCTTAATCCGCTATCCGATAAAAAGCAAATCATCGACAGGCAAAATGCCATACAAGAGCTGGCTACTTTAACGGATTTTCGGCAGCACTTCTACATTACAGGCAAAACCAAAAAAACAAAGCAGAATGATGCGTTGGAACTGGAGCATTTAATCGGCTCTAAAACGGTTCTCACAAGCCGTGTTTTCTGGAAACTGGCAATTTGGGTTATCCCTATACTTTGGTTAGCTCTTATCGGCTTATACATTTTTACGTCAATTCCTGTTGCCGTTGGTGTGCTTTTCTTTCTCTTCTGCATGTTCTTTGCCAACAGCAAGGCAAAATACGTAAACAAACTACATGCCGAAACAGATAAAGCAGATAAGCTGCTATCCGTTTACTCGCACCTGATAGAAATGGTTGAGGAATCGTCATTTAAGTCATCCGTTTTAGTTGATTTGAAGAAGCAGCTGGAGAGGACAGGCACAAAGGCATCCGATGCTATAAAGCAGCTGTCGCAACAAATCTCCGCCCTCGACCAGCGTGGAAATATGCTCATCGCCACGCTCAACATCTTTCTTATGCGCGATATACGCATTGTACTCGCCATAGAAAAGTGGAGAAAAACTTATAAACACGAGGTAGGACAATGGCTTGATGTACTTGGTAGTTTTGATGCGTTGCTATCGTTAGGCGGATTTGCTTTCAACCACCCTACCTACATTTACCCCGAGATTGCTAACAGCTACTTTGTGATGAAAGGCACAGCGCTAGGTCATCCTCTCCTACATAGAGATGTATGTATTTGTAATGATATAGCGATTACGGAAGCGCCGCAGTTTATGATTATTACGGGAGCAAATATGGCAGGTAAAAGTACCTATTTGCGAACTGTTGGCGTTAGCTACCTGCTTGCCTGTATTGGTGCGCCGGTGTTTGCAAAAGAGCTGACCGTATATCCCGCTTCGCTGGTTACAAGCCTGCGAACATCCGACTCGCTTGCTGCTAATGAATCTTACTTTTATGCTGAACTGAAACGGTTGAAAAGCATTATAGACCGACTGAAGAGCGGAGAGAAGCTATTTATTATTCTTGACGAAATACTGAAAGGAACTAACTCGGTAGATAAACAAAAAGGCTCGCTGGCACTTATCAGGCAGCTCGTTTCCTATAAAACGTGCGGTATTGTTGCCACCCACGATCTAGTGTTGGCTACTTTGTATAACGAATTTCCCAAAGAAATAAGCAACTATCGTTTTGAGGCAGATATAGATGGCGATAAGCTCTCGTTCTCGTACCAGCTGCAAGAAGGTATCGCACAAAATCTAAACGCTTACTTTTTAATGAAGAGCATGGGGATAACGGTGTAAAAGAAATGTGAAAATGTGGCAATATGAAAATGTGAAAATGAAAAGATTGTAAAGCGATGACAACAAAACTATAATGTCATTTCGAACGAAGTGAGAAATCTCCTGAAAAGAAGTAGTATGTTGAATTAAGCAGCAGTGCATTTGCCCCTATATCCCCTAAAGGGGACTTTTGCAAAGTGCGCTAGCTAGCAGTTTGCGACTGTTGAGGAGATTTCTCCCTTCGGTCGAAATGACTGGTAACTTTTTGTTTTTTGTCTTTAAGTCTAGTAGTCTTTGTTCTTATAGTCCTCCACTACTTTTATATTGATACTTTTTACTCCCAACCTAGCCTCCTTTGGTGTTGAAGAACCTTCTTTCATTATCACATTCTCACATCAGCAAATTCTCACATTAGCTCATTGCGTTTAATATTTGCTGCTTGTTCGCCTGTAGAATATCATGCAGCTTATCGCCTTTGGTTAGCAGCATAGCCTCGTCAAGACAATCAATCGCTTGCTGGCAAGGCGCTTTATCTTTGCCCATACCGCCACGACGAAAATAGTTGGCCGCTAAGCTCTGGTAAGCTATTAGAATGAGCTGATACTGGCTTAGCAACACCTCATCATCATCAACATTCAAATATATATGCATGTATTGCCTGCAATACTGTTCTTGCTTTTGGCTTAGCTCATCAAACTGCGAAGTACCGTAAGTATTTTTAAGCAGGCGTGTGTAAATAGCAAGCTGTTCGATGCAGCAGCGTATCTTATCCACCATTATCTCATGCTGAGTGCCGATGTCGTCTATTTGTACCTCCATGTTGGAAGCAAGGCTTAACGCATTATCAATAATTCCGGCTGCTTCAAGTAAATCTTCTATTGTGCTGTCGGGATTACAACGCGTGTTGTATGCCGACTCAAACAATCGATGAATTTCTTGGTCGTATTTTTCGTAGGTAATCATATTATATAGACTATAAGACTTAATGATTTTTATTGATAATAAAAACGTTCCTTAGTACTGTCCTCTATAAAACCTGTTATCTCTGCCTATTGATATGGGATTTTCAGCAAACCACTCCATAAACGCATCCCATTCTTCCCGATGGTCTAAGTACCATGCTTCAAAAGCAGCACTATCTCCTTCCATCAGAATCCAGTGGTTATATGCATCTATATGTCCGGCTTGTAAAACTTTATGCTGATAATCGAAAAGCGCATTCGGATAACGTTTATTATGTTCTTGACTATAGTATTGCTCTACAAACCTAGTGCGTATTCTGCTTAACGACTCCAGGTCGATTTCTTTTTCATCAAGAATAGCAATGGCCATAGTAGGTTCATATACCATCAAACCAAACGGCATTTTAAAAGATGTAAGGTCTTTGGGGTTAACGTAAATGGTATTGCTCTTACTAAAGCTTATATTTGTACTATCTCCATTTATTGTTATCGCGCTCTTGTAAGTATCGAACAATAGCTTGCTTATTTCTTCGGTACGCTTACTGCCTCGCTCAAGATTCATAAATAGCTCGCCATAAATTACACCCCAAACTTTTCTGGAAGAACCACAGAGTAACTTTGCCGCCCAATAGTAGTTAGATGGAAATGCAGGATCAGCCTCTATGCCTTTTTCGTAGTAGCCTAGCGCCTTGTTAAGTTCGTCTATAAACATTTCCATATTACCTCTTTCCAAGTGCAGAATTCCCGAATTGGGGAATTTCTTAAGCCCGTCATCGTACGCTTTTATTGCTTTTCCCCGCTCGCCTTTCATACTATAGCTGTTACCTAACATTTGGTATATCTGCGCATGAATATCTTTATGCTTAAGCAGCTTGGAAAGAATTGCTATAGACTTGTCGTACTTACCATCTATATAGTTAGCTAAAGCAATTTCGTAAGGATAATGAATACTCTTAGCATCCAATTTCTGCGCTTCTTCCAGCAGATCGATAGCAGCAGCAGTCATGCCCATATCCATTAGCCTAATGCCTTCTCTTCCTTTTTCAAGTGCAAGCTCTTCGTTGGTTTGTCCAAAGGAAGCCAGCGTGGTAAACGTAACAAAAATAGCGGTTAGAATAACTTTTGATTTCATTATTGTAGTGGTTTAGGTTTTCTACAGTACAAATTTACAGCGTAAAATCTAACGGTAGCATTTTTGCTATTCGTTGTTCGGCAAAATCTCCAGTGTATAAAATCTTATCTACATCGCTTGTGTTGCCGTATTGATCAACCCAAATAGAGCCGACAAAGAAAATAACTCTTGATTCCTTATTCTTATTATAAAGCACAGATATATTTCCAACTACAGGTTCGTCAACCCCGTGCATTGATTGACTGATGTCGGTACCCGGCAGTATGCAAAGCAGCTTCATCGATAGCGTATCTTTTACTCCAAAATACCTATCTGCCTTAACTCTATCCGACTTATTAAGCACCCTCCACTTAGACCGCTCAAGCATATTATCCGTAAGGTTTTTAAAGAAACTATTTTTCGATTCGTTATAAATATCCGCTCTGCGTTTTTCAAATTTCTTATCGTCCGGTGCTATATCAGTAAACAACGATGTGCCAAGAAACAACGAACGCTTTGGTGTATTCAACGTTTCATCTCCGTAGCTTACGCTAAAATCCATAAGGTTAAACTCTAAGCTGTAGCCTAAGTAGTTGTTCTCTATTCTTATCGGGTTATGACAAGATGCTGTTAAGGTTTTGTCTTTTAAGCTATATGAGAATCGTATGTCATCTTCGTTTAAAATTTTACATAGCTTAGCCGTTTTATCCTTTCCTAGAAAATGATCTCTAAAGGCTTTCAGCTTCTGCTCTCTTGTAAAGCGATCTGTAACAACGACCGCTTCTTCCAGCGAAAAATCTTTTTCTGTCAGGTATATTTTATCCGGATTTTCGCTAAACGGATTTGGAACCACAGTCGTATTATACGCCAAATGAGTAATGATTAAACTTGTGTTCAACACCTTGTCCACCTTGAGTTTGAACGCACCATTGCTGTCGGTTTTTGCTTGAACAAATGTACCATCGAGGTAAACCGTTGCTTCCGAAACGGGCGTTTTTGTTTTCTCATCATACACAGCTCCTGTCAGCGTTTGAGAAGACAGGACTAGCGTGTTAAACAAAAATACCAGCAGAAAAAAAGGAAGCTTTATCATAGCGTTATGTTTTTGTTCTACTTACCATACATCAACAATACTACAATATAGTATTTATTGATAAAGTTAGCTAAATTATTGTGCAAATAAAAAAGTAGCACACGATAAATCATGTGCTACCCAAAAATTGTAAAACAGTAATATTATTCGTACTCTTTAGGTCCGACTCTTACCGTTGAGTATAGCTCTCCATTTTTATCATAATACTCAGAAACAATTATAATCTTAAGCCTCCTGAATGAGCTGGCGTCTTTATTTTCTGCATTAACAAGGGCAAGAATAGAGATTCTTATATTTCTTTCAAACTCCGCCTTCGAAACAAGGCTATTCATATCTTTACACGTATGGTCTACTATTGTGTAATGATAATGAAGCTCCTTTCCCGGCATTGCGTATATCGAATCAAGCATGGTCATATAGTCCACTTTTACAGGACATTTCATTGTCTCGTTCAGCTGTTTTGCGTATCTTTCTACATCTCTATCCGAGACTCCGCATTGAGTAAACGTAAGACCAACGGCTATTGCCAAGACTACAACAAGTGTTTTAAATATATTCGTTTTTTTCATTTTAAATCCAGTAGTGGCTGATTTTTTATTCTTCTTGTGGTTTTGCCCGCTTAGAGTCCCAAATAAAGTAGCCGATAATAGCGGCAAACATTACTACCGTTAAGACATCAGACGCTGCTGTTTGTTGCCAGCTTTCAGCCGCCTCCTCTAACCAAAGCATGGCATTGCGGATTCCACCAAGTATAGTCTCCCAAATTTCTGCGAAGAAATTTGTCGCTTCGCCTACTTCCGATGTTGATGCAAACTTAAGCAATGCGCTCACAACTCCCATCAATGCACCTCCGGCAATAAATCCCGATGCAATGAGTGTACCTCGTTCTTTACGCGCGTTGTTCAGCTCTTTATTCTTACTGCGTGTAGTAACAAACCAGCTGATAATACCTCCGATAAGAAGCGGGGTATTCAGCTCAAGCGGAATAAACATACCCAACGCGAACGCAAGCGCCGGAACACCGATCATGGTAAGGATAAGCGCTAGCGCTGCTCCAACTCCGTATAGCATCCAAGGGGCACCCTGACCGCTCATCATAGGTTCGATAACAGCAGCCATAGCGTTAGCCTGTGGTGCAACGAGCTTGCTTCCTGCGCCAAAGCCATAAGCATCGTTTAGTAACATTATAACACCACCAACAGTTGCCGCCGATACAATCGTTCCTAAAAACTTCCACGTCTGCTGTTTATATGGGCTCGAGCCTATCCAGTAACCTATCTTAAGATCGGTAATAAATCCGCCTGCCATAGAAAGAGCCGTACAAATAACACCACCGATAAGCAGCGCGGCAATCATACCCGATGTTCCCGAAAGACCAACCGATACAAGCACTATAGAGGTTATGATAAGGGTCATTAACGTCATTCCCGATACAGGGTTGGTTCCTACAATAGCAATGGCGTTTGCTGCCACCGTTGTAAAAAGAAACGCGATAACAGCCACAATAGCCAATGCGATAAGCGCGATACCAAGGTTATTAATTACGCCTAGGTAGAAGAATAAGAAAATAAGCACCAACGATATGACGATACCAATGGCGATAATTTTCATTGGTAAATCACGCTGTGTACGCTTAACATTGCTTTCGACTGTAGTTTTTCCACCCAGCTCTTTTACAGCAAGACCAAATGCGCTTCTAATAATTCCAGACGAACGAATAATACCAATAACTCCGGCCATGGCAATACCACCAATACCAATGGGACGAACGTAAGCCGAAAAGAGGCCCTCTGCGCTCATGTTTGCAAAAACATTACCCATAGTAGCAACACCATCGGTAACTGTAACATCTGCAAACTGAGAAATAAGCGGAATAATAACAAACCATCCTACAAACGAGCCGGCACAGATTATTGCCGCGTATTTTAAACCTATAATATATCCAAGCCCTAAAACCGCCGCACCGATATTTACCTTAAACACCATCTTGGTTTTCTCAGCAATAGTGGCACCCAACGGAATCATAGTGGTTGATATAACTTCTTTCCACCATCCGAATGTTCCGATAATAAAATCATAAAGCCCGCCAATAAGTCCACTTATAATAAGTAGCTTTGCTTGGTTTCCTCCTTTTGCTCCCGACACCAAAACTTCTGTAGTAGCTGTAGCCTCGGGGAAGGGGTACTTACCGTGCATTGTTTTCACAAAATACTTACGGAACGGGATGAGGAACAGTATTCCCAAAAATCCTCCAAGAAGCGAGCTGAGGAATATCTGATAAAAAGCGGCATCCAGCTTGAGTATGTAAAGTGCCGGAAGGGTAAAAATAGCTCCTGCAACAATTACCCCAGACGATGCCCCAATTGACTGAATAATTACATTCTCGCCAAGCGCGTTCTTACGTTTAGCCGCACCCGACAAACCAATGGCGATAATAGCGATAGGGATAGCAGCCTCAAAAACCTGCCCTACTTTTAGCCCCAAGTATGCCGCTGCCGCAGAGAACAGAATTGCCATAAGCAAGCCCCAGGTAACCGACCAAGCGTTAACCTCGGGGTATTTTTTATCGGGCGAGAGAATTGGCTTATACTCTTCGCCTTCCTTCAGCTCCCGATAGGCGTTTTCGGGCAAACCTGTAATCTTTTCTTCGTTGGTTTCTTTCATATAGCTAGATTTTAGTTTGTAATCCTTTAAATTAAAAACTTGGTGAGGCTAAAATACAAAAAGTTTAAGGTATATACCTGAGTTCGGTTAATATTTTTTGGAATTAATGTAAAGAGTAGCACGTAAACAAAAAGAAAGATGATAATGTGGTAATGTGCTAATTAAAGGATAGTATAGTAATATGTAATATGAGTGTTGCTCTTTAGAGACAGGAAAAAAGTATGTCATGTCGAA